>CANDMD010000090.1 GCA_947385725.1 uncultured Lachnospiraceae bacterium | reverse complement strand
TACACCCAACAGAACACTCTTTCCCTACACGACGCTCTTCCGATCTCCTGATATGGAGGTTATCCGCTTCCGTAAATGCGTCTGTATCGCTCTCCTGATACCACTGTTTTAAAAGTTCCCGGGTCTCCTGATCCGCTATGGGTGTCAAAGTCCGGCACAGTTCCAGCAGTTCGCGTTGTTCTTCCTCCGTCAATTCCATTTGCTGTCCTTTCCGGAAACTGATATACACCGGCTCTTCCTTCCATAAAGAAGACACGATCAGATCTGTATGGAGCCTGTAACCCGCCAGGATGACCATAGGCATCAGCAGCGCCCCTACCAGTACAAGCACCCTGGCTTTTACTGACTTTTTACAGAGGAACAGCACCACCTCCGCCACCGCCGCAAACAGCGCAAGGAATACGATCAGCTGCCCCCATGTATAAGGCTGGTTCAGATTTGTCATATAGGGATTCGCAAACGGGAACAGCCACTGGTCAAACCGATGGTAATAGCGCAGTCCCACGGCATAGCAGATCAGCGCCGCAAATGCCCAGAAGATCACCCAGTCCTTCCTGCTCCGGATCCGGAATTTATTCCAGTCTATTTTCTGTATCAGTTGTCTCATTGTGCCGTTCCTCCAATCACTTTCACGCTTTCACTCGCTTCACCTGCACCAATCCCTGCAGGAAAAGTACCCTCTTCCTCGTATTGCCGGATGATCTGCGCAAATTCCGCAGAGATATGGTAAGTTCTCCCCTGTTCTGTGGCCAAATACTGTTTCTCATAATTGACCCTGCACATGCATATCCGCGAATTGTCAAAAAGGATTTCCAGGGGCAGTTCTCCCTCATAATCCCTCTCAATATTCCTTTCCTCCAATTCACTATAAAAGTATTCTGTGACCAGCTGCCCCCAGGCTCCCTGCCCGTTTCCCCGGGAATCCAGCACCTGGAACCGGGGGGCTCCCCGCAGGTTTTCATTGTCCCGGATCGCCTTTGCATTGACAAGGTAAGCCGCACCTATGGAAACCAGAATGACAGCACACCAGACGGCGCCAAATTTCAAAAAACGCTGCAGGGTAAAGACCCTTTTATCCCCTGTAAAATAAGCCAGCGCCCCATAGATTGCCCCGCTGACAAGTACCGTGGTGACAACCTCCGCCAGGAAGGTAGCCACAATGCTGTGGGGGAAAAATTCCGTGAAAAACCAATGCCAGCCCATCGACCCAAAGGGTATTATCCGCAGCTGCGCCGCATCCGTGCCTATGACGGAGACATAGATTGCCTCGCTGATCTTATAAGGCACCGCCAGTATCAGTTTCACAGGGAAAAAGCCGATGCCGGTATAAGTCCGGCTGTATGCTCCCATGATAAAACCCACAATGGTGAATACCACAATGCGGAAGCCTCCTTCCTTAAATCTGGATACCCGCTCTTTTAACCTTTTGTCATCTCCCTGATAAACCACCTCAGGGATATCTATTTTTTTCTCCTCTTCCATATTTTGAAATATCCTTTCTGAAGGTTATCCCTCATATACTTTCCGAAACTTCTGCCGCGCCCGATAAATGCGGCTTTTCACCACCTCAGGCGTAAACTCCATGATCCGCCCGATCTCCTCATAGGAAAGCCCCTGGAAATCCCGCAGCAGCAGAATCGTCCTTTCCTGCTCGCTCAGACACATAAGACATCGGCGTATTTCCTCTGCCTTTTCCTTTTTCAGAGCCTCTTCCTCCGGCTGGCTGGGATGATGGTCGGGCAGCCGTTCCCATTCCTGCTCCTCCAGAAGGAGGGGCTGCTTCTTTTTGGCATAGCTTAAGAATACGTTTCTGGCAATACGAAGTCCCCAGGTGCGCACACTAGCCTCTCCCCTGAATTTATCCAGATGCAGGAACATCCGAAGGAATACCTCCTGGCTCAGATCCTCCGCCAGCGTCGTATCCTTTGTCATATAGACAAGATATCCGTAGACAGGATCCCTGCACTCCTCATAAGCCTCTGCAAACCTCATTTTTACGTCCTTCCCGTCATGCACCCTCTTGCGGGCTTAGAATTTCTTTACACACTTTCCTCTCTGTTTGTACAAACCGGCTTTTCCAAGCCCTTCACACTAATAGACTTTTCTCCCGCAAAAAAGTTACGGGAACAGCAGAAATTTTTCTCCAGTCCCCGTATTACAGATGCCTTTATTTTGTAGCTAATCCTCTTTACAACATTTCTCCATGGTCACTCCAGAATATCGAAGGGTGTCCCACAGGCCCACGGGCTTCCCACATCGCAGCGGCCATGGTGGTACTGCCGGGATACGACCTGGCTTTCTCCCTCCACCACGTCAACCTTAATGCGGCTGTCTCCCGCCCCGATACGGCCGTCAAGAAGCGCAATCAATGCTTCGATATCCTGCTCTGCCTGCTGATCCATAAACACTCCTCCCTTCTATCGCTCCATATTTCAATCATTTTAAAACGGCAAATTTACTATCCGGCATTCGGCAATTATCGCTTTCTTAGCTGAACGGCATATTCGCGGTCACAGTTCCAGATTACCAAAGAAATCATTTTCCGCTGCTTCCGCCAGTTCACATTCCAGCAGAAAACCTTTCACCTCCGGATCCGCACTCCCCGCCAGCCGCAGGTCTGACAGATCCATCCGCATATGTTCCATCCCAAGGCGGAATACGGATGCCAGGAAAAAGGACATCCCCTCATATTGACCCTGCACAGCCTCTCCTCCGCGGGTCAGAAACACCCTCTGCAGCCCGTCACATCCCAGGAACACCTTCTTTCCAAACAGAATCTCCTTCGCGGGAAAAATAATGTCCTTCAATCCCTTCGTATGGGCAAATGCCCAGTCTTCCACCCGCTCCAGCGTGTCAGGCAGCTTCAGGCTCTCCACCTGACGGCAGCTCAGAAAAGCCTTCCCCCCGATCACCGTTACAGGCTTACCCGCTATTTCTCCAGGCAACATAACACGTGCGCTGTATTCTTCATATCTCTCATATCGGTATCCCATACGTCCAGTCTACCACACTTTTCAACCTATTTTCCATAAAATCTCATGAAATCCTTTCATAAATTGTATCTATCATAAAATTTGTGATACAATCTATGAAAACCTCCTTGACCTTCCACCTTGTGGAAGGTGTAGTGTGACATTGTAAGCAGAAAAAAGTGGCTGTGCGGCAGCAACCGCACAAGCAGAAGAACCCCGAAAGGCATGACAGTCATTATGAAGATCAATGAAGTGGAACAGGCCATAGGCATCACCAAGAAAAATATCCGCTTTTATGAGCAGGAGGGTCTGCTGAATCCCTCCCGCAATCTGAGCAACGGTTACAGGGATTACTCGGAAGAGGATCTGGAAACCCTGCGGCAGATCAAGCTGCTCCGCAAGCTGGATGTTCCCCTGGAGGAGATCCGGCGACTGCAGTCAGGAAATCTCACCCTGACGGACTGTCTCCGCAGGCATCTGATTGTTCTGGACAGGAAACAGAAGAATTTGGAAGCAAACATCAGTTTCTGCCATAGACTGTTATCCGAAAATGCCGGGCTGAACGCCTTGAAGCTACAGGATCTGCTTACAGAAATGGAAGACCTTGAGAAAGGAGGTACTAAATTTATGGATATTCGGAAAGGAGATAAGAAACAGAAGAAAAAAGGCGCTTTGATCGGTGCTGGGGCTGCGATCCTGGTTATGGCAATACTCCTGGGCATCTTCCTGTGGGCAGTCATCATTGATCCTGCCGGTGCGCCGCCTCTGCCAATACTGGCAATATTATTTGCATTTCCCGTTTTCGTCATCATCGGCACACTTGCGGCATTAAAAGAACGTTTCAAAGAAATTGAAGGAGGAGAATTAGATGAAGCTTCTAAATATTGATCATATTCCGGGAAAGGAGATCGAAGCCCTGGGCATTGTAAAAGGAACCGTTGTCCACACGAAAAATGTAGGCCGGGATTTTATGGCCGCCATGAAGACACTGGTAGGAGGCGAACTGGTTGGCTATACCCAGATGCTCAACGAGGCGCGGCAAATCGCTGTAAAGCGCATGGTGGAGGAAGCCCGGGAGATGGGCGCCGATGCCGTGGTAAATGTCCGCTATGGCACTTCTTCCGTAATGTCCGGCGCAGCGGAGGTCATCGCTTACGGGACTGCGGTTAAGATTTTATAAACCATACGGATCACAATGGGAATGCCCGGACGAGTTTGTTCGCCTGGGCATTCTTTTGCTGCTAACCACGCAATTTTCTCAAAGCCTTTGTCTCAATCAAACAGGTTCCATGCTCCTTGATCGGCGCGGTTTTTTCCTCATCCGCGGTATAAAGGCTGCCAAACTCCATGGCCTGGACACAGGCTCTGCTGAAGCGCTCATAAGAGGCATAACCCTTCCTGAGGAACAAAAAATAATTGCCGTCCATCTCGTAAAGTTCGCTATCCAGCCTCAGATTTGTCGGGATCGCAGCGGCATAACTCATCACATTAGCCAAAACAGAGAAAGCAAACACTGCAAAGTCCGGCTTCTGCACCGGATTCCGTCTGGGCGCTTCGGTCACGGTCTCCCTATTCCCCTCCGACGCAGCCATTCCGATCTTATCCCTGGCCCTATCCAATATCTGCTTCATCTCCTTCAGACACTCGATCAACTGCTCCCCGTCCCTGAGATCATTATCTTTCTCCGAAAAGGTCAGAAGCAGTCCCTGATCCGGAAGCATCATGATCTGCAGGTCGAAAGCGAACCTGGGCGGCTTATAGCCCACCTGCTCCTCCGCCTGCTCAATAATCTCCTGCACGACCTCCCTGGCCTTGTCGCTGCGCAGGATAAAGTCCTTATAATCAATATCATACTCCTCCAGCTCTTCATTAGATAGGAAACACTTTACGGTTCTTTCATCCACTCGTTCAATCTTCATAATACCATCCCCATAGATACGATACGACGGCCGGCTGTCCACGCCATCGGCCTCCCCCTGATGACACAGCCACACCTTCACTTATTAGTTTATGTGTATCTATGATAACATGATATGTCTTTTTTTTCAATTATATATCTTTTCCAGTTTCTATCCCATACCCGCTACTCCGCCTCCCTCAGCCGTTCCACCATCGGTTTCCTTGTCATATACCGGCAGGCGCCCAGGGGAACCGCCGCCCCCAGCAGGCCAAAGACCGGCGCCACTGCCAGGATCGGCATGACCGTAAAACGATAGGTAAAGAACCAAAACATTCCTTCCATCACCCGAGATGCCAGCGGCGCGGACAGAAACGTCAGAAAAAACGCTGCCGCCACAGCCCCCAGTTCATAATAAAGCCCCTCCAGGATCAGCATGGATTTCAACTGCTTATCCGTCATTCCAACAGACTGCAGTACTGCCAGTTCCCGTTTCCGGGACAGGATCCCGGTGATGATCACATTCACAAAGTTCAGCACCCCCACCAGTCCCACAATATAACTAAGGACACCGCCGCAGATCACATACATACTTCTCATGGATTCAAATTCTGCCTCAAAGAGCGCTTTGCTTTCATAGGCATACGGAACGCCCGCACTTGCCGTATAGTCCTCCAGATAGCTTTCCATTCGGCTCACAGGACTTTCGGTATTGTCCTCCCCACTCCCTGCCCCACTGTTTCCTTTCGTTTGCGTTCCCTCTGTCTCCTCCATGTCAAACGCATAGTACATAATGGAGTCCATACCCGAATGCTCCTTGAATGTCTCCGCATTCATAATGTATTCACCGGAAACAAAATAGCGATATCCAAATTCCGCGGGTAGTTCCACAACAGCGGCCACTTCATACTCCACCAGCCTGCCTCCCACGGGGCGGGTTCTGTAAGGATGATTTCCCTGAATGATTTCCTGTTCGGCATAAACCTCCCCCGTATCCGGATTATAATATTCTACGTCCTCCGCATAGCGGATCAATACCTTATCCCCCGGCTGCGCCGTATGATATGAGTCCAGATCATCGTGCCGGTCCGGAACCGCTACATAGTTCCCCTCTCCATAGATTTTGGATATATCGCCCTCCAGCACCTCCAGCTGATCCAAGATAAAAGGCTCCATGCCATAGAGCTGCACACTGTCTTCCAAAAGCCCCTGCTCCCTGTTTCCGGTGGCGATCCTGTCCTCCAATACCTGTTCCTCCCAGTAATCGTACTTTCTGCGATAGGCCTCTTCCGTAATATACCGGTAAGCCATGCCATTCCCGCTCCTGCTGTAAGCGTAATTTAATCCGTAAGCCCTGCCATCCCCGGCGATTCCTCCCTGTTCCTTCAATTCCGCGATCAGTTCCTCGCTGACCCCCATATTATAATCCCATCTGGATCGAAAATAACTGGCATCCGCAACCAGAAAATCCACTTTCTGATTGCGTAGGTATTTATCCATGTCAAACCCCTTGGCCAAAGTAACCGTAACATTCATAAGTACCAGCGACAGGGAAAGGGAGAGGACAGTGATTACTGTCTTCCCACGGCTTCTGCCCAGGTTTGCCCACGCCATCCCCGGCAGGGAGGCACCCTTCTTCACACTTCCGGATTTTTCCTTTTTGCCGGAGGAACCGCTTTCCGTGTACCTCACCGCTTCCACAGGGGAAACGGACGCCGCCATTTTCCCCGGCTTCCTACAGGACACAGAGACCGTAAATAGGGAAAACAGGGAGGATCCGATGAAGATCCAAATATTTGCAGACACCTGATTCCTTACCCCGTTCAGTTCATTGATCACAATACCTGTGAGCCCGCAGCCCACCAGCCATCCCAGGAGAAGCCCCAGAGGAATCCCTGCCACGGACAGGCACAGGGCCTGCTGCCGCACCATCCTTTTCAATTGACGTCCCGTAGTGCCAATGGTCTTCAGCATACCATAGAAGCGGATATCATTTGCCACGGAAATACGGAACACATTATAAATAATCAGGTATCCCGTAAAGACAATCAAAGCCAACATTGCCAGCATCGCCAGTACAAACAGAATATCTATTTGTTCCAGCATCTCATGGGACATATAACCCCAGTTCACACCTATGGGAATATAATTGTCCGCATTTCTGTCCTCCCCCTGATATCCGTGACGTTCTAAAATCGTCAACATTTTGTCCGGGATACGGGAGGCATTGCTCAGCATGATATCCATATTCCATCTGCCCGTCATCCCGTCCACAGGAGTAATCCCGTATTCTTCAAAGATCTCCTCCGCACGGCTGAGCGGTATCAGCACATGGTCAGCCATACTCACAGGGTCATATTCCCAATAGCCGGAGAGCACAAAGGATTCCGTGACCTCCGTACCGTCCACATCAAAGGTCATGGCAAATTCCGTACCGATCACCGGCTCCACCCCCAGCAGGGACAGAACCATGGTATCCGTGGCGGCTTCATTGGTTCCTTCCCTGGGATAATCTCCCTCCACAGGTTCCAGGAACATCCATTCCGCGGTATTGGGGGCACAGTAACTGATCTCCACCTGGTGCTTACGGAAGGATTCCCCCTGTGCCATACCCACGATACGCCGCAGCCCATATTCCTTAATATCCCTGTCAGCGGAAAACTCCTGCACCTGCTCCTCCGTCAGGTACTTCAATGCACCATGGGAATAAGTACCTACCTGACGAAAATTCTGTGCCTCATAGCCATCCTTCACGGACAGCAAAATGGTAAAAAGCGCCGTGAACAGTACAGTCGTCAGCGCGATTGCCACGATTGACACCAGATTCTTAAGCCTGTCTGCCTTCATGGTCTCAAAGCTGACCCTGCGGATCACTTTCTTATTCGCAACCTTCCTCATCTCGCATCCCCCTCCTGTGACAGGAACGCGCCCCGTACCACCCGGCCGTCCTCAATCCGTATGATCCTGTCCGCCAGCTGGGCGATCTCCTCGTTATGCGTAATCATCACGATGGTCTGGGCAAACTTCTGCCCCGTAATTTTCAACAGCCCCAGCACATCCTGACTGGTCCTGGAGTCCAGGTTTCCCGTGGGCTCATCCGCCAGGACAATGACAGGCTTTGACACCAGCGCCCTGGCAATCGCCACCCTCTGCTGCTGTCCGCCTGAGAGATGATTGGGGAGACTGCGCAGCTTTTCTTTTAATCCCAGCGTATCGACGATATTGTCAAGGTACGCCCGATCCGGTTCATTGCCGTCCAGCTGTACCGGAAGCACAATATTTTCATACACATTCAGTACCGGTACCAGATTGTAATTCTGGAATACGAAGCCTATCTTCCTGCGCCGGAAAATGGTCAGTTCTTCCTCCTTCAGGGAAAAAATATCCTTGCCGTCCACATATACTTTTCCTTCCGTGGGTCTGTCCAGACCTCCCAGCATATGAAGCAGCGTGGATTTCCCGCTGCCGGAGGTTCCTACCACCGCCACAAATTCCCCCTTTTCCACACGGATGGAAACGCCGTCCAGGGCATGGACTTCACTCTCCCCTTTCCCGTATATCTTCCTGAGATTATCCGTTGACAGAATCGCCATACTGTTTCTCCTTTTCCATTTCATATATTATGCAATTATTGAATCTGCTTCTTATCCTATTTTGCCATGGGATTCTTTCAGGATTCTTTCCGAAAAGGAATAAATTCTTTCTTTTTTGATAGATTTAAGACATTTACAGATCATTGCTTGTCAGAGACTGGGACATGTACAGCCCGAATCATCACACACCTGATTGATAACCAACTCTACCTCGTCCAGATTATCTGTATCCACAATGGCCCAGAATACTCTTTTGAGATTTTTCCCTTTTAAGACTTCAGGGGCAACGGCGGAATAACTTCCAAATTCCCGGATCAGCTTTTCACGGAGTTCCTTGACCTTATCGCCCTTTTCCCTGCCCTCATATGGTGCAAGTATCAGTTTCGCCTCCAGTTCAAGGGATTTTTTCAGCTTACTCCAGCTGCGCTCCTGAAAAAACAGATCATACATCAGCCTGATCATTGCCGCTCCGCACGCAACCGCCTGCGGTGTAAATTCCACCTTACTGTTTAAGTAAAGCCCCTTAAAGTCATTAATATATTTCTTTAACTCCACATCCTCGCCGCTGTCCGCCATAGAATAATGGTAAAGCTGTCTGCGTACATCCGCAATAACAGCTTCCAGATGATACGTCTCCCCCGGCTTCCTGTCCCGCCATTCCTGTTCCACACGTTTAAGGTATTTCTCATAAACCTCGTTTACATCCAGTTTGTCCAGACAATGCTTCGTAATCATCATCACATCATAGAACTGCTTGACCTGTTCGTCCATGCGGTCATTCTGTACGCCTATGGTCTCATTGCCTATAGTGGTCAGCTTATCCGCAAACAGACTGCTGGCCGGAAGTATCTGATATTCCCATTTACTGTCCACCGCAAAAATATTTTCCCCTGTTTTCCTTGTGAACTCCCACCTTTCCGGTTCTATAATAAATTCTATTTTTAATTCCTGAACCTCATGGGATTTCTCCGGCATATGCCCATCCCTGCCGGCCAGCACGGATGGAATATCCACAAAATATGTATGCAGTGGCAGATGAGTCCTTGGATTTCTGGGAACATGTTCCCTGAATTTAAACAGTTGACCCGTTCCCAGCTTCTCCTCAATCTTCCCCAACACGGCCTCCACCTCAGCCTTTGTTCCGCAAAAGACCATATCAATATCGACGCTCGTCCTCTGTGCTTCCCTGGGCAGATAAAACTGTGTGGCGGCTCCTCCCTTTAACACAACCCTGTCTCCCAGCAGTTCCTGTATCTGTAAATATAATTCCAGATCCCACAGGAACAATTCCAGTCTGGCCATATTTTTAAACCCAAATAGCCTCATCCTTTCATCAAGAGTTTCCCTCTCAAATGCCTTCTGGTCATGAAATAGTTTCGAATAATCCACTCTATTCCTCCCTTCGTAAAATATCCACAAACATTAATGCCTGTTCCGTAATAAATTTTGACTCCGCTATAAAACGGATATCGTACTGTATACTTCTCTTTTCTGCCGCCTTGATCATCCTTTTCCTGTCGATGTTCCCCAGGCGCACTAAATTCCGATATATTCTGGCCAGTTCCTGCAGCGCCAAGGGATAACCATTCCTGGTAACCGCAAAGTACAGATCCACAAATGCCTTTTCCGTCGTAGCAATATTATCTTCACAGAATTCAAAGTTTTCCGTCACATACAATACCACCTGCGTTTTTTCATCTCCCGACAAAAAACTGGTCTCATACTGTTCCTTCAATTTCACCGGTTCAATGACCTGAAAACCCGCCCCGCCCAGGACACGCTCCACTTCCTCCCTGGCTGCCTTCTCCGCAAACAGAATCAAAGGATACTGTTCCGGCACATGCTGCATATATTTCAGCAATATATCCGCTCCTGAGATATAATAATTAAACCCCGCCTCATCCAGCAGTAAAGCAACATCCTGCGCCGCCGCAAATAATACTACTTTACTTTTACCCTTCCATTCGTTAATGGTATAAACACCTTTTCTGATCCTGTTGATATACCCTTTTTCCACCAGCTTGCATAAATACCAATATATCGTGGCATTTTTCATCTTAGGAAAAAGATTTCTGATATCCTCGGAATAAAAGGTGATCTGTCCTTCCAGTTCCTGTTCGATCCTGTTATACATTTTTTCCAACGCGGAAGTCCGTTCCAATAATTTCACCTCCCTTCAACATGATTGTATCATAAATATTTTTCTTTTTCAAAGGGAAAACCGCAAAGGTTATATTTGCGGCTATTTCTTTGAATTTAAATACACCGAGAAAACACTTCCCTCACCGGGCCGCGAGGAAACCTTAATATATCCGCCTTCCTTGGACAGGATTTCCCTGGCAAGATACAGTCCTATTCCTACCCCGTCACTGCTCCCCGCGGCTGTACCTCGGTAAAAACGGGAAAAAATCTTTGTCTGCTCTTCCTCGGGAATTCCCGCTCCCGTATCCCTGACCTGGATACTGCAGAAGAGTTCAAAAGGACATATGCCCATGGTAACGCTGCCCTGATCGGTGTACTTCACCGCGTTATCCACAATATTGACAACCGCTTCCTCCGTCCATTTCGTGTCAAAGACAGCCTGATATTCTCCTTTCGTTTCTTCCAGGATCAGTTCCAGACCTTTTTCTTCCGCCTTGGGACGCATCTGTAGGTATACTCTCCGCAGCAGTTCATTGACGGATCCCGTCTCAGGATGCAAAACCAGTATTCCTGTTTCCAGGCGCGACATCCTGACCAGCGCGGCAATCAGGAAGTTCAGCTTCTGCGCCTGCTCTTTCACCGACAATGCGTACTCCCCTGCCATCCGGGGAAGTTCCTGTTCCAGCAGTAATTCCGAATAGAGCAGGAGATTGGCAATAGGTGTTTTCGTCTGATGGGAAATGTCGGCGATCAGGGTCTTGATCTTTTCCTTTTCCTCCGCCTGCCGCTTCACCGCCAGTTCCCTTGCGGACAGATAAGCCGCCCATCTGGCTTCCAGCGCAGATTGCATGGTTTCGTCGTAGCGCCGCTCCTCGAAAACTCCTTCCATGGCATCGGAAAGCATCTGCCCCAATACACGGTACATACGCCGCTCCTTATGCCGATAGAAAAGAACCACACCCGCTGCCGCCAGTACCGACAACAAACACCCTATGCAAATGACAAATCCTGTCTCCCTGTCCATAAGGCTCTGTCACTCCTTTACCCAGATATAGCCAACACCATACACTGTTTTAATATATGGACGGGCCGACAGCTTGTCCCTCAGCCGGTTTACCGCCACCGATAACGCATTTTCATCCACATACTCCGCGCCGTCCGACCAGACCCTGTCGAGCAGCATACTCCTGCTCAATGTGATTCCCCTGTTTACGACAAAATACCGGAGAAGCTTCTGCTCCGTCTTGCTGAGTTCCACCGCCCGACCGTTTACATGAAATAACATTTTTACGAAATCAAAGTCATACTGGTCAAACACAACGTGTTCCTCACTTTCTCCGCCGCTTCCGGCGTCTGCTTCCCGCCGCCTCCGCAATGCTGCTGCCACCCTGGCGCGCAATATCGCCAAACTGAAAGGCTTTGTGATATAATCCTCCGCCCCCTGTTCCAGCCCTGCCACAATATCCATTTCCATGTCGTTGGCCGTCAACATGATCACAGGAATGTCATAGCTTTCCTTTACCTTTTTCAGAAAATCGAACCCGCTTCCGTCGGGAAGATTTACATCCAGCAACAACAGCGGCAGCCTGTCATTTTCCCGGTGCCACTCCTCCAGACGCCTGCCCGCTTCTCCCAGCGTACCGCAGTTCTCCGTCCGTATCTCTGATGACTCCAACGCACGGCAGAGCCCTTTCGCCAGTGAAATATCATCCTCCACGATCAATATTTGTTCCACCGTGACCCTCCTTTCACATCCGGCACTTCAGTACTCCTTCCACCGGGGCAGTGCCCTATTCCCTCAGGGTAACAGTTCAGGCTGTCCAGCTTACGACGCAGCATTTCCAGTTCTTCCATCATAATGCAGTGGGGAATCCTGTTCTGCCGTACAAGTTCCACACATTCTTTAAAATCGAACCACTCCACCTTTTCCACTTCCTCTTCCTGCAGCACAAAATCCCCCGGCTCCCGATCCAGCCACAGGAGATAGACATTGCTCACCTGGTTATCGATAAACAGTTTCCCATAGAACACTTCCTCATAATAGATATACCTGGTCCCGCAGTACTGCAGTTTGGACTCCTCCGCCTCCACTCCCAGTTCCTCCCGCAGTTCCCTTACCGCCGAAGACTCATAATCCACCCCCGCCGGAATGTGTCCCGCACTGGAAATATCATAGCAGCCGGGAAAAGAGTCCTTCCCGCTGCTGCGCTTCTGCAGCAATACTTCCACCCTGCCGGCACGCCTGCGAAACAGCCATACGTGGGAAGACCTGTGACGGATTCCCTCCCTGTGAGCCTTTTCCCGCTCCACAGTCTGTCCTGTGGGACTTCCTTTTTCATCCACGATATCCAGTAACTCCATCCAAACTGCCTCCTGACCGTAAAAAACCGTCTCTTTAAACGCTGCTGCCCTCTCGCTCCTTATTATAACAAACATCTTATGTTTTTGCATCTTTTTGGCAGTCCTTACACGTTTTGGGGACTTACCCGTTATTCGTCTTGCATTCCAGGTTCGCTATTGTTACAATATACCTACATAACTCCTCGGCATTCATTCGGATATAGTATTATAATTTCTATATAAAATAGGAGCATGGAGGTGATTATATGGCAATTGTAAGCGATGAGCAGGTCATTAAGGTATTGCGTCAGTATAATCCGTGGTGGCGTAATCCGTCCTCGGTCAAGGAGGAAAGCAAACCGCAGAAAAGGCTTGCCTATTATGAAGCCCTGAAAATGATCCAGCACAATACGCTCAGACGGTTTGCCGTATTGTCCGGGGCAAGGCGTGTGGGTAAGACAACGATTATGTACCAGATGATGGATCACCTGATCGACGAGGGTGTCCACTCTAAAAACATTCTGTACGTATCCTTTGACAATCCGATTATAAAACTCGTCAATGTAGAAACAGTCCTTCCTGTATGGAATTGACGGATTATCTCGACAAGTCAAATGATGATTAATAACCAATAATACTGGCTGTACTTTGGAGAATATCAAGGTTCTCTACGAATTTGACAGGGACTTAAATATAGATAAGCTGGAACTCCATCTGGGAGAGAATGGTTTTCCCACAAATGCCGTGATTGTTTACACCACTACAATGGATGAGACGGAAAAAACTGCCAACCTGAATGTCTCAGACAATATTCTTGCCTTGGAAGCAGGAAACGCTTTCTCGACGGCGGAAGTCACTTATGATACATTAGATAGTTCCTCCACCTCCAGAAAAGTGCTGACTGCCAGCCTGCACAATTATCGAAAGACGATACCCGCCCCCCATATGAGGGAAATAAAAACCATCGCCTTGTCCGCAGACAGCGGATTGCTGGACAGCAGCGATGACAAACTCAATTCCTCTGATACTATTAGATTTGACATAATAAATGAATGGCCATCCCTTACGATGTATTCATCCATCAGCCCGACCACATGAAACAAAGGTGATGACTTTACTGTCCGCATTGCTACCGGGGAAGGCTACTACCAGGATTATTTGGATTGATAGACATTGAGGGATACCTCTCTGCCGAAGGGCAGGCGGGAGAGGCACAAAACAAAGAATATGCCTGCAATTCCGTCGGTAATTACCATACTGTTTTTTACAATGGAACTGATTCCGGAACTTCCCCGTCTGATGCGGACATCAGGATTATTTTGCCTAGTACATCGTTGCATTAATCCTGAAGTAAATCAGTGCTTGATGTTTGCGTCA
>CANDMD010000089.1 GCA_947385725.1 uncultured Lachnospiraceae bacterium | reverse complement strand
CTGAACTGTGACTGGAGTTCAGACGTGTGCTCTTCCGATCTATAATAACAGAAAAGAGGGTTTTCTTGGGTATAAGAGTAGATGTCAGAAAATTTGCGAAAATAGAGAAGGCTTCCATAAAAACAGGTGATTTCTCGCTGTTTGTAGGCGATAATAACAGCGGAAAAACTTTGATGATGGAACTCGTGTATGGGATTATGGACACAATATCCAACTGGAATGCGGAAGCCGGTTGTGCCAAAATAACGGAGAGTGAGGGGGTTTCTTATATATCGTTTTCTGATAAGTGGTTTGCTGAACTGGAAAACAATATTAACAGTTACCTGAGGGACAATAAAAGGATTTTTCTTCTGGAATGCTTTTCCATGGAAATCCCTGTGGAGGAAGTAGCAATACATTTTGAGACCGCGGAGGAAGTGTTTTATGTCGGGACAATTGCAGAAATGGCATATTTGGAAAAAGAGTATGCTGATGGCAGCAGGGTTAATATTGCCAGTGATGTGGCGGGGACAGTAGATGAGATGAAATCACAGCTTGCAAGATACGCCCTTCTGGATATGCTGGGACTGCCTGTGGGAAAAAGACAGCTGTTTCTTCCGGCATCGCGGGCCGGCCTGCAGATGCTCTTTAGGAGTTTCTTTGTAAACAGGCAGGGAAAGTCCGGAATGACTCTGCCGATCTACGACTATCTGACATTTCTGCAGACCTATTCGCCCAGAACACAGTTTGATGAAAATGAGGCAGATTTAATAGAATTTGTGGACAGGGAACTGTTGGGCGGAAAGATTGAATATCAGAACGATGTGTTTATGTATCGGGAAGGTAATTGCTATGTTCCTCTGAATATGGCTTCATCCATGGTCCATGAATTGTCACCCTTCAGCAGTGTGCTGAAATCGGAGGGCAGCTATGGATATTTGTATTATGATGAGGTGGAAAACAGTATACATCCTATTAAGCAGGGAAGCATGGCAAAGGCATTGATGAGATACTGTAATCTTGGCAATAAGATCATACTTTCAACCCACAGTGATACTCTGGCGGGTAAAATTAATAATTTAATTTTAGTGTCGAGAATGAAAAATGTAATGCGTAGAAATGAAGTGTTGGAAAAGCTGGATTGGAGTATGCAGGATATGCTTCAGCCGGAAAAAACAGTGAGAATATATGAATTTAAAAAAAATGAAAAAGGCAGTGTGGTCGTCGAGGAATTAGAATTTTTTGATTATCCAAAGATAGGTTATGACTTTGGGAGGTTTAATCAAAATATCGATATGCTTTACGAGGAATCAAACTGTATTATGGGATAGACAGATGAAAGCAAAAAAGCTGGAACAGGGAATGAGTTATGAAAAGAGCAAGATGTATTGGTTCGACTGCCCGATGGACATAGCCGTGGAAGAAAAACACGGCAACGGTACGTTGGACAGAACCATTCTGTATTATACGGTCAGGGATGGGGACAGGGCTTATTTCAGCGAGGAATATTTACCTGAGGGAATGTCGAAAGACGGGGTAAAGAAGCCGGATATCACCGCTGTTTTGGAGAGCAGTGCGGAGAAAAGAGTAAAATGGTATATTTATGATATGAAGGACACGGTTATAAGAGCGGAAACGGCGCTAAAACTTTGTAACCAGTGGCATAGCGGGATCGGGCATATAGAGAGCCAGTATTTAAGCGGTTTAGACGGATATGTCATAGAGAGTTCATTGGGGGTGATATCCAGATTTTGGAGCAGGGAAATGCTCCAAAAAGAGAAGGATGAATATGAGGAAAAAATCGATCAGGCAGGCAGTGGCAATTTGCTTACCGCCAGGAAGAGCAGACCCAAGCTGGCCGAATATAAGCAGAGGGTGAAGGCCGTTCAGTATATTCTGGATGGGATATTTGTTGATGTAAATGAAATGGGCGGAATGACGTCCTATGACATCCACCATATAAGTATGGTTACAGCCGATAAGACTATATATACGGCTGAAATGAACATAAATTTTAATGGATAGGAGGGTGTATTGTGTTTGAAAACCCGATATTAAAGGCATGGTTCAGCGACTATGTTAAAGAGAATGAACTGGAAGAAAACAGCAGTCTCGAGAATGAGAGAAGGTATATTGACTATATCTATTTTTCGCAAATTCAGCCTGACAGGTTAGACAGGGATTTTGACCTGTTAAACCAGATATGTGATGAAATTCCTGAAAGAATGGGGCTGATCGGCATCGCCGTAACTATGAACGGGCAGCTGATTTCTACAAGGACGGATATCGACGACATTTTGCAGAAGGATGGCCAGGGCAGGTTTGAGGTATACATTTTAGCCTATAAGGAGAAGTTTTCCACTGAGGAGCTGATAAGCGAGGTCTATCATAAGAGGTGGGAGGGGTATAACTTTTCGGAGATAACAGGGTATTTTCAGACACAGAAAATTGTGACCAGATGGGAGGGGCTTCCCACCATAAATATCATTTTTGTGGCGGAGAAAAAGGCAGAAGCCCAAAGTATAAAAAGCAAAGAGTATACCATCAATATTCAGCAGATTAATGAAGAGAAGCTGTATGCGATTGCACAGGCTAACAGAAAGGAATATCAGGCGGATCTTGAGTATCAGGACTCTATTGAATTTGGAAAATTAGAGGATGCAGGGCAGGTGTATGTTGTGCTTTGCAATGCGGACAGCCTGGTCAGGATATTGACAAATGACGATGGATTAATCCGGGCGAACATGTTTGATGATAATGTCCGGGATTATCAGGGGGATACAGATGTAAATCAGGAGATGGAAGCGACTTTGACGACTAATCCTGTGAATTTTGTTCTGTATAACAATGGGATTACGATTGTATGTGACAGGCTCGAATCGAAGAACAGGGCATTGATCATCAAAAATCCCCAGATTGTAAATGGCTGCCAGACGTGCAATTCCCTTTATCAGGTCAAGAGGAAGGGAAATGACCTGTCCCAGGTCCAAGTGATTATAAAGGTGATCGAAGCTACAAAACCGGAAGTGGCGCAGGGAATCGTGAAGGGCACAAACAGACAGAATATTGTCTATGAGGAGGCTTTTGAGACCATTCGGCAGTATCACAAGGAACTGGAGGATTTCTTTAATGTCATGCAAACAGAAGGCTTTTCCAAGGTATATTACGAGAGGCGTTCCAAGCAGTATGCAAGGGATAATGCGATAAAACCGTATCAGAAAGTCAGCTTTAGGGTATTGATCCAAAGCATGGTGGCGATGTACATGAATCATGTCGAGACTTCGCACCGGCATGAATCCAAACTTATCATTGATTATAGGAATAAGCTTTTTGTGGAGGGCCAGTCTTATTATCCCTATTATGTGGCGGCGCTTTTGGCATCGAATCTGGAGTGCATTATGAAGCAGGATTACAGTCTGAAGGATATGAGGCCATATAAGATGCATCTGCTGTTCCTGATTCAGGAATTGAGTTTGGGGCCGGCTCCGGATATAGACGACAAGGAAAGAATCGAAGAGTACTGCAAAAAGCTGCTGAAGCTGCTGGGCGGGACAGAGTATAAACAGACGGTTTTGCGGGCAGCGGCCAGATTTCGGCAGATAATGAGGCAATGGGTTGCCGCAAAGGGATCGGACTACAGATATGCCATAAAGGATAATCCGGAATTTAAAGATTTTATGTTAAAAGAACTGCGGGGGAGCAGTGTCGTGGAAGTGAATTCCAATGTATATACCGGCAGGGTCATGACCGTAACCACGGACAAGCACGGCAATCTGTTTGGATTTATTGCGCATAGGCCGGAAAACGTTTATTTCAACGAACTGGATAACCCCAATATGAATATTTCTTATGAGGGGAAAGCGGTATCGTTCCGGCTGACGGAAAAAGCCGGAAAAATCAGAGGAATCAATGTAAGAATTTTGTGACGGGCGGATCAGAATGAGACAGTTTTATGAAAAGAATAAAAAAGCCTTTTATATTGCGCTGGGGTATACAGTACTGTGCTTTGGGTTCATGCTCACACATTACGCGCCCAATATTGACGAAGAGACATGGCTGCTGAATGAAACCGACAGCATTATGTGGCTTCTGCAGAACAGATATACGGTGTATCTGTATGACCTGGTTTTCACGGAGCATGGGCGTTTTGTGCCCTTTTTTACCAGTGCGGCCGCCATTGCGCTGTGGAATCTGTCCGGTTTTCTGTTCGCCTATGCCTTTTTTGACTTTGAGGAAAAGGACAGGCTGTGGCTCCGCACGATGCTGCTGTGCTATTACAGCTCGATCCCGTTCTGTGTGGGCGAAGCCTTTTCGTTTTCCATGCTGATCATTCCGGAAAGCTTCGGGATGGTTCTGACGGCGGCAGCGTTTCTCCTGACCATCGGGAAATGCCGCCTGAAAGGCAGCTGGAATACGGTATGCATCCTCCTGTTTCTGGTGACGGCCCTGGGAAGCTACCAGGCGCTGATCGGGGTCTATGTGACGGCAGTGGCCGGATGGTGTCTGTGCCGTTTCCTGCAGGACAGGGAAATCAAGCGGGAGCTGGCTCAGGGTATTCTGATCACCCTGGCTTCCGTCTGCTTATACTATGTCATAAACCTCATCATTGGGAAATGCTGCGGCACGGCCGCTTACCTGTCGGAGAATTATATCGGCTGGACCAACGGGGAAAGCATTTTCTTTAATCTCTTTATGGCACTGGCAAATGTGGGCAGGGTATCCCTGGCGGTTCCTGTCAGGGACGTTACCGTTTACGGCGGCGTTACGCTTCGCGCGGTGACGCTCCTGTTCATCCTTTTCAGTATCGCGACATTTTTCAGGAAAAAGGGAGCGGCGAAAAAAGCGGGAGTACTGCTGCTTGCACTGGGGCTTGTGATGGCGCCCTTCGCCCTCTATATTGCCCTTGGGACTTATAAGACCCACGGACGTATGATGATCGCGCTGTCTCTCTCCGGCATGATCCAGCTGCTGCTGATCTTCAATGGTATTACCAGGAATGCTTTAGAGAAAGTGGCAGCAGTCGTTGTACTGGGAATCTTGATGATGAATGCGTCCAATATGAACCGGATATACTATTATACTTATCTGGTCTACCAGCAGGACAGAACCATGGCCTGCCAGATCATCCAGGATCTGAAACGGGCAGGCTGTGATTATCAGAATAAGGCGGTAGTCTTTATCGGGAAAGGGACGCAGGAGGATATCGGAATTGAGACTTCCTGTACCCTGGGCGCCTCTTTCTTTGAATGGGACGGCGGGAATATCAGGCGGATGATCGACGTCATAAAACTGGAAGGCTGTGTGCTGCATATGCCCTCGGCGGAGCAGATCCGGGAGGGGCTGGCACTGTCGGGGCAGATGCGGGAATGGCCGCTGGAAGGCAGCATTGCGGAGACGGATACCTGCATTGTCATTTACCTGTCGGAGCCGGAAGAAAAGTGGTATCAGACCAACCTGGGAGGAATGCCGGAAAAGTAGGCGGCGGAAAATATTTCTGGATTCCTCTAAAGTATTCTTCCAACCTGTCGATAAATAATACATGAAAGGTCAAGGAATATGAGACTTACAGAAAGGAGGAACTCATATGCGTATTGAAGCGTATAGTCAGGTTCAGCAGATATATAAGCCCAAGCAGACGGCAAGGAACCAGCAGGTCGGCGCATCGTCCCACGGTTCTGACTGCTTACAGATCAGTACGGCGGGCAGGGATTTTCAGAGTGCGAAATCTGCGGTGGCAGCAGTTCCGGATGTGAGGGAGGATCTGGTGTCATCTATCAAGGCCAGGATAGACAACGGAACTTATCAGGTGGATACTTCGGCGTTTGCTGAGAAGCTGCTGACAAAAATGAGCGAAATGAGGTAGGAAGTCCCGTGGCTAGTTTAATGGAGAACCTGATCGATGTTCTGGATCAGGAATGCACTGAATATGAGGGACTTCTGACTCTTTCCCAGAAAAAGACGCCGATCATTGCGAGCGGCAATCTGGAAGATCTGCAAAAAATCACGGATGATGAACAGAATGTGGTAATTCGTATCAATCAATTGGAAAAGCAGAGGATTGAAGCTACGAAGGATATCGCCAATGTGTTGAACAGGGATGTTGACAGTTTGAAACTTACAAATCTGATTGATATGCTTGCTGGCAGACCTGCGGAGCAGGAAAAGCTGGCGGCGGCGCATGACCGGCTGCAGACAGTCGTTCACAGCCTGCAGCGTATCAACGAGCAAAACAGGGAATTGCTGACAAATGCATTGGAGATGGTAGAGTTTGAGATGACTCTGCTTCAATCCATGAAAGCGGCGCCTGAGACGGCTAACTACAATAGGGGTGCTTACTCTGCGGGGAGTACCATGGGAGTGTCCAGCAGGGGATTCGACGCGAAGCAATAATTTTTTGAGGTGATTGATATGCCATTAATGGGAAGTTTATATATAGGGGCGTCCGGATTACAAAACAGTCAAAATGCGCTGAACACCACAGCGCATAATCTTTCTAACGTGGATACTCCGGGATACACAAGGCAGCAGGTACAGCTGTCTACCAGGAGTTATCTGAAACTTTCAGTCGATCCCAAATCTGTAAACAATAAACAGACAGGTTTGGGTGTCTATTATTCCCGTGTAAAATATGT
This sequence comes from uncultured Lachnospiraceae bacterium, assembly GCA_947385725.1. Taxonomy (GTDB): domain Bacteria; phylum Bacillota; class Clostridia; order Lachnospirales; family Lachnospiraceae; genus Acetatifactor. Next base: position 7,725 of record CANDMD010000089.1, on the reverse strand, counting down.
GAGAGATTACTTTCTGGATCAGACATACCGCAAGGAATCCGGGCGCAGTATGTTTTATGAGGTATCCACGGGAGTGTTGGAGGAAATAGAGAGCCAGCTGGGCGAATTGAACGGCGAGGCGTTCCAGACCACCATAGAGGATCTCTGGACAGCCATAGAAGAACTGGCCAAGGATCCTGCAAGTTCCATTACCCAGGGGGTTCTGGTGCAGAGATCGTCGGAATTTATAGAGAGGGCGGCGGCTGTATATGACGGCCTTGCTTCCTATCAGGATAACCTGAACACGCAGATCAAGCAGCAGATCGATAAGATCAACATGTACGGGCGGCAGCTGCTGGCTCTGAATGACAGCATCAGGGCAATTGAGAGCGGCGGGATTGAACAGGCCAACGACCTGCAGGACGCCAGAAATACGATACTGGATGAACTTTCCCAGCTGGTGAGCATGTCTTACAGCTATGACCTGGAAGGCAATGTGGAGGTTAAGATCGAGGGCGTGGACTTTGTGAAGGGCAGCATGTGCTATGAGATTGGCCTGGATGTCGATGAGACCACCGGATTTTATACGCCTTTCTGGCCTACAAATGCGAAATATTACATCGATGAAAACGGTGTGAAGGTATATAATATTGACGGCGCTGAGGTATTTGACCTGGAACGTCCGATCTCATCCGACCTGGACACGGATATCGGCGGACTGAGGGCGATGCTCTATGCGAGAGGAGACCACAGGGCGGATTACTCGGATCTGGATGCAAATGTCTGCACACAGAGGAAGCTTGACGCGCTGGGGATCACCAGGGAAGAATATTTAAGGAATCCCAAGGTTTACGGACAGAAGTATTATGATTCCATGGTGTCTAATTCCGTGCTGATGAATATCCAGGGCGAGTTTGACCAGATGGTTCACAGCATTATCTCGAAAATGAACCAGATCCTGGAGAAAGGGGCTGGCGTCCAGACGGGAAGCCTTACCTATGTGGATCCCGACAGCGGTGCCACCAAGACGGGAAACGTCCGGTATTGCGAGGTGGATCCTGACGGTTACCTGAGGGACAGTGACGGCATCCCCTTCCAGATGTTCACCAAGATCACTACAGAGGAGTATACCAGGGTCAAGGGAACGGACGGTAAGGAATATTATATTTTTAACGAAGAAAACGGCATGGAGCCTGACAGCCTATATACCACAAAAAACCTGCAGATCAATCCCCTGCTGATGCAGGAGCCCTCCAGGCTGGGCTTCCGGAAGGAGGACGGTTCGGAGGATCAGCAGATCGCGGAGGAAATGAAAGCCGCTTTCCAGGAAAAGGGTTATACCCTGAATCCGAATGTGACAAAGCGGACTAACTTCATTGATTACTATATGGATCTGGTAAACCAGGTGGGCGGCAACGGGTTTATCTACAGGGGGATCTACGAGAACCAGCAGAGCGCCCTGGAATCCATTGACGGTTCCCGTCAGCAGGTAGTGGGTGTATCCTCCGATGAGGAACTGTCCAATATGATCAAGTTTCAGAACGCGTATAACGCATCCAGCCGGTACATCAATGTGATCAGCGAGATGCTGGAACATATCATCAATACATTAGGAGTATAGCGTGAAAAGAACTTCTAAAGTTGTCCCATCATTGGATGGGACGCCAAGAAGTTCTACGGTTCGCAGAGCGAACCTTTTTCACGCGGAAAAACGCCAAAGACAGACGTTTTTCCCGGATTGTATATTACAGTAGGAGGGAAAAAGATGCCTTCACAATTTTTTGGATTAAATATTGCGTATACAGGTCTGCTGGCAAGCAATGCGGCGTTGAATACCACAAATAACAACATTGCCAATGTGCAGACAAAGGGTTACAGCAGGCAGGAGGTAAATCAGGTTGCAGCCAGTGCGCTGCGGGTATTTCAGACCTACGGCTGCGCCGGGGCTGGTGTGGAGACCTTGTCCATTGAGCGTATCAGGGACGGCTTCTACGATACGAAATACTGGAACAATAATGCCAAAGTAGGAGAATATGGTATGAAAGAATACTATATGAAGCAGATCGAGGCCTACTTTGACGACAACGGCAAGAACGCCGGGTTTAAGACCGTGTTTGACCAGCTGATGATCACCGGGCTGCAGGCCTTGAAGGACAATGCCAATGACGCAACCACCAAGACCCAGTTTATAGGTTATGCGGGAGCGCTGGCGGAATATTTCAACGGTCTTGCAGGCAATCTGGAAAACGTGCAGAAGGATGTAAATGCGGAGATCAAGGTCAAGGTGGATGAGATCAATTCCATCGCTGGACAGATCGCAACCTTGAATAAGCAGATCAATACCATCGAACTGACAGGAGTGACAGCCAATGAGTTGAGGGACAGGCGGGAATTGCTGGTGGATCAGCTTTCCGAGATCGTGGATGTGAAGATCACGGAATATCCCATTGTGGATCTGAATAATCCTGAACGTGAGACAGGGGCAAACCGTTACATTGTAAGGATTGCCGGCGGCCAGGTGCTGGTGGACGGCAATGAGTACAACGGCCTGGAATGCAGGGCAAGGGAGCTCTATGAGAAAGTCAACCAGACGGACGCCGACGGCCTGTACGATGTTTACTGGGAGAACGGTCAGAAATTCAGCCTGTATAACGCGGCGATGGGCGGCGCGCTACAGGGGCTGATCCAGATGAGGGACGGCAATAACGGCGAGAACTTTGTGGGTGAGATCACAAAGACAGGTGAGTACTGGCCCAAGGATGAAAATGGGAATCCCACAGGAGCCGTGCATGACACTGTCACCATTCAGGTGGGGAAAGCCTATCTGCAGGATCTGAATAAATGTAATCTGTCGGATTCCGGCGGTATCATTGATCTGGGTAACCAGGACTTTTATTATGATTCCTGGAGCTGCGAGATCAGCTATGACGATAACGGCAAAGCTGTTTATTCCTACACCTTTGTTTTGTCAGACAGTACGAAGAACGATTCCAGGCTGACCAACGACAGGGTGGGAAAGGTGGCCTCCATAGGTGCAAGCCTTTCCTATCAGGGTATACCTTATTATATGAAGCAGATGAACGAGTGGGTGCGTACCTTCTCCCAGAAGTTCAATGATATCCTGACAAGAGGATATGATTCCAACAATCAGCACGGTGCGCCGCTGTTCACTGCTAACAAAACGACAGATGATGCCCAGTATGAGTTTGGCTATGACATGACCTCAACCACGGAGATAGGACCGAATACACAGTACTGGGGCGGCAGTCGGTATGATACCTTCAGCTACGAAGCGTATCTTGCAAATGGCGGCAAACCGCTGACCATAACACTGAACCAGGACAGCTATTACTGGATGACGGCCATGAATTTTGACATCAGCACTGCTGTGCAGAACGATCCCGGACGTCTTTCCAACAGATATGACAATGCGGACGGCGTGGAGCAGAATGATCTCCTGACAGACCTGAAGAATCTGGCTACCGACAAGGATAAGATGACCTTCCGCGGCGCTTCTGCTTCGGAATTCCTGCAGTGTATCCTGGCGGACGTGACATTGAACGCTTCCAGGGCAAATATGTTCAGCAGGAGTTTCCAGGATATTGCGAATACCATTGATAACCAGAGAATATCGATCTCCGGTGTGGATGAGGATGAGGAAGCAGTGAACCTGGTGAAATACCAGAACGGATATAACCTGGCGTCCAAGATGATCCAGACTTTGACAGAGATTTATGACAGGCTGATCCTACAGACTGGCGTCTAAGCGTGAGAAGAGCTTCTAAATCACTCGCGGCAAAGGCTGCTTCGTGAAGAAGTTCTATGTCTCACAAGCTGCTAAAGCAGCTGGAAGAACGCAAGTACGGCGTTCTTTCAGACTTGCACCGAATGCTTATGCCGCTGAAGCGGCATGACGGGGGTAGTTTTACAAGAAAGGTAAGGGACATATATGAGAATTACAAACAAGATCATGCAGCGTAACAATCTGTCCAATATCAATACCAATAAGATTTACCAGGATAAGCTGAGTACGCAGATGTCTACCCAGAAGAAAATCAACAGGCCTTCCGATGACCCGGTGGTGGCAATCAGGGCATTGCGTCTGCGAAGCAGCGTGACGGAAGTGACACAGTATTATACCAAGAATATCCCTGATGCGGAGAGTTGGCTCAGTGTCACAGAGGAAGCCCTGAAGAATGTTTCACAGATCATAACCAATATGATGGCCAGATGTGATAAGGGCGCCAACACTTACCTTGAAACCAAGGACAGGCAGATTATCCTGGAAGAACTGAAGGCTCTGGGGGATGAGATCTACAGTACCGGCGATGCGGATTACGCGGGGCGTTATATCTTTACCGGCTACCGTACCGATACTTCCCTGAGTTTCCTGAAGGAGACGAACCAGACCTTTTCTATCACGGAGCAGCTGGGCAAGGAAAACATTGACACTTATACTTACGTGGATACAGGAAAGCTGCTGGATCTCAATTCCGCCAACTTTGCCAATGGCGCCGGTGCAGGGCAGCAGATGGATGATATTAACGAGACCCAGATCAGTGCCACGGATGTATATCGCATCAGGCTGGCGTATAATGACTGCGATAAGTATGATCCGCCAATTGTTGACGGGAATAATAATCCTGTGGTGCCTACCCTTCAATATACCGACCCCGCCACCGGCACGGTGACCACCCTGCAGGCAACGGTGGTGAGCGTATATGATGCAAATTCCCCTTATAAGCAGGCGGCCGATGATCCGAAGGCTGTGATTTATGTACCGGAGACAGGGGAAATGCTGCTGGGCAAAGATGTATATGACAATCTGATGCAGGTGAAGGACAAGGAAAATACCTCCAATGTGGATGAAGGAGAGATCAGGATCACCTATGAAAAGAGCCACTGGGATAAAGGGGAACTTCGTCCCCAGCATTATTTTGCGTGTACCTCTGACCCGAGGACGGATCAGGCGATAGAGTACAATAAATCCTACCTTGAGGGCACGAAACCGCACCAGGAGATAGAGTACGATGTGGGATTCAACCAGACGATCCGCGTCAATTCCACGGCGGATGAATGCTTCCAGCCCGGCATCGGCAGGGAGGCAAGCGATATTGTCAGCGCCATGCAGGACGTCCTGGATCTGGAGGCTACCAAAGCTACCCTGGATCAGCTGCAGAAGGAGAATGAGGGCGATGACGCTAAGATGAAGATTCTTCAGAACCAGATGGATGCGGTAGACAAGGCGCTGACCTACGCCAAGGAGAAGGAACAGAGCCTGTTCTCAAAGGGAATCACTACCTTCCAGAAGCATCTGGATGCTTCTAATCTGTGTATCACAAACTGTGGTACGCGGGGCAGCAAGCTGGCTCTGATCAAGAACCGTATGCAGAACCAGAAGACTACCTTTGAAACCTTGAAGAGTGAGAACGAGGATGCCGATATCACAGAGGTGGCGATCAAACTGGATAGTGCGAAGCTGACTTATGATGCGGCACTGATGGCTACCGGAAAAGTCATGCAGTCGACGCTGCTTAACTTCATTTAAAGAAGCAGTCGCAGAAGCGGCGGAATGAGAGGGACTATGAAGATTAACACAAGGCTATTTGGAGAAGTCGAGATATCCGAAGAAAAGATCATTACTTTTGAAAAGGGAATTGTCGGATTTCCGGATCTGAAGAAATTTGCCCTGATTCATGATGAAGAAGCAGGAAAGGGTGCGGGCATCCGGTTCCTGCAGTCGCTGGATGAAGCCGAATTTGCAATGCCGGTAATGGATCCCCTGATTGTGAAACCGGATTATGACCCGGAAGTGGACGATGAACTGTTGGCAGGAATAGGACATATCACGGAGGACAATCTCCTGGCGCTGGTGACAGTGTCGGTGCCCAGCGACCTGACCCAGATGAGCGTGAACCTTCAGGGGCCTTTTGTGATCAATGTAGATACCAATAGGGCATGTCAGGTGATTGTTGAAAGCAGCGACCATCCTGTAAAATTCCCTATTTATGACATTTTGCAGAGCGGAAAGGCGGGTGTGTAGGATGCTGGCATTGTCCCGTAAGAAAAATGAAGCGATCGTTATCAATAATAATATTGAGGTCACGATTTTGGAAGTGAAGGGCGATCAGGTAAAGATCGGCATTAATGCACCCAAAGAGGTTCCGGTGTATCGGAAAGAAGTATATCTTCAGATCCAGGAGGCAAACAGAGAGGCTGTCAATGCGGAGGGTATGGAAGCGCTGAAAAATTTGTTGGGATAGTATATTTCCTGTAAACTTTTTTTGGCAGCGATCCGATATCTATGTTAGATATGCACTTGAGTATATATACCACAACAAGGAGATACGACGGTGCTATAGAATAAACAAAACGCAATTATCACACGGAGGTGAGAAAAATGGCAATTGAACCAGTTTCAAGCATTATGACAGTACAGGCACAAGGAAGTGTAGTACAAAAGCCAAAGGCTCCCGTACAGACGGAGAAGCCGGAGAGTGCGACCAGCAGTGTCCAGGCTGCGGAACAGGTCGACAGAACTACCAGTGTTGTGGAGAATGCCCAGGAGAAAGGTCAGTCGGAAAACGGCGAGCAGGGAAAAGAGCAACAGTCTAATTTTGAGCAGATCCGCAAGGCAGTGGAAAAATTAAACAAGAATCTGTCTAATTCAGAGGCCGTATTCGGAATCCATGAGGATACGAACCGTGTTACCATCAAGATCGTAGACAAGAGCACCAAGGAAGTCCTCAAAGAACTTCCTCCCGAGAAGACTTTGGATATGATCGCCAAGGTATGGGAACTGGCAGGCATGCTGATAGACGAGAGACGTTAGGAGGTTGGTAAAATGGCAATGAGAATGAGCGGACTCATGTCCGGCATGGATACAGAGAGTCTCATACAGCAGTTGGTAGAAGCAAAGAGCGTCAAGGTGACAACTGCCAAGAAAGCGCAGACAAAGCTGAGCTGGAAGCAGAATGCGTGGAAGGAACTGAATACCAAGTTGAAGAACCTGCAGTCGAAGTTCCTGGGCAACATGCGTTTCAGCACTTCTTACACCAGGAAGGTAACGAAAGTATCCAATCCCAATGCAGTCAGTGTGATTACCGGCGAGAACGCGGTGAACGGCGTGCAGGAGTTGGAGGTAGGGCAGCTGGCTAAGACCGCTTATCTGACCGGCGGGGTGGTGAAGAGTTCTTCAGGCGATTCTGTCAGCGCCGCTACCAAACTCAGTGAATTGGATGGATTTGGCGGTCAAGGTAAGATAAACGTGACTACGGGAAATACTTCCGTGGATATCAATATTACCGGGGATACCACCATTTCAGATGTATTGACCCAGCTTAAGAATGCAGGCCTGAATGCCAGCTTTGACTCGAAGTGGGGACGTTTTTCCGTCAGTGCGAAGGAATCCGGCGCGTCAAACGATTTCAGTATTACCGCATTGGATGATAATGGGGAAAAGGCTCTGGAAGCCATGAAGCTGAAAGTGGACTTAAAGGACGATACGGCTGCTTTGGCGGAGTATCAGAAGTATGCCGGCTACTTTGTGGTGGGGAACAGGACTGCAACTCTCGCGAACATGAGCGGCATGATCCAGAAAGATGTGGCTTCCAGGACGGAATCCTACCTGAACCAGTATAAGTCCATGACGGCTTCCCGCGATGCGGCTCAGAAGACCATCGATGAGATCAGAGGCCCGAACCGGTTTACGTTGAAAAGTGCTCGGATGAGCTGTGGGTAGGGGTG
>CANDMD010000088.1 GCA_947385725.1 uncultured Lachnospiraceae bacterium | reverse complement strand
TCCGCTTTGGTCTGCGCTCCGCTTTGGTCTGCGCTCCGCTTTGGTCTGCGCTCCGTCTCAGTCTGTGCTGGACGTGTGCCGCTGGCACACGCACCGTCAGCGGGCGTGCCACCACAGTGGTTTCAAAAACGCTGCGAAGCACAGCCGCCTTCTCAGCCGAAGCTGTAGTTCCCGGTATCCGGGGCGGCTTCCGTGCCCGTCTCTCTCCGGTAGGGCACTCTCGCAGCAGGGACAAATTCCGCCGCGCTGGCGGTGTGGACCGGCTGGTCATCAAAGAAGATCTGGGCGCCGAAGGCTTTCAGTATCTCCTTCTTTTCCAGTCCACCCAGGAAAAACACTTCATCCACACGGACATCCCATGCTTTTATGGTTCTGAGCACCCTCTCATGCGCCGGTGCGCTGCGCGCCGTCACCAGCGCCGTCCGGATCGGACAGTCTTCATACGCAAATTCCCTCTGCAGGGCGGAAAGCTTTCTCAGGAACTGCGCAAAAGGTCCCTCCGCCAAAGGCTCCAGTGCATGCACACGCTCGTTTTCCTCAAAAGCGCTCAAACCTCTTTCCCGGTAAATACGCTCCGACTCCTCTGTAAAAAGCACAGCATCCCCGTCAAAGGCAATCCTAATCTGTGCCATTGCCGCCGGAATACGACGCACATGCATCGTATTGTATTCCGTGCAGATGATCCCTGCGGCAATCCCGTTATCTATGGCACATTGTACATCCTCCTCGCAGGCCGACAAGAACAGATCTGTGTGGAAGGCTGCCAGGTAAGGCGCCAGGGACGCACCGCTGACTAAGACGGACCGGCTGATCGCCAGACCATAATGAGCCACCGAATGGAAGATCCTGAGCGCTGTCCCCGGACTGTTATGGGACATGATGATGACCTCCACCAGACCGGTCTCCGGCTTCCTCTCATTCAGCTGTAGCAGCCCCTTGACCAGCTGGAATCCGGGCCCCGGCTTCAAAATATCCTTTTCGTGCTCTGACTGATACTGGCAGTATGCTTCCAGCCCCTGCGTCTCATATATCTCATTTTCCATTGTCAGGTCAAACAATGTCCTGGAGGAAACTCCGATCACCATCTTCTTATCCAGCTGGTATGCCATGGGACACTCCCTTCCGGGAATCCTATCATTAGATGGGAGTTAGCGGAGACGGTTGCACTCATACCGTTCCATTGTCAACAGGCACGTCTTCAGCGATTCGTAGCGCTCCTCGATATCGCCCTCACCGATCTCCACGTCACAGGCAATGGCCATGGTAGTGATCATGTCATCCGTAATGCGGTGGCGCAGTCCGGTCAGGATGTTCAGCCGCTGCTCATAGCTGTCGGCGTCCAAAAACTCCAGCACCTGGGGATCAATACTGAATTCCTCCGACTCTTCCTCCTGTTCCGCTGTCATTGGACATTCCTGCCCCGGTACACCCGGAGGTGTTTCCTGCCCATGCGGATCCTGCCCTGCACTCCTCTCCCGCCGCTCCGCATCCCTCTCCGTCAGGCGGGACATACCGTCTGTCCGGGATTCCGCACTGTCCCTCCTGTCACAGATGTCCATCTCCGCCTTCTGCCTTGGGGCCTCCGGTCCCTGCAGCTCAAAACGAAATTCCTGTGCCGTATCAGGGTACTTATCCCTGTCCACAGGACTGATGAACATGTCCAGGGGGCGGGCATAAGTCTTAAAGTCGCCATACATCGCCTGGTAGACCACCAATGTCTCTCCTGTTTCCGTATGTTCCGCTATCGCCGTGATCTGATATAAATTCCCTTTAAAATGTTTATAAATTTCATGTGGTTTGGGAATGAATGACATTTAGAGGTCTCCTTTCACTTTCTGAAAAAGCTTTTGCCTATAGGAAGTATACCCCTATTTTCGAAAAATGTCATGTCATTCCAAATATTCGCTCTGTTTCAATCCGAATACCGTTATTGCTCACGCCTTACCGCGAGCAGGCACCGGCTGAAGTCACTATTCACGGCCTGGCTGTGAATACCGGATACCGTCATAGCTTTATGAAAAAGGAACAGCTCTGATCCGTAAAAGCAATCTCCTGTAACTCCTCCGCCAGCCGTTCCCTCTCTTCCTCACCCAGGGCCGTAATCCGGCTGTGATGGATGCTGAGGGTATATTCCCTGCTGCCATCCGCATCCATCACCCGCGTCAGCATCACGCCGCTGTTACCGTATCCCCGCTGCCTGAGATACTCTCTGACATCCTCCACCATCTGCCGTTCCCGTTCCCTGTCATAATGTTCCAGTTCCTGTGCGCTGAAATCAGTTCTGCTCATCACAGTCCCCGCACAGCAAAAGGCTGTAACAATTACCAGCATGATCGTTACGGCCCAGAATCTAAAGCTGCCCGTTCTTCCATCCATTGCGCTTACCTCCGTTCAATGTCTTTTGATACAGGCATTATATTAAATTGTAAGTCCATTAAAACTCCCTTGAACTCCTGCGGATGAACTTCCGTCAAACAATTCTCACACCGGAGCGCCTAAGACGTCAAAGCCATGTCTGAACAATAACTCATTTGCCTTCAGCACCGGCCATTGCTGCTGCAGGGCAAACAGGATCAGCGCATCCCGCTCGTCCCTTGCATAAAGCTCCCTGTTGCAGGACAGCTTCAGCATTTTCTGTGTTTCATCATCGCTGAGCCGCAGTCCGAATGCCAGCGCGATCAGTTTGTCACGTGACGGAGTCCGATCCCCGGAAAAAATCTGGTACACATAGGTTCGATCCAGCAGAGATCCGCGCACTACGTCCGCCTTGCTGATCCTCTTCTGTGCCAGAAGCATGTTCAGCCATTCAGGGAGACCGCCTGTGACCATACTGCTTCTATTCTTTTTCAGGAAATCCTCTATATCCGTTGCCGCCCGGATCTCATTCTTCAATTCAGTGGTAGTCTTTTCTATTGTGGTTTTTTCTATTATTATAGTCTTTTCTGCCATATTCTTTTCCGTCACAGTTTTATCTCTTATCTTTTTATCCATCCTATTCTTTGCCCGTGCTTTAGCCGCCATCTTTCTCTGAAATGTTTGCCCTCCCCCATTCTTTTTGCTATAATCTTATCAGATCCCTGCAAATATGACAAGCGGAGGTCAATTTGAAAGTTTATTGATTGCAAAGGATGCCTGCCCACCATGGAATACGAAAAGATCAGACTTCTGAAACAAAGTGAAAAAAGTACCATACTCCTTGTGCGCGCGAAGGACGGGGAACAAATATTTATCCGGAAGGAATTAAGAGGCCTGCTCCCTGTTTATCAGACATTGCTGGATTGTCCCCATCCCTGCCTTCCAAAGCTGTATGAGGTCTCTCTCACCGAAGCTTCCACTGTCGTTGTGGAACAATATATAGACGGACAGCCCCTGGGAACCGTGGAATTATCGAAAAAGCAATTCCTGAACGTGGTCAGGGAGCTGTGCTCCGCTCTGGAGTTTCTGCATGGGAAGGGCATTATACACCGTGATATCAAGCCATCCAATATCCTCCTCACCGGGGACGGGAAAGTCTATCTCATCGATTTTGACGCCGCACGCACATCCAGGAATGATGCGGAGCAGGATACCATACTGCTGGGCACCAGGGGATTCGCCCCGCCGGAACAGTACGGCTTCTCCCAAACCGATGAACGGGCGGACGTCTATGCGCTGGGGGTCACCCTGAACCAGCTTCTGAACGAGGACTTTCAAAGTCCCCGCTATAAAAGGATCATCCGGAAATGCATGAACCTGGATCCGGGAAAACGATATCAGTCCGCAAAACAGGTACGACAGGCTTTTTTCTGTGCCAAAAGATATGTCCTCTGTAGTTTTGCGGCGCTTGTCCTGATCGTCCTTGTCGGGTGCGGCGTGTTTTATCTGTCCCCTTTCCGGGAAAGCGCTCAACCCGGCATCGAAAATGGAGAGGGCAATTCCCTCACCGTACTGCCGGTGCCGGGAACTCCCCATTGGGATGGAGAGACCGGCGCCGCTGTATGGGAAAATGTACCGGAATCCGGTATCGGGGACGAAGTACAGTTCTATTTGAGACTGTACAGAAGGGATGCGGAAACCCCTCCTGATCCCGGAGACGACGACTGGTACTTTGAACAAAAGATCAGGATCGGCGGCTCATACAGAGATATGGAAATTCAGTCATATAATCTTACGCCTGCCCTGGCAGAGAACGGATTATATTATTTCACCATAGCCTCCGTGGGGGACGGTATCCGGTATACCGACAGCCCCTATGTCGTTTCCGATGCTTTCGAATACACGGGAATGGATGCCCCTCGCCTGCCTTCCCCGACAGGCCTTACATGGGCGTTGTACGAGATCGATAACACCCGAAAATATTACGCCATATGGGATAATATCGAGGAATATGAGGATGGCGACTGGTTTAATGTAACCGTCTATGACAATACCGGCGCTTATGTGATGAATAATACATGGTCGAAAAGCCAGATTGTACAAAAGGGCCTGGGCGGGATCTCTGTGCCCGCGGAATTTCTGATTGCCGGCTCGGACAAGGCATACCGCTTCACCGTCCAGGCCATTTCCTCACGCCCCAACGAATACAGTTCAAGCCCCATGCCGGATCCTGCTCCGGAGGAATACTACAGTCCATGGCTCGACTTCGACTCCCAAAGCGGTCAATGACCGGCAGATTCTCCGGGATCACTTTCTTCTGTAATGTCTGCTGACAGCATACCTGTATCGGAAATATTCCATATATACTCTTGTTGTGTCATGGACAATGCATCAGGCATTGTCCTGGCAGATCCAACCACACTCAAATTATATAGGAGGAACAGAATACGATGAAGAAAAAAACAATTTTGGCGGCATCCCTGGCATTCGCACTGATGGCGTCACCTCTCGGCAGCATGAATGTCTCCGCAGAGGAAGGTGAGGATATTTCTGCCCAGACAGAAGCTCCCGCCACAGCCGCTGCAGAGAATCAGACACTTGGGACACCCTATAATGTCCAGTTTTCCGAGGATCTTATGTGGTGCAATTTTTCCTTTCCCGTCACACAATCTGGCCGTTATATGGCACATGTCAAGGTTTATCGGGACGATGAAATGGTCGCGGACTACGATACCTTTTGGGATAACAGTTCTATCTGGAATATTTACAGTGAATACACCAGCGGCTCTTATAATTGGAGCACACCCTTCTACCAGGATCTGAGAGACTCCGGCTCCTATTATTTTGAGGTGCGTATGGAAGCCGGTCCGGCCGTAAGCCAGACAGCCACTTCGCAGACCGTACAGTATACCCGCCCTGAGCAGGCGCTTGGAACCACCACCGGATATTGGGATGCGGAAAAAAAAGGACTTTTCCATTTCACGTCGGTGGAGGGCGCCGCAGGATATGAATACTGTCTGTACAAGCAGAATGGCAGTGGGTGGGAGCCCTGCATACTCCGCAGCACTCGCAACGCCCTCACCCGCATAGGCCACCGTTCCGCATTCAGCTATATCACTTCCAGCACTCCCAGGGACGCAGGCGGCGAGGACAGGATCATAGATTTATCAAAAGATATCCTTGAGCCATATATCGGCGCTCCGGAGGGCAGTTACTGCGTCACCATAAGGGCGCTGAGCGGCAATCCGACAGAAATCGCCAACGGTGAGGAAGGCGAAAAATCCGACATCCTGCTGATCGAAGACGTTCCCGGACAGGATAATGATTCCGAACAGGAGGAGCATTCCGATTCCGGACAGGATAATGATTCCTCCCCTCTGGAAACCCTGATCGAAGCCGCAAAACCCGGCGACGTAATCCGAATGGACGGTGTCAACACCCTGTCCTGCTCCGAGGTAAGGCAGCTTCTGGATCACGGAATGACACTTGAGATGGAATACACCTATGAAGATGTAAATTATAAGGTGCGCATCCCTGCCGGGGCATCCATTGACGAGAGCATTCCCTGGTACGGTCCCCTGTATCTGGCACAGCATTACGGTGTCCGCCGCTTAAGCAGCTCCACCGCTGCCGCAGGCGGTCCCTCTTACACTGTACAGACAGGAGACACCCTGGGCAAAATTGCCCGTGCCAATAATATGTCACTGGCCGAACTGGCCGCCAAGAATCCCCAGATCAAAAATGTGGATGTGATCTTCCCGGGTCAGTCGATCCAGATCAAATAATTTCTACATATATAGATATATAGTCAGGTACTCGGAAATTTTAACTGTTAAGCAGCAGAAATAGCATAACGGAAATCAGGAGAGCGGCTTTCCAAAGGCCGACTCTCCTATTTTCCGATATGTCTCCGCGAAAAGCATAATCTTCAAGGATCTCACCCCTATCTCCGCCAACAGTCGCGAACACTACACATACCACTTTGCCTGGGCATGGTACATCTCGCGGTACTTTCCCTCCCGCTGCATCAGTTCCTCATGGGTTCCCATATCAACGATGTGCCCTGCGTCCATGACAATGATCCGGTCGGCGATCTGGGCGGAACCCAGCCTGTGTGTCACGATAAATGCCGTCTTATCCGCGGAGATCTCCGCGAATTTCCGGTAAATATCCGCCTCCTCCAGGGGATCGATGGCAGCCGTGGGCTCGTCCAGGATGATCATGTCGTGGGCACGGTACAGTCCCCTTGCAATGGCCAGTCTCTGCCACTGGCCGCCGGACAGGTCGATGCCGCCGAAGTCCTTGCCAAGCATGGTCTGTAAGCCTTCCGTCAGTTTCTCGCTCCCCATGGGAAAATCGGCCTTTTCCAGCACGTCCATGACGGCGGTCTCTGTCCTGTCTGCCGCACTGCCCTCTGCCGAATTTCCGCCTGTCAAATCTTCATCCTCGGCAGCAGCTTTGCCCATATCCGATATCCTGACATTCTCCGTCACAGTCATCTTATAGGACTGATACTTCTGGAATACGGCGGAAATTCCTCTGTAAAGGGATTTCGGCGCTATCTCGCCAGCATTCCTGCCGTCGATCAGCATCTCTCCCTCCGTAGGCAGATACAGTCCCGTCAACAGTCTTGTCAGGGTGGACTTTCCCGAACCGTTCACGCCCACTATGGCAATAGTCTCACCCTTACGCACTGTCAGGTCAATCTGTTCCAGCGCCATCCTACTGCTGTTCGGATAGGCGAAAGACACTCCTCTCAATTCCATGATCTCACGGGGCATGGTATCCAACTCCTCGCCCTTCCTCTCTTTCAGGTTCAGGAAAGCATAGTAATTCTGCGCCGCACCGAAGTTCCTGGTGATCGCACCGATCTCATAATTGAACACCCCGTCCATGCTGTCAAACATCTGGTCCAGGGAAGAAAAAATTGCCGCAAAGGCGCCCACGCCGATCTCTCCCTGGAACAGATAATAAAACAGCATGATAATTGTTGCCACATAGCCCGACAACAGCAGGAAACGCAGCGCAATCATAATCAGTTCCGATCGCTTCGTGGTCTTCCACTGTAAGGCGGTATACCCGTCCAGATTTTTGTCAAACAGTCTCTTAAAATATCTCTCCCCCCGCCACAGACGCGTTTCCTTGGCATATTCCCTGCTGCAGAGACATTTTTCAAAGTACTCGTACTTCCTGCGGTAAGGCGCCGCCAAATTTTCCATCCTGGCAAACATATTCCTGCGGATAACCGACCCTATGATGGTGGGCAGGAAAGAAAGGGTGAACACCACCAGCAGCATGGGCTTGATGGAAAACAGATAACAGCCCATAAACACAAAGTAAGCCACATCGTTCAATCCGATGGACATGGCCGTAAACACCACCGTCGCCACCGCTTCCATTCCCACATAAGCCTTGTTGATATGATCCAGGTAACGGTTGTCCTCATAGACGATGGGATCAACCCTTGACGCTTTGTCGTTCAGAAGCGTTCCCATATGCCCCATGATGACCATGTTGATATTATTGAAGATCAATTGTGCCGCTGCCGTAAGAGCCAGCGTCAATACCAGGAAAGCCGCCATGCCGATACCGCACATCACGGCATGCGAGACAGTGGCGTTCCCCTCCACCAGACCGCTCACGGAGTCAAAAAACTTCTGCTTGAAAAATACATTGGCAGCTGCCACCACTCCCATTCCTAAAGCAAGCAAAATACAGAAAATCAGAAGTATAGGATTTTTCTTCCATTCCAGAGACATCACATGCCGGATCATTCCAAACAGGCTCTTTTGTCTGACCTTTTGAGTTTTGCCCATAACCTCCATTATGCCTCCCCTTTTTCCTCTTTGACATACCAGCTCTGCTGTGTCTCATACATGGCGGCATAGATCCCTCCTGCTGCCATCAGTTCCTCATGGCTCCCCTGCTCCCTGACACATCCGTCTTTCAGCACGAAAATATGGTTGGAAAGCTTGGTGGAACCCAGTCTATGGCTGATAAATATGGTGGTGTGCCCCTTGCTGATCTCACCGAACTTTTCATATAATTCGCTCTCGCTGATAGGATCCAGCGCCGCAGTCGGCTCGTCCAGCAGAAGCACCGGCGCATCGTTCATCAGAGCCCTTGCCATGGCTACCCTCTGCCACTGTCCGCCCGACAGGTCCACACTGTCCTCATCCAGCTTGCCCAGACGTGTCTCATAGCCGTATTTCAAAGATGATATGGCTTCCTGGAGCCCCAGCTGCCGTGTCACCCTTTTCATGCGGATCTCCATATTGTCTTCCGACAATTCACGGGCTCCGATTTCTGAACCGCCTTCCTCATCGGCTCCGTGTCCATAAAGTCCTTCCGCTGTCCCACATTCCTGGAATTCTTTCCCTTTCCCGTGTCCATGGGATTCTTCATCCATCCCATACTCCATATTCCCCGCTCCCAGGCAGATATTTTCCTTCAAGGAAAGATAATATCTGGCAAAATCCTGAAAGACACAGGAATAGATGCGAAACCACTGCTCCTGTGGGAAAGTACGCATTTCCACACCATTGTAAAGTATTTCTCCCTCATACTCCCTGTAAAGCCCTGTGAGCAGCTTGATCAGTGTGGATTTGCCCGCACCGTTCTCCCCCACGATTGCATAGTGGACGCCATCCCTCAATTCCATGGAAAAGTCCTTTAATATATCCACATCCGTACCGGGATAGCGGAAAGTGACATGCCGGAATTCCAGAGTCTGCAATTTGGGAATTTCCGGCTGCGCCCCTGCTCCGCCGGATGCCCCAAATTCTTCCGGCGCTTCATATCCTTCCGAGGCTTCCGCCTTTTCTGCCGTCTCCTGTCTCTCCGGAAGCGCCGCAAAGGCTGTCAGATCCTTCATGTACTCCCTGTAGCGCGCGATCTGTGCCACTGCGCTCGTCATTTCCCAGCCCATCAGTTTCACCAGATCGTATATGGCCGTGGACAGGGAGATGAAAAGCCCTACACTCAATGCGCCGGATGCCGTGAGGGGAATCATGATCAGGGATACCGCCGATGCCAGAATGCTGGTGATAATGCTTCCTCCCTGCATATTGAGCGTAAAGAGGATTTCCGCCTTCATATTGATCTTCCTGGCCGTGTCATACTGACGGTGCCACTGCCCATTGACTGCCCCGCCGTATCCGAACAGGCTTCTCTCCTCAGTGGCCTCCCTTCCCGTCAACACCTCAAAGAGATATTTGTGGCGTCTCTCATACACAGCCGCCTCCTCATTGGCACGGTAAATCTTCTGGCCGCCCCGCAGGGAAATAAGTACAAGGGGAACCGCCATCACCATGACCACAATGGCAAGCCACCAGACATGGGAGGCAATGATCAGCAGGACGCCTGTGATCCTGGGAATATAAACCACAAAAAAATTGACGAAGCGCTGAAGCAGTTCCTCCAGATTCCTCTCCAGCTTGTTTACCACACGGTTTGTCAGCTCCTCCGTAGCCGGATCCTCCAGCAGATAGTATTCCAGCCGGTTGCGCTTCTTGGTAAATTCCTGCAGGACCTGCCGGTTTCCCATGGTGACAAAATGACTGGTGAACAGCCTTCCGATATTATAAGAGACCCTCTTCCAGCTTACCATGAGCAGCATCAACACAAACCATAATATCAATTTTCCGTCATAATTCTTATGCATCACCGCGTCTATGGTGCCGTCCAGAAATTTTGCCACTACGATCACCTGGAATATATTCGCCAGCGCGGTCACCGCCTTCTGTACCGTGACCAAAACCGTACTCACCGGTGCGCAGCTGAACGGGATCCGATACATGTCGAGCCACGTGTATTTCCGTTTTTTTAAGACAAACATCTTTCTTCCTCCCCCGCCCATACCACTTTCTAAGGAAACGCTGATGAAGGCGTTTCCCAAAATCCAGGGAACAGACGTACCCTGAATATCACTACACATACCACTTCGCCTGGGCGTGGTACATCTTCCGGTACTTTCCCTCCCGCTGCATCAGCTCCTCATGGGTTCCCATGTCCACGATACGCCCTGCGTCCATGACAATGATCCGGTCGGCGATCTGGGCGGAACCCAGCCTGTGAGTCACGATAAACGCGGTCTTATCCGCGGAGATCTCCGCGAATTTCCGGTAAATGTCCGCCTCCTCAAGGGGATCGATGGCAGCCGTGGGCTCATCCAGGATGATCATGTCATGGGCACGGTACAGTCCCCTGGCAATGGCAAGCCTCTGCCACTGGCCGCCGGATAAGTCGATGCCGCCGAAGTCCTTGCCCAGCATGGTCTCCAGACCCTCCGTCAGCTTCTCGCTGTCCATGGGGAAATTGGCCTTTTCCATGGCGTCCCTGACAGCAGGGTCTCCTTTCTCCATATCCGAGATCCTGACATTCTCCGCCACTGTCATCTTGTAGGACTGATACCGCTGGAAAACCGCGGAGACATCCCGGTACAATGCCTTCGGCGCTATCTCCCCCACATTCCTGCCGTCGATCAGCATCTCTCCCGAGGTTGGCAGATACAGCCCCGTCAGCAGCCTCGTCAGCGTGGATTTCCCAGAGCCGTTCACACCCACAATGGCAAGCGTCTCCCCCTTATGCACCGTCAGGTTGATATCCTCCAGCGCCGGTCTGTCGCTGCCGGGATAGGTGAAGGACACGTCTTTCAGTTCCGTCACTTCCCTCTTTAATGTTCCTTCGTACAATCCCTGACGCTCCGGCAGATGCAGGAAAGCGAAGAAATTCTGGGCCGGACCGAAAGCATTGCCAATACTGCCGATCTGTATGTCAAACAGCTCGTTCATCCGTGAGAACAGCGTATCCAGTGAAGTGAACACCGCGGCAAAGGCTCCCACGCCGATCTCGCCCTTCGACAGATAGTAGAACAGCATGATAATGGTTCCCACATATCCTGTCAAGGTCAGGGTGCGCAGCCCCAGTTCTATGAAACGCACATGTTTTGCCGTCTGCCAGCTCAGCCTGGTACATTCCCTCAGGTTGCTGCCGAACATCCTTTGAAAGAAACCCTCAGACCTCCAAAGCCTTGTCTCCTTGACATATTCCCTGCTGCAGATACATTTCTCAAAATATTCATACCGCCTGCGGTAGGGCGCCGCCTGATTCTCCAGATTGGCATACAGTCGCTTGCGGACCACGGTTCCCACAACGCTGGGCAGGAAGGAAACACAAAACATGAACAGCAGCATCGGTTTGACGTTAAACAGGTATACCGCCATGGAAATAAAGTATACACTCTGGTTCAGCAGGATCATAAGCATGCTGACCACTACATTCCCCACCGACTGTAGTCCCGCATATGCCTTGTTGATCTGATCCAGGAAACGGTTGTCCTCGTATACCAGCGGATCGATTCTTGCCGCTTTTTCGTTTAATTCCTTTCCCATATATCCTTCCGCGGTTTTAAAGAAAATCTGCAGCACAATCGCGGACAGATTGGAAACCAGAAAGATAAACACGGGAAACAGTGAAGTCACCGTGCCAAGGACCACCACAATGCCAATCTGTTCCCTTCCGCCCACCAGACCTTCCACAGCGTCAAAAAAGATCTGCTTGACAAAGGTGTAGGCTGTATTGGAAAGTCCCATGATGATAATCAAAACGATAAAGAGGATCAGATGAAGCGGTTTTTTCCCCGCTCCGATTCCGACCATATGGCGTGTCATGGAAAACAGGCCGTATGGTTTTACTTTTTTTGTCTTGTTGTCCATTCCTCTGTCCCCCCTATTCCATTGCCGAGGCAGCAACCGGTTCCGCCGCTCCAGTCTTTTCCTCTGTGTACCAGCTCTGCTGGGTCTCATACATATGGGCATAAATACCCTGCAGCCCCATCAGTTTCTCATGGCTTCCCTGCTCCCTGACGCAGCCGTCCTTCAAAAGGAAGATATGGTCGGAAAGCTTGATGGAACCCAGTCTGTGGCTGATGAAGATGGTGGTCCGGTTCCTGCTGATCTCGCCGAACTCCTCGTAGAGCCTGCTCTCACTGATGGGATCCAGCGCCGCCGTAGGCTCGTCCAGCAGAAGCAGGGGAGCGTCATTCATCAGCGCCCTTGCCATGGCTACCCTCTGCCACTGTCCGCCGG
This sequence comes from uncultured Lachnospiraceae bacterium, assembly GCA_947385725.1. GTDB lineage: Bacteria > Bacillota > Clostridia > Lachnospirales > Lachnospiraceae > Acetatifactor. Next base: position 2,066 of record CANDMD010000088.1, on the reverse strand, counting down.
AGAGATCCACACTGTCCTCATCCAGTTTTCCCAGTCGCGTCCCGTAACCGTACTTTAAGCCGCGCAGGTAATCATGGATATCCAGCTGCTTCGCCGCACCTTCCATACGGGAAATGCGTTCCCTTTTCCGCTCCGGACTTTCCGCTTCCCCGAAATCCATGTCCCCCATGCCCAGGCAGATATTTTCCTCCACGGACAGGTAATACCTGGCAAAGTCCTGAAAAACACAGGAAAAGATCCTGAACCACTCTTCCCTGGAAAAGCTGCGCATCTCCATGCCGTTGTAGAGGATCTCCCCCTCATACTCCCTGTAGAGCCCTGTGAGCAGCTTGATCAGCGTGGTCTTGCCCGCCCCGTTCTCCCCCACGATGGCATAATGCCTGCCGCTCTCCAGTTCCATGGAAAAGTCTTTCAGAATATCCGCATCCGAGCCGGGATACCGAAAGGTTACATGGCGAAATTCCAGTTCCTTTAATTCCGGTATTTCCCTTTGCGGAGTGCTATATTGCCTCTTCTGTGCCTGCCCTGCCTCTCCGGCAGCCGTCTCACGCTTCTGTGCCCGCTCACCCTCCGGCGCGTCCTCCCGCTCCGGCAGCGCTGCGAAGGCGGTCAAATCCTTCATATATTCCTGGGCCATGGCCACCCGGTTCACAGCCTTTGCGGTACTGTTTCCCATAATGTCGATGAGGTCATACATGGAAGTCACCAGGGAAATAAAGATACCCGCCGTCAGTCTCCCGGAAGCAGTCAGGGGGATCATGATCAGCACCACCGCCAGGGACAGCACACCGTTTATCGCGGTTCCCCGCAGGGAATTGCCCATAAGCAGCATCTCCGACTTAATATCCTGCTTCACGGCGCCTTCATACTGCTTATGCCATTGCCCGTTCATCTGCCCCGTATACCCGAACAAGCTTCGTTCCTCCGTGGTCTCCCTGCCAGTCAGCACACTGAACAAATATTTGTGCCGTCTCTCATACACCGCCGCTTCCTCAAACGCCTTGTAAACCTTCTTCCCGCTTTTTAAGGAAAAAATAAACAGCGGGATGGTCAGCGCCAGGACTACCAGGGACAGCCACCACACATACCCGGACATGATCAGCAGCACACCCGCGATCCGGGGAATATTGATGGCAAAGAGGTTCAGGAACCACTGGAGGTTCCAATGCAGATTATATTCCAGCTTCCCCGTAAGGCGGTTGGACAATTCCTCGATCTTCGGATCCTCCAGCAGATAATATTCCATACGGTTCCGCTTCCTGGTAAGTTCCGCGGTAACCTGTTCATTCCCGTGTATGGTCACATAATTGTTGAACAGATTACCGACGTGATAGGACACCCGCTTCCAGCTGACGATCAGCAGCATCAGCACAAACCATACCACAGTCTCACTGTCAAAGTTCCTGCTGACCACCGCCTCGATGGCCCCATCCAGGAATTTCGCCACCACAATGACCTGGAACACATTTGCCAGTGCCGTGATCAGCTTCTGGGCAGTGACCCCCACCGTGCTGACCGGGGCACAGCAAAATGGCATAAGCCACATATCCAGCCAGTTGTACTTCCGCTTCTTTAATACAAACATTGTATTCATCCCTTCCTTTCAGCTGATAAAGTCAACATGGGAACAATTATAACACCTATCTTTCCCCCAGTAAACCCGCCAGGGATAATCAGTCCGCCACGGGGATAAACGGGGTGCTGTCATTTGTTGTCATTTGTTGTCACTTGATTACACAGCATGGGCGGAAGCAACTGCAGTTCAGCCGAGGCAGCACACAGATTGATTACCCGCGGGAATCGGCCGGCCGCAGGGATTCGTTTAAGCAATACACCCGCTGCAGCGCTCCATCACGCGGGGATCATGGGTGACCACTACACAGATCCTGTCCGCCGCAATTTTATCCAGTGTTTCCAGGAAAATATCAATGGATTCCGCGTCCAGATTGGCGGTAGGCTCATCAAACAGCAGGATGCCGGCCCTCTGGTACAAAGCCCTGGCAATGCCGATGCGCTGCTCCTGTCCGCTGGAAAGAGGCTGGCTGCCGTCCCCGATGACAGTGCCG
>CANDMD010000087.1 GCA_947385725.1 uncultured Lachnospiraceae bacterium | reverse complement strand
TTCCTGTCAATGCGTTTTGTTCCTGTCAATGCGTTTTGTTCCTGTCAATGCGTTTCATTCCTGCCAGTGCTTTTCACTCCTGTTTTCGTGGTATTGATCCCGCGATCTGCCATTATCAGTCATTCTTCCCGGCCTTCTCCCATTTCCCGCTCCTGAACCGCAACGTAAAGAAGATTCCCCTGAATACCCAGTCAATGACCATCGCCGCCCACACGCCCAGCAGACCAAGCTGAAAGACGATCCCCAGCAGATAAGCGCATCCCAGACGACAGATCCACATAGATCCGATGGACACTGCCATGGGAAGGATCGCGTCGCCCGATGCCCGGAACACATTGGGAAGGGTGAAGGAAGGAACCCACACCGCAACCACCATGACCGCATGAAGCCACAGCACCCTCTCCGCCAGCGAACTGGCCTCAGGGCTGAGATGATACAGTGAGGTCAATAAGCCCGCGCCCACAGCGATCGCCAGCGACATAGCGCTGAGACCGATCCATGCCACCTTCATCAGCTTTTTGGAATAAAATCTGGCCTGGTCCGGTTTCCCTGCGCCCGTGCAGACAGACACAATGGCTACGATCCCGCTGTTAATGGCCGCCCCCGGCAGAATATTGAAGGAGGCAATGGTATTGCAGATCGCATTGGCCGCAATGGCGTAGGTGCCCATCGTGGAGATCATGCTCACAGTCAATATTTTACCCAGCTGGAACAGGCTGTTCTCCAGACTGTTTGGAAGTCCGATATAACAGATCTTCTTTATCATATCCAGGCGGAATCTCGGGGTAAGCTGCCCCTTGAAATTCAGCTGGCGCTCCCCATTGAACATCAGGCAGAATATGATGACTGCCGCCACTGTCCGGGAAATGGTGGTTGACACAGCCGCGCCAAATGTCCCGATTCCAAAACCATAAATAAAAACAGCATTTCCCGCCACGTTCAAAATATTCATCAGAATGGAAATCTTTAATGTTGTCCTGGAATCCCGCATGGTGCGAAACAGTCCGGCACAGGCGTTATAGACCGCCAGAGGCACAAAGGACAAAGCCGTCACCACCAGGTAATTCCGGGCATTCTCCATGACGTCAGCCTCCACCCTGCCAATGATCAGGTGTAAGATCCCGTTATGGAAAAACAGGAAGACGGAGGTCACCAGGACGGAACTGACCAGGGCAAACAGCAAAACCTGCCAGGAGGCCTTACATGCATCCTCCCTGTCCCCCTTTCCCAGATAATGCCCTGCCACAACTGCGCCGCCTGTCCCAAATGCGGTAAACACATTAATGATCAATACATTGATGGTGTCTACCAGTGACACTCCGGAAACCGCCGCCTCACTCACATTGGCGATCATCAGCGTATCCGCCAGCCCTACCAGCAACGCCAGCAGCTGCTCAAACACCAGGGGGATGATGAGTTTCTTTAAGTCCTTATTCGTGTATAACATTTTTCTGCCCTTCTTGTGGCTCTCATACCATATTACATTTTAGCTCCTGAATGGGAAAAAGTAAACCGAAAGATGAAACAAGACGGCAAGACAGATTTTTTCAGACAGAATTACCGCGTAACCTACGCTGCCGGATGATTTACCGGATGATTCTCCATATGACAAGCATATTGATGCCATATACTTGTCATATGGTATGGAACTTCCTCAATAGCTATGTATGTGCAGATATTTTTCTTTTGTAGCCATGCCTCCCCTGATATGGCGTTCAGATTTATTGACATCCAGCACCTGCCTTGCCTGTTTCGCCAGAGCGGGATTGATCTGCATGAGCCGGTCTGTTACGTCCTTATGTACCGTGGACTTGCTGACCCCGAAAGCCTTTGCCGTCTGGCGCACTGTAGCGTTGTTGTCAATAATATAGCTGGCGATGTTCATGGCGCGCTCTTCAATATAGTCTTTCAAAAGAAAACCCCTTAAGAATCTTTTTTACAGTGTATGTAGGATTCTCAGGGGGTATGACTTGTGTGTTAAATTACTTTACATTTACTATAAATAATATTGCGCCTGCGCACTCCACAGCTCATAATATTTCCCATCTCTGTCAACCACCAGTTCGTCATGACTGCCTGTCTGTACAATCGACCCCTTATTGAATACCGCAATCTCATCACAGAATTTACAGCTGGAGAGTCTGTGGCTGATGAACACTGCCGTCTTGTCCCTCACCAGGGCATTGAAATTCGTATAGATCTCCGCTTCTGCCTTAGGATCCAAAGCCGCTGTGGGCTCATCCAGTATCACAAAGGGCGCATCCTTATAAAGCGCACGGGCCAACGCAATTTTCTGCAGCTCTCCGCCGGAAAAATCAATTCCCTCTGAATCGTACTCCCTTCCGATTGCCCGGTGCAAAGCATTTCCCCCCCTGGCGGCAGCATCATGATCAAGGGCTTTCAGCTTCTCCCCCATTCCTGCACGAATCAGACACTGGCGCGCTTTGTTTTCATCATATCGATAGTTCGACGCAACATTCTCCCCGAGAGAGAATCCAAACAGCTTATAATCCTGGAACACGACAGAAAACAGCCCTATATATTCCTGGTAACGATATCGTGTGATATCAATGCCATTTAACAGTATTCTTCCTTCTGTGGGGTCATAAAGACGGCACAAAAGCTTGATAAATGTCGTTTTTCCGGAACCGTTTTCTCCGACAATCGCCAATGTGTCACCTATCTTAAATTTTAGATCGACATGACGCAAGGCCCATGTGTCCGTGCGAGGATATTGAAAACCGACATCCGCGAATTCTATCTCATAATCAATGTCATCCCGATGTTCCACTGCGAGAGTTCCCTGATACATCTTATTAGGCGAATCAATAAACTGATAAAATTCTACAAGATATTGATTATTATGGAAAAGCTTCCCCATATCCGTACTGATACCGCACAGAGCCTTTACAAACTTATCGATAGCCCCCTGATACAATATAAAATTCCCAATCCCCAATGCGCCAATATACACTTTTGCCGCTGTAAACAGGAATATGGCAATGGTCAGGATTCCGTTCAGAATAATAGAAAGCGTATGATATCTGATGGTCGCCTTTTCTACCTTTTCAATCCACTTTGGATGAAGCAGATATTTGCGGTATTCTTCCAGCACAACGCGGTTCAAGTCAAAGGTAATCATATCTGAGCCCCAGCGTCTGTTCTGACTTCTATGCCTGGAATTATTTTCGGCAAGCTCCGTAACAGCCTCGTTATTTACCTTAGTCCTTTCAATCGTGATCATAACCGAAAAAATGGTACTGAATCCGATCAGCAGCACAATAATAACCGCAGAAGCGGGAGAATCCATAAAGCCCAAAACACCTGTATGTCCACTGTGAACCGTTGCGGTAAACATGGAAAAGGTTAACGAAATCGAAAAAATCACATTTATTACATTGGCGGCAATCTTTGTAAAAGCCAGTTTTACCGCGCTGATTCCGGCATTAAAGGTAGACATGTTCTCCAGGTTTTTAAAGCGCGCATAAACCATATCCGGATTTTCAAGATGTTCATACTGGAGCTTGCTTTGTGCCGCAAACAAGAATGCTTCATGCCTCTGGAACAGGAAAGAGTTATTTACGTTCTGTCTGCTTTGAAGCAGCTTTGCAGCAAAAGAAATAACAAAGCCGCCAATCACAGTGACCACAGCCAAAGCACAAAGTCTGCGCACGTCGATTTCGCCTGCCAGTTCATTGATCATCAGCGAAGACATCAAAAGTCCAAAGTATGGAAAAGAGCACTCGCACAACAGATAAATAATCTCCCAAAGCCAAAATTTGGGAAAAAGCCTGTTGAGAATGCCAAAAGCACGGCCAATTAATTTGCATTCTTCCGTCAAAGATCGTCTGCCCGTTTTGCCTTGTCCTCTCATCCTTCTGACACCCCCTCTCTATAATACCTGCTTTGGATCTCAAACAGTTCTCTGTATTTTCCACCGGCGCTCATTAACTCTTCATGGGTTCCCGCTTCCGCAAAGCTGGCTCCATCCAACAGAAAAATGCGGTCACAGAACCGCGTAGACGCAAGGCGGTGTGAAATAAAAACAGAAGTTGCATTTGACGCAATTTCATTATAATTTCTGTAAATTTTATCCTCTGCAATAGGATCCAGCGCTGCTGTGGGCTCATCCAAAATGATACACGGCGGATTCTTATAGAGAAGTCTTGCCAGCAACAGCTTCTGCGTTTCCCCGCCGGACAGCTCCACTGCCTCTTTATGCAGAGTGCGGTTTAAAAGCGTGTCCACCCCGTCAGGCAGGGACTTTATCTTTTCCGACAGTCCTGCGACCTCAATACAATGCTGCAATCTGTCATAATCGATCTCTTTCTCCGATACGGCAGCCGAAATATTTCTGGCAATCGATACAGCCAATAGATTATATTGCTGGGGCACCAGTCCAAACAGACGATACATCTCATCTCTGTTGTATTCGTACAAAGAATGCCCATCCAGAAGGACTTCTCCTTCATCCGGCAATAGTAACCCACACATGATCATCGTCAGTGTGGTTTTTCCCGCACCGTTCAAGCCTACCAGCGCAATTTTTTCTCCGGCTTCGATCTTAAAGGAGATATTGTCCAGCACCTTTTTCTCTCCTCTGGGATATTGATAAGAGACATTCTTAAACTCGATAGAAAAAGGTCCTCCGGGTACAGGGATTCCCTCTCCTCTGTTCAGCCTGTCCTTTATATCCATTGTTTCACGAAACCCTGAAACCTGTATGGCGCCCTCATAAATGCGATTCACAATTTGAAGTATCTTATCCATAAGAGAAGACATGGATGTGATCGCAGTAAAAATGAGGACAAAGGAAGAGGCATCTATTTCTCCTGCTGCTGCCTTATATACTAAAAATGCATAGGCTGCCGCATCACGGATCAAAATTACCAGAAATCCTGCCAATGCAACCAGAATGCCCCGACGCTCCACCTTTCTGACAGCGCTCAGATTTTTATCAAATACCATCACCAGACGGTCAAGTAAGGGCTTCTCCATATTGTACAGCCGCAGATCCTTTGCATACTCAAAATGAATCGACATGTCGCGGGTGGAATAATTGAGCTTTTTCACTAAATCATTGCGTACATCCTTGTCGCTGAGATTCTTTTCCCGTCTCCATTTATCCGCACAGTAATTCACCATGCATCCCAGCGCCAGAACCAGAATGATCACAGGATTCAACAGAGAAATCACCGAGCCAAACAGCAGGAAATTAAGGAGTGTGGCTATGATATTTGCAAAATCCATGGGAAAATATGTCCCCGCCGTGCTGGCACTTTGGAACGCTTCCCTACTGCGCTCGTCGCCCTTTTGAACCTCCGGGTTATATTCATGATTCCAGTCACGGTCACGACGTTTCCATTGCCATAAATACATCATTTGATTGCTTACCCGGTTTTGTGCGTATTCCGTCCTGGCAGCGATAATATTGTGCGCCAGCTCGAACAGCAATTTCCCGAATGACACGCCTGCGATCACCAGCGCAATATAAGAAAACTGCTCCGCTGTCTCCAATGCGTACAAAATCACTGCGGGCGTATATAGTGCAAATGCAGACAGCACCAAAGATAAGGGGATTGTAAAGATTCCGGCAAACACCAATCCCCGCTCCTTATCCCAAAGCAGTCGATATACATACCTGACGCAGGATAGCATCCCGTATTTGGGCTTATACCCGTGAACGCATTTATCTGCCGTTTTCTGTTCAACACTGCCGATACGTTCACTGGTTACACATTCAGGCCGGCAAATGTTTTCGTTCATGAGCATACATTGCCGTTTTTTCTTCCAGTTACTTCTTCCAGACATTTCTTCTCTCCTTTCCGATAACTGTCAGGATACAGGTAATTGCGCCCCCATCTGACAAACGGTCTTTGGCGCTCCGCACAAGAAGGATTCCGTTTCGCTTTTATGCAAAGCATACAAAAGTGTCGCTCTCATTCAGGCTCTCGCAATTGCCCATATTGGCAAGATACCATATTTGCAGTCAAAAAATGCATTTCGTGAACCAAATGTTATTTTCGGTGAACGAAATGCATCTCTATTATTCCATGGGTATCAGAAGCTCTGCAGTAAATCCTCCATCTTCGCTGTCCGCCGAGAAAAGCCCGCCGTATTTCTTCACAACCCTTTCCACCCGCATCAGGCCAAACCCGTGATTCAGTCCCTTGGAAGAAGCAAACAGGGAGCCATGCCTTACATGCTTCTTCCCTGCCGCATTGGTAAAAGCCAGGTAAAACTGCGTATTCTTTTGTCCGATATAAATGCGGATAAATCTGTCGCTCACAGAAAGACCCTTGTTTTCCTCGATTGCATTATCCAGCAGATTACCAATGATCACACAGAGATCGACGTCTGTCAGCGGCGTTTTATCCGGTATCCTTGCCTTTGCGTTCACTACAATGTCGTTCTGAGAAGCAATATTTATTTTTCCGTTGAGTATGGCGTCTACCATAACCCGTCCGGTTTTGATCGCCGTGTCTACATTGACAAGATCATCGTTCAGCTGGCGAAGGTAGGCATTCACTTCTTCGTATTTTTCCATGGCCATACTGGCCTGCAGCGCCTGGATATGGTTATGGTAATCATGCCTCCAACCGCGCATTTTCATATACATAGATTCTATCTCATCACAATATTTGCGAATTAAGTCACTTTGATAAGCCTCGATCCTTTTATCGATCCATTTTTGAAACAGCATCGTACCCGTCACCTCTAAAATAAACGAATCATTTCTTTTCCGACTTTTTCAGCCATACCGCGGCCTATGGGTATCTCTTCATCGTTCTTCAATACCACATGATTCTGCATAATACGCTTCACATGCCGCAGATTCACCAGAAAGGAACGCTGGCACTTCATAAAATACTCATCCAGCAGCTTCTCCGTGTCAGACAGAGATGCTTTCATGCGGTAAATTTTGTCTTCCGTGTGAACTGCAACATATTGCTTTTGTGCCTCGATATAATAAATCTGACCTAAGGGAATATAATCCCTCTGACGGTCATAGCTCACACATAAACGCCTTTCCGCCTTAACAATATTGCCGGCGGCCCTGTCGAGCACCGGAAACAGCTTCTCTTCCGCAACAGGCTTCATCAGATAATGTAATGCCGAAACTTCGTATCCCTCTGCCATATACTCAGGAAAGCCGGTAATAAAAACAATCTGCACCAGCTCATTTCCCTGGCGGATCCTCCTGGCCAGGGTCACGCCGTCCATTGCCCCCATCTCTATATCCAGCAGCAAAATATCGTAATCTCTCTTCTCCTCATACCGAAACAAAAAGCTTTCCGCAGAAACAAAGGCGGACACCTGCACCGTATGCCCCGCATCCATGGCCCATCTGTTCACTAAATCCGTCAAATATAGTCTGTCTGCTTCTGAATCATCGCAGATTGCTATTTTGTAATCCATGTCTTAATCAGCCTTTCCCTGTCATATTTTCTTCCGCCTGTCATCAAGTCTTTTGGCACATACCCAGATTCCCTCGTCCCTCCTCTGGTCTGTCTGGGGTCTGTCACACAATTAAGCGCAGCTTTTTGTCCTTGCCGTCGGTTCGCCGGATCCACATGCTTACTGATTTACCTGATATCTCAAAATTGCTTTAAGGAAACACTGATTAATTGATTGCCCAATACCCCTGACTACCCTATCGGACATATTTTGTAGTGATATGGGCATCAATGCCCTGTGGCTACCCTCCGGAATTCCCATTCCCTTATGGGAATCCTTAAAAATGGGCACTCTTATGCCCCACGGAATTCCCTGCCCCGCTGTATCCGGGATCTCCGTACACGACTTCGTCATCCCCACGGATCAGCCTTGACGTTTCGTCAATGTCATGCACATTGGCTGCCGTACCCGTGATCGTATGGACATAACCGCTTCCTGCGTAAACACCGGAATGTACCTTCATCCCATGGTACCACTGGTTCCCCTTCTTGGTCTGGTGCATTTCAGGATCCCGCTTCCCCGACGGGTAGTAAGAACGGATGATGTCCCCCCAGTGGTCCCAGGGAATCCATTCATCCATGGAATCAAGGAACTCCTCGCGTCTGGTCTTTTTCCTGCGGTTGGAATATTCAATATCGCTAAAAGTTTGCTGTTTGCTGCTTCATACTTATGCACCATCCTTAGTATTGTGATGATTCTATTACACCACACCTAACGATGTACAGGTAACTATGATAGTAATTTAATCAGCGTTTCCCTAATACTATTTCTCCTTCTATTTCGCCTAATCGCCTATCCAAAATCGGCAAAATTGAAAAATCCTTAATGAAATCAAGAATAAAATTGCGGCTAATCACTTGAGAAGAATACTCCGCCATAAAACCACCGCATCGCCTCCTTCCTCCGCCTTGCGCTGACGCAAACATCAAGCACTGATTTACTTCAGGATTAATGCAACGATGTACTAGTCACCAGGGGATATCGTCCTTACCCCGATTTCCTTGTTCCTGTTAAAATGAAAACTCAGCATATAACCCTTGTCGCGGTGAAAATAGTCCAGATAATCCATCAGCTGTCTCTCGCCACGCCTGTTGTACTCGTTTCCTCTCCATAGTTTCATTTCTATGGCAAACTGTTCGCCCCCGTAATCCACAATCACATCTGTCCGTCCGGCGTCCCTTGTCTGCGCTTCGATATAATAATTTCCCGTACTGTTTATGATGGGCCTTAAATACAGCAGGAAAAACTTGCGTCCGTACTCTTCCACAAACTTCCCATCATTCTTCCCGTAAATATCATTAAAATATTCCACAAACTTCCTGAGAACCATCTCCATATCCAGCCTGCCACCGGAAACAAACCGATTCTTATCCTGCTTGGCCGCCCTGCTCACCAAACTCGCCAGTTCCTCCTCGGACAGGAACATATTGTACAGGCATGTCTCGAAAATGCGGTTTGCCACCTGCACATACACGCCGTCATCCACAGCGTACCCAAACATATCCGCCAGTTCTATGGCCGGGTTATACTGGTCATACAATACCTGTTCTCCCTGGAACAGCATGGCATGAAACATTTTTTCAGATCCGGATTTTCATTGATATGCTTTATCATGCTGTCAAACAAGGTCGTCCTTGACTGCAGAAGGATTTTAACCGCCTCCTCGACCCCCTCCCGGGTCCAGATCCTGCTGCCTCCGGCAAACGCCTCCCGGGCAGGCAGCTTCTCATCCATAATTTTACAGACGGCGGACACCAGGTACGGATATCCTGACGTATACTGACAGATCTCTTCCGCCACTGCTGCCATATCCATTCCGGTATCATGTTCCGCCTCATATTCCTGAAGCATGTCCCCGATCCGGGCGGCGGAAAAACTCATATTGATGTCAAATTCCGCTGCAATGTTCCAGGGACTGTTATACTGATGGACCGCATCAGGGCGCAGCTTCAGTTGCAGATTCTTAATATCATATACGCCTGCAAGGATCACCGAATGAAAAATCGGGGTCGCTTCCCTGTCAAGGTAGCATCCCCTGAGCTGTGCAAGGAAATCGATAAATACCTGATTGTTGGATGCGCTGTCCACATACAGTTCCCTGATCGCCTTAAGTCTTTCGTCAAGCCGCACCATGTAATGCTCTTTCGGTTTACAAACGCCTTCGGTATTAAAATATCTTGCCATATTCGCTCCTCCCGGTCATTACCAGTATACACGAGTTCCATGATTTGTACAATACAAAGCGCTTTTGCTGGTACCATAAACGTAACAGTTCGTTACTGTCCACTCCGTGACCAGTAACAAGCCTTCTTACGAAGGCTTTATGCAAGGAGTTCATTGAACTCCTTGAAACCGCAAAACAGCGGTTTCGCGCACAGCTGTCATCTTCGTTGAGTAAATCACTCTATCAATTCCCCTTTGCCTGTGTTAGTGTTATACTGACGGTCAAAAAGACTGGCCACTCAGTATAAAATAATGCACACGGTAAATATGATTGACCGTGTGCATAAATGATACTCATCTGTCGGAGGAGATGCCATATGACAAGGAAGGAGCAAAAAGAAGCCCGAAGGACACAGATTATTCAGGCCACCCTGGATCTGTTTGTGGAACGCGGATACTATGGGACGAAGACAAGCCAGATATCCAGACGGGCCGGCATCAGCGAAGGGCTGCTGTTCCATTATTTCCCTACAAAGGAAATCCTGTTGGAAGAGTTAATCAATATCGGGCTGAGAGGGATGCGGATGCCCATGCAGGTCAAGGCGGAAAACGGTCTGGATTTTTTCCGGCAATTTACCTCCATGCTGTTTTCCTACGTAAAGGAAAACGCGTTTTCCGCGCAAATGTTCTTATTCATGGGGCATGTGGTACGGACTGACGATATCCCGGAGAAGCTCCGCAGTCTGGCTGTCTCCGTAGATACCGTCGCATATTGCCAAAGCTGGGTGGAAGCAGGACAGCGGGACGGAAGCATTCGGGAAGGGAATCCCATGGTCCTGTCAAATATGTATTGGTGTTCCATTCACGGCATGATGGAACAGTATGCCCACCGCCCTGAAATCCCGCTGCCGGAAGTGGACTGGGTGACAGATATGCTGCGGAACAGGACTTTCACGGGGTGAAACAGATCTACAAGGAGGATTGCAATGAGGGAAAACAAGAAAAAAATCATCATCGTGGGCGGCGGCATCGCAGGGCTGGCCGCTGGAATTTACGGAAGGCTGGCAGGCTATGAGACCGCTGTTTATGAAAAGAATCCCATAGCCGGCGGTCAATGTATGGGCTGGAACCGAAAAGGCTGCCATATTGACAACTGCATCCACTGGCTCACCGGAACCAAAAAGGGAACCTCCCTCCGCAAGGTGTGGGAAACCGTGGGGGCGTTGGAAGAAAATACGCAGTTTGTGGAATGTGACAGCTTTTATACAAGCATTGTGGGAGATGCCCGCGTCACACTGTGGAAAGATCTGGAAAAGACGGAAACGGAGCTTCTCCGCTTATCGCCGGAAGACGAAACGGAGATCAGAAAATTTGTAGCGCATGTGAAATATGCCGCCGCATGTGAAATGCCGGCCGAAAAGCCCATGGACGCCATGGGGATCAGCGATTATATCCGTATGGGCGCTTCCATGGCGGATATGCCCAAGGTAATGAAGGAATACGGCTCCACGGACATGCAGGATATGGCCGGCCGCTTCAGGCATCCTGCTCTTAAGGCTCTGTTTACGGACTATCTGCCAAAGGAATATACCGTAAACTCATTTCTGGTTTCTTATGCCAGTATCGCATCCGGCAACGGGGAAATTCCACTGGGCGGATCCCTGGCAATGACAAACCGCATGGTAAAACGCTTCCAACAGCTGGGGGGAAAACTCTATTGCGGTGCTCCCGTATCACGAATCCTGATCAGGGACAAAAAGGCTGTGGGAATCGAAACCACAGATAAAAAGACTATATTGGCGGATTATGTCATCTCCGCCGTGGACACCATGGAGATGTTTGACCGCCTGATCGGAAGGGAATATATGGATGCCAAATGGCGGTCCTGTTATGAGGATAGCGATAAATATCCGCTTTTCAGCGGAGTCCAGGCAGCATTTATGGTGGATCGGCAGGCATATGGCGAAAAAGGAACTATTTTCTTCGACTGTGCCCCCTTTGAGACAGGAGGAAGGAAGGCGGACCGGATCTCAGTGAAAAGCTACGAATACGAGCCGGACTTTGCCCCATCGGGAAAAACGGTGCTCCAGGTAAACATAGCGCAGTTCGACAAGGAATATCTGTACTGGAAAGAATTGTCAAAGGATGAATATGAAACCCGGAAACAGGAAACGGTAAAGGCAATGGAAGAGCGGCTGCTGATACAGTTTCCCAATCTCCAGGGGCATATGGAATTTCTTGACTGCTGGACACCGGTGACCTATGACCGGTACTGCAACGCATATCATGGAGCATACATGAGTTTTGTCACCAAAAAAGGAGTAAAACCTTTTCGTGTCAAGGGAACCGTAAAAGGCGTAAAAAACCTGTATATCGCCAGCCAATGGATCATGGCGCCGGGCGGGCTTCCGGTGGCGGTGACAGCAGGAAAGTTCGCCGTATGGCGGATCGCCCGAAAGGACAGACATGTGGGCGAGATGAAATTTTTCTAAAGCATTTTTTTCTGTAAATCTGTACGCATCCGCCGGAGGTTCTGGAGGAAACGATGCTATCATCAGCGTTTCCTCAGAATTCCTCCCGAAATTCCAGGTTCAGGATATTCACCCGTCCCTCTGCATCATAGTCAAAATACACGTCCACCAAACCCATATGATCCCACTTTCCCAATGGCCCCTCCAGCCCGTGGGTGGCGATCAGACAGTTCCTGCCATCATATGTCCCGCTGCTTATTTCCCATACGCCCCAGGCAGCAATTCCGCCAAATTCATCGCCTTCCCTATATCTGCCCTCCAGGATCTCGGCATACTGTCTGGGATCGCCGCCGTTTTCCTGCTCTTCCCTGATACGGTTCTCATAGTATTCCTTAAAGTGATATACAATCTCCTGATCCGTCCTCTCGCAGGTGATCACAAGGGTATTTTCTTCCTTTCCGTACCGGCTGGCAATGGGAAATTCATTGTCCAGCATGGTCTCCCCATGGATCATCTCCAATAATTCCCAGCTGCCGCCCGTCTGCTTTAACACCGCGTATTCCACCAGGGGCATGGAATTGACATGGGGCCAAAAGGTGAAAAATATCTCCTTTATCCCATCCCCGTCCAGATCGATATACTCGGCCTCCCCGGGGGACATCCATAAGATATCTTCATACTCATAGATCAGTTTTCCGTTAAAATAAAATTCCAGCTGTCCGTCATAATCCGGATTATCCTCCTGGAAGCTGATCACCACATACTCCTGCTCTCCGTTTCCATCCAGGTCTCCCATGTCATACCGGTGCGGGGCGTACATGTCCTCTTGTGGGGCGTCTCCCTCACCCGGCATCGGTTCTGTGGACAGGCTGCCATCCTCTTCCGGCATCGGTTCCGTGGACAGACTGCCATCCTCTCCCGGCAACGGTTCTGTGGACAGGCTGCCATCCTCTCCCGGCAACGGTTCTGTGGACAGGCTGCCGTTATCGGCTTCCTTTGCAGAAGTAATTCGCACTTCCACATTCCTTACAGATACATATACGTCCATACTTTCCTCTGTGGGGTTCTGTATATTCACGCCTATTTTAAACCATGCACCCTTTTCCACATCCATTTCCACAGGCATTCCCGGTGTAATATAGACAGCCTCGTCATAGGCGTTTTCTTCCCTGGCTTCTGCCGGCAGCAGCCTGATCTCCGTATCTCCAAGTCCTTGCCCTGCATAGAATGTAACCGTACTGCCCTTGGGGCTGATTTCTTCATCTGAATAGCAGAAGGGTTCTGTACTCCCTGCAGGTATTGTAATTCTGATCTGATACTCCCTTGTGGGATTCGTCAAAAAACAAACCGCCAGTATTACGACTACTGCCGCCGCTGCTATCATGATCCATAAGGTCGGTTTTTTATCATTCAATACGGATTTCACTCTTTCCCTGACCCCCACCTCCCCGAAAGCCAGCGGACACACCATGACCAGGCTTCTCTGTCCCGCACAGGACAGCAGCACCCTGGCATACTCTTTTTTCTCATGGAATGCCATGCCCCTGGCTGCTTTCTCATCACATGCCAGTTCAATGTCCTTACAGAACAGGGAATATGCCATCCAGCAAAGAGGATTAAACCAATGGATACACAATAAGAAATAACCCAGCGCTTTCCACCAATGGTCTTTTCTTTTCAGATGCGCAGTCTCATGTGCAAGGATATAGTCCATCTCTCTCTCACTCAGTGCGGAAGAAAGATAAATCCTTGGTCTGACAATCCCCAAAATAAACGGTGATCCTACCGCATCACAAATATAAATATTATCCCTGACGCATACCCCTTCCCTTACAAGCCTATGCAGCTTTACGGCACTGCCCATTGCGCAAATGATCAACAGGACCATGCCACAGCACCAGACAAGACCGGCTGCATATGTGACTGTCTGCAAGGGAGCCGCACTGTCCGGTTCCTCATATGCAAAGGTTTCTGTCAGCATCGGGTTTATCGTATTTTCCACAATCGTCAGGCGGCTGTCTATGGACGGTATGTAATTCTGCACTTCCCCTTCCACGACTGTGCTGGACTTTATGGGTTCTGTGCTTGGCAATATGCTGAACTGACTTTCAATGGAAAATGGACAAACCAGCCTGACCGCCACCACTCCCCACAACAGGCAATTCACCCATTTGGGAATTTTTCTAAACAGCAGCCTGACACACAAGACTGCCAGTATCAACCATCCGGCAGTAATGCTCATATTTAACAATTTCAGGAAAGTAGTCCCCATATCCTTCACTCCTCCGCTTTGTCGATCATCCTGCGGATTGCCTCCGCTTCCTCCGCTGTAATCCTGGATCCCTGCATAAACGCCGCAATAAATGCCGGAAGCGAGCCCGCAAAAGTATCTTCCACATATTGTCTGCTCTGCCGGGAATAAA
>CANDMD010000086.1 GCA_947385725.1 uncultured Lachnospiraceae bacterium | reverse complement strand
CAAAAGAATTGGGTACCGAATGTGAACTTTATGCCGTTACAGACCGGAAGAATACTCATTCCTGGTATACAGCCGGGATGTTTCTTGAAGCACGGGAAACGAACCAGAGCCTGAATAAATTCTTTTCCTGGATCGAAAATATGCGCTAATTAATTTGGAGAAACAGAAGACATGATTTTATCAGATAAAACGCTGCTCAACATGATCGAAAATAAGACACTTACAATCTCCCCCCTGGAAAAGGAGCAGATCCAGCCTGCCAGCGTGGATATCCGCCTGGGCAACACTTTCAGCATTGTGGAAGATTCTTCCACCGGTATCATTACTTTGGATAAGGAGATCTCCTATAAAACAATCTCTACAGATACCTACATCCTGCTTCCCAATCAATTCATCCTTGCCACAACCATGGAATATTTTGAGCTGCCCGACAATCTGACTGCCTTTGTGGAAGGCCGAAGTTCCCTCGGGAGAATGGGGCTCTTTATCCAGAATGCGGGCTGGGTTGATCCGGGCTTTAAAGGGGAAATCACGCTGGAATTATTTAATGCCAATCGCTGTGCCATAGAATTAAAGGCCGGACGCAGGGTCGGCCAGCTTGTGTTCGCCCAGCTGGATGACGTTGCGCTCCATCCCTACAACGGCAAGTACCAGCATCAGAAGGGCGCCACGGGATCGAGGGTATTTCTGGACAATCCACAATAATGTCTGTCTTTTTTATTAACCAGTGAACATCTTTTTCCAAAAGAAAAGAACGGTGGCAAGTTCCGCTCTTTCTTCGTCTTTCTTCGTCATTCTTCTTTTTTCTGCTCTTCCGTCTCTTCTTTGAATCCAGTGGAATGTTTGCGGATTTCCTGATTCATTTTCCTTACTTCGTCTATTGTCTGACATTTGTCCGTTGCCGTTGTAATCAGCCACGCTATAAATTGCATTTGTTTATCTGTCATCTCTGCCATCCTTTCCTCCATTCCCCGTCAGATTTACTTGCCTCATCTGACAATACTATCACACCAATATGAGGTTTCCTTTCAGGAATTTTCGCTTCTTTCATGATACTGTTTCCTATATAAATGAAACTAAATATATTTGAATTATAGCACATAGGAAAAGGGTATTCAATCACAAAGAATCCCTATCACCATTCACCCACACCGGCTCAACCATCGGCTCATAAACACACGCGGCCCTTATAAGGCTCTCATTTACATCAATTTCATAATCCCTTACCATACAGTGGGCGTTTTTCCCATCGTAAAATTCCCTGTTTTTCCTGCCCCCAAGCGCCTCCATTGTTCTCCAGGAAGCTGGATTCTGGACATCCGCGTCCATCAGAACCGTATCAATCCCATGCTCCTGACAGACCTTCAATCCCAGGTGCAAATTAGTCTTATTATAACCCTTTCCCCTTTCTGTTGGCCTGATTCCAAATCCAATATGTCCGCCATACTCCTTTAACCGCTCATTCAAAACCAACCTGATATTTATCAGCCCCACAATATGGCTGTCGCAGCCTCTGACAAGGAAATAAGTCCTTGAGGATACTCTGTTCCCGTCCGGTATCCTACGGGAATCCTTTTCCAGCTTAACCAGCCAATCCTCGTAATGCTCCAGAAATCTATGTAGGTCTCCAGAGCCGTTTATCTCTGAGCCATACTCATAAAATTCATTGATATAAGCAATTGCATCTTCCTTTCTGCTTTCCCCGGGGACTTCAAAATAGAATGTCTCCATTCGCCTACTCCTTCCTCCCCTCAACCTTCCTGCTCTCAAAATACGGAAACCGTTCCAGCGCGGCAAAGATATCCTGGAAATCCTCCTTGGGGGCCAGCTCGATATACTGCTCCAGAAGCTCCTTTTCCCGATCCTTGTACTTTCCGTAGAAAATATCAAACAGGTTATGTCCGCGCAGATAAATGCGGATCTCCTCCATGTACCTCCTTACATCCTCAACGCTTTCCAGGTCACAGCCGATCACCTCCGTCAGATGGCGGCCGCTTTTCAGGCGATAAAGATATTCCTTCCACTTTTCCAGCAGCGTCTCATAAAACGCCTCCTCCGACTCCACGATACCCAGCCTGGCCATGACGCCGGGATTGAGGAAATAGTTCTCAAAGGAATAATATTTCAGGATCAGCACATTTTCCGGCCGCACCCGGGGCAGCTTATCCATGTCCTCGAGGTTGCGTTCCTCATAGTAGCGGCAGAGCTGTCTGCCCAGTTCCCCCGGATCCTTCCCGTCGCTGTCACGGACCATGAGGAACTGATCCCGCAGATAGATCTGGTTCATGTATTTCAAATTGGCATAGGTCTTGATATTGGTACAGCTGTTGGTGGTAATGATGGCGATACGGGAAAGATTTCCCTGGCCATCGGTAGTCTCCGCATAGTATTTCCCCAGTAAAAGCGGCAGGCGGGACTTATCCTGCTTTCCCTCCACAATGAACACGAAATTCACATTCATCAGGTCTCCCGCCGTATATCCCAGGTCATCCAGGATCGCGCTGATATCCGTCTTCTTCCTGATATTGCAGGAGCCGTCCTCCCCCAGGATCACCTGCCGGATCTGCCTGCTGTTGAAATTGGGCAGCAGATTCGGGGAATGGGTGGTAAAGATCACCTGGTTCTTTGCCGACAGGCGGTACAGGATCGTCCCGCAGACCTTCTGAAGGCTGGGATGCAGGAAGATCTCCGGATCCTCGATCATGATAATGCTGGAGAGATTTTCCCTGATCTGGGTGTACGCCTCCAACAGGGAAAACAGGTAGATGGACCGCATCCCTTTTCCCATCCGGGAGATCGGATGGGGCACATTCTGGGCAGGATGGCAGATTTCCGTGGTGACCTGCAGGATCTTCTCCACATCACGGTTCATATAGTAATGAATGCTCTCCCGGCCGCCGTTTTTATGGAAGCAGTCGTTGACCATTCGGGCAAAATGATCCAGGTTCAGCTGATACAGCTTATAATCCAGCAGCTTTGACGTTTCGAAAACATCCAGTTCGGCAGGACTCTTCTGCTCGATCAGTCCGATACAATGGAAGCAGTAATTACATTTCTTCGCCTGGTCAAACATACAGCAGCCCGACCGCATCCTCTTTAAGATCTCATGCTCCTGCAGAAGCAGCAGGTCACTCTGGAGCTGTTCCAGGCGCCGTTCCGTATCCACATGGTATATTTGGGGAAACACTTCCTGTATGTAGGGATTATGCTTGTTGACGCCGTCCATATAACGGATACGGCCATCCCTGTTTGCGGTCATGGTGAAAGTGAGGAAGCCGTCCGAAAACGAGGGCAGTTTCTTCTGAAAATCCTGCTGCCAGGCTCCCTTCTTGCGGTATTGGCTGACCACACCGCCCCGCCTCAGCTGCTCCATATCATCTTCCGTAAAGGAAAGCGTGACATGGATCCGGATCTTTGCGCCTGCCTCCCCGAAATCCTCCGGCCCGATCACATATTCCCCTCCCACCGCGCGGATGGCATCCAGCACGGTGGTCTTGCCGGTATTATTCTGCCCCACCAGGATCAGGGCATTTTCAATATCGGGAATATGCATATCATGGATGGATTTAAAATTCTGGATACGCAGATCTGTAATCTTCATGGATCCTCCCACATGGTCACAAAACCCGGTTCACAATGTACTAATCCCTGTCAGGCAGCTTCGCAATTGCAAAAGCCATGAAACCTATGGTAATGACAATTCTGAGAATAAGCGACACCGAAACGTTGACAAAAGGAATCAGATCCAGGATCGACACCGCTACAAACATCAGCACCTTGGAATACACAGCCGTCCTGAACAAGGCTCCCGCCGGCAGCTGTTTCTTCAAAATAGAGGAGATGATCAGGGCAATTACCAGGTAAATAGCCGCACACAGGAAATACCAGAATACCCTGCCCACAAAGAAGAAAAGATACCCCACCGCCATGAAGACCATCATAAGCGGCATAAATGTGTTGACAATCCAGTCCTTGCTGATCTCCATGTCATCTCCCAGGTTACGGAAATCGCCCTGCTGATACTCTCCGTTCTGCATGATCGAAATCCTGTCCCGCCCGATCAGAATAATATTGTAATACCCCCGGGCTTCTATCTGGGATGCGGCGTCATACGTAAATCCGCTGATCTCGTCCGTTATATATACGTATGTCCCGCCTTCGTCAAATTCAAAATCCCCGTCAATGTACAGCCTGCCGTCGGCCACCTTAAATTCCGGAATGGCATCCGCCCACCCGCCGCCGCTGATGGCCGAAAAGCTGAATGCAACGCTTACAAAAGAAAGGATTGTGGCAAGCAGTGCCAAAAGCGTCACAAAGCCGATCATACTGCCGGTCCTGACCTTTGTCAGCCTGCTATACTGGGTCGGTATGAAGGCAAGCACAAACTGCTGAAAGATATTCGGCGCCTTCTCGGGTTCCGGATTGTTCCCGTAATAACCGGGGTGCTGATAATAGTTATTGTCCATCTCTCTTACCTCTCACTTCATAAATTAGCATATCATAAATTTATCATACCATATATTATTTTTTTCGTACAGGAATTTTCCTCTTTTCCGTGATTGCGCTGAACCGTTACGTCTGAACTGTTGCCGCCCTATTGTTACTTTTCCCACCCACGCCACCGCGAGGTGTTTTCACGCGCCTCTTGCACGCAAAACCAGAGACAGCTGCGTGTGAAACCGCTGTTTTGCGGTTTCTGTTCATAGTTCAGGTTTACGGCAAGTTTTACAACAAGAAAATTACGGAAATCCGGGACAAGGGAACCCTGTCCGGCTACAGTATGCTTCTGACGGATTTTACGGAACAGCACGAGCGGATGGAGCGGGTCAAGGAGGAAAAAGGACGTGCGGATGCCGCCAATCAGACAAAGTATGCCTTTGTCTCCAATATTTCCCATGAGATCCGCACTCCCATGAATGCCATTATGGGAATGACCCAGATCATGCTGCGCCAGGATGACCTTTCCAGGCAAAACCGGGATTACCTGGCAAATATACAGAATTCGGGAAACGCCTTGCTCACCCTCATCAATGACCTGCTGGATCTGTCAAAAATCGAATCCGGCAAGATGGAGCTGGTGGAGGAAGAATATGATTTTATGTCCATGCTGAGCGATCTGGGAATGATCATCCTGAACAGGATCGGCAGCAAGCCTGTGGAGCTGTTATATGACATAGACCCTAATATCCCCGCAAAGCTGTTTGGGGATGCCCTGCGCATCCGCCGGAAACCCTGAGGAAGCAATGATTGCATCAGTTTATCCCCAGGATCCGTTCTTTTGCGCTCTTCTCCTCCGCCTCCGGTGGAACCGCCTCACGGAAGATGCCGTCAAAGTACTCCCGGATCCAGTCAAAGGAATCATAGATTCCGGCCAGTTCCCACTCCCCTGGCGATCCCATGATGATATTGTAATCGTTCATGCTGCCCGCTCCCCCTTCGGGAGAGGGCAGTTCCTCGAAGCCTGCCACCAGATACCGGACTACGTCCTCCATCCCTTCCTCCGTGTGAAATCCCACAAATTCCGCCTGAATGTGCTCCGTCTGGCAGATACCGTGGCTCACATAAACGGGCAGGGTTCCCTCAAGCCCATAGGCTTCCCCCATGACTGTGTAGACATAGGAAAACTGATAGACCTCATCGCCTCTCTCCGACTGATACCGCTGGAAAGTCAGATCTGTGACCTGTTCCCCGAAATGTTCTTCTGCATATTCCTCTATGGTGTCCCTACATTTCTCCCAGTCTGACAGGGTATCCACACCGGCCTGCACCTTATCCCTGATGTGGCAGACGACCCGCCCATGATCCGGCCTGGTAAACGCCAGACTGGAATACGCCTCTCCTTCCTGCGCAAACCCCACTGTACAGCCGGTAAGCGCTCCAAAGCGGCATGATCCCATGCGTGTTCCCTCAGAAGCCGTCTCCTTTCTCACATATACATTCCGCGTAAGCCTCAGAAGCGTATGCGGATATATCAGATCCGCATTCGTGATCACATCGGGATTCATTTCCATCAGTTCCGGATATCTTTCACCTGTTCCCAGATATTGTTCGGAAATATTCCACAGACAATCTCCCTCACAGACCTCATAATTCCCCAAATCTTCTGTCAGCACCATGTATTCCCCCGCAGCTTCCTCCGGAATCCGGTAACAGGGCTCATAGGAAAAAGGGGCTGCGCATACGGGAACGGCCTCCGCCAGCCAGAGAATCCCCGCTATTATGATAACGCAGCCTGTCTTTCCGAATAACCGTATCCTTCCGGGTAATCCTGCCGTTTCAGCTAATCCTGTCTTTCCAGATAATCCCATACACTTGACTCCTCTCCCAGCCATAGGTTATCCTTCCGATCCTCACAGGGAAGCACTTCCCCTGTGGTCTGGGACTGATCATACCATTTCCAGAATTCCGATTCCGTCCGGTAAGGCTCCAGTTCCTGTTCTGTCAGCCTCGCCACAAAGCTGTTCTCCATAGCCCTGTGATGAACCACCGTTCTGACATTGGGGTCTATGGATATCCCCACCATAAACTCCCCGTCCTCCATCACATAGAAAAACGGTCGGAAAAAAAAGAAATCCTTCAGTTCTTCATCCCCTCCCAGGAACCATTGCAGGAGCGTTTCCCTGGTGTCGTCATCCCCCAGGATCACGTCCGGATAATCCTTACCTGCGCGCTCACACCATAGCCTCATAAAATCGTCGTCAATCCGGAGGATATCCGACAATTCATAGGCTTCACCCGTCATCAGGTTTACATTGGCGCTGCGCTGGGTCTTATGCACATACCATACCGGTGAAATAGGGGCGTAGGTCTCGTGAAATGCCACGCTCATCAGGTATTGGCTGTGAAACGTGACCTGACAGAGCACGTTGCTGCTATAGATACTGTATTCCTCCTGTAATTTCCGCACCTCGTCATCCGGAGTAAGATGCCAGTAATTCACTTTATCCATCGCCGTATCGTAAAATATCCTGTTCAGGGTTTCCTCCCACTCGCCTGCTCCCGACAGGACAGGATATTCCACCGTGATCACGTCCCAATACTCGTATTTTTCCGAATATTCCACAAAGTACTGCTCCTTCTGAACCGTATAATCCCGGCATCCCCCGGGACCTGCCATGTGAAGGAGCACGTATGCCGCCGTTCCAAGCAGCAGGATCAATACTGCCGCCACTCCTAAAATAACCTTCCTTTTCTTCGCCTGCACTTCCTTCATGTGATTCCCCCGCTCCCGCAATGCTGCATTTTGTATATGTTGTATTTTCTATCATGTATCATAATACATTTTACATGCCGGAATCAACATATCTGCATCAAAATCACATCCAATCTGCATCATTTTCCCTGCAGTAATAGTTAAAATATTGCTCCCTCAGCCCTTTGTAGGCGCCTCTGGGCAGATAGATCCGCTTTCCGTTATCCATATGGATCTCTTTCGCGTTCAGGCTTCCTATATAGTTCATGTTGACGATAAACGCAACGCCTATCCTCACAAATTCCGGATAATGTGAGAGCAGCCCGTAGATCTCCGCCATGCTCATACGCAGCAGGCATTGTCTGCCGTTTGCAAGATACAGCCACTGGGTTTTTCCCTGTGCCTCACAGGATACGATATCATTGACGGATACTCTCACAAGCCGTCCTTCGATCTTAAGCAGGATATATCTTTTCCGCTCCTCCTCCACAGCCGCCAGCAGCCTGTCCATCAACAGAAATAACTTATGTTCCGGAACAGGCTTCACCAGATACTGGTCGGCTTCCACGTCAAAAGCCGCCAGGGCATACTCCCTGGAGATGGTGAGGAACACCAGCTTTCCCTTAAACTCCAGCTTCCGGAGTCTGCATGCCGCCTCCATTCCAAAGGAAGTAGGATTGCCCTGCTTATCGGGCATATAAATATCCATAAAAATGACATCCGGCACATAACCTTCTTCCCTGATCATACAGAGCAGTTCCTCCGCATCCGGGAAATGCTCGATCACCAGATCCACTCCGGGGTGCTCCTTCTCATATCCGCGCAGCAGCTTCTCCGTCTTTACCAGCTCTGCCGTTTCGTCATCGCAAAGCGCTATCAGATACATATTCTTTCACCCCCGTGGGCAGAATCTGGGGTATGCTCATGATCAGCCTGAACACAAACACACCGTTGTCATTTTTGAAGTCATACTCTCCTTCATATTTTTCTACCGTCTTGATAATGCAGGAAACGCCGATACCGCCGGTAAATTCCGCCTTTGGCTGTCCGTTTTTCATCTCCGTCTCCCTTCTGCATGTATTGCTGCAGGAGATGATCAGCTTGTTTTTCTTTTTCCTGAGCGTCAGATGTATGAAGCATTCCCGGTTTTCCATCCGCCTCGCTTCCTTACAGCCATAAATGGCGTTCTCATATGCGTTGGCAAGAATCGTTACCAGGTCGATATTGGGTATTTCCAGATCCCGCCCGGGCTCCACTTCCAGCGTGACCCTGATCTGTTCATTTCTGGCCTTCCTGGTATATGCGGAAAGGATATTGTTGACCGCAGCATTGTCACAAATCTTCTCCACAATGCCCTGATCCATTTCCCTGTCATATTCCTCCAGGTATTGCAGCAGCTCCTCCCCCTGTCTCCGGCGCACGTATTCCGCTATGACTGCATTGTGATGCCGCACGTCATGGCGAACCCTACGGCCTGCTTCCACCGACTCCTCCAGGATTTCCAGCTGACGTTCCAGAAGCCTGTGATTCATCTGCATCAGCTGGTACTCCTTCTCGTATTCCTTCTCCCTGCCCACATGGAGATAGAATCGGAACATGAGAAGCTGCAGGGTGCCTGTCAGGATAAAATTGGTGATGATCTGACAAACATGGTACGGAGTCGCATCCCTGACATTGGGGTTCAGTATAAACCCGATCCCGAAAAGCATGCTGATGATCATAACGGCGACACTGAACCTGTCCACCTCTTTCTCCACATAATCGCTGAAAGCCCTGATGGAGTTTTTCATTTTCTTTTCAATTAAAAGCGTCATCAGCAGAATCAATATGACACGCGTGATAATGTCCGCCCATACGTTCTTGTCGAAAAAGATGATCGCGACTTCCAGCCCGCTGACCAGAAAAACCGCCAGCAGGTAAAAGGTCAGCGCCAGTTTATAAATGGACAGATAGACAGAATCACTGCTTATGAAAACAGCAAAAACCGCAAAACATACATACATGGCAATCGCTACGATCCGCACACAGTTTTCCCAGTCCACCACATACCAGATACAGGCCGGCACAAGTACCGCTGTGCTGAACCCGCCATAGCAGATGGCCGTCCTTTTCCTGTCAAACCGTGATTCACTCATGCGGGAAAACAGCAATACGACCCCCGCAAGGCTTATTGTAAACCGAAGCAGCGCTATCCATACCGAACCGCCTAACATGCTTTCCCTCTCCTCTTCCGTATGTCAAACCCTGAAAGACGCAACTGTCTGATTCAACAGTCCGCTTAACCGGAACAATTCTTCCATCTGCTTCATGACCGCCTCTGAGTTTTCATTGGAATCGGCCGCGGAACCGCTCATATTGCGCATCAGCTCCGCGATTTCCCCCACAAGCTCCGTGACAGCGGCAATGGATTCATTGATCCGTACCATGCTGGCGCTCATTTCCTGTGAGGAAGCTCCCAGTTCACTGGAAATATCGCTGTAAAACACCGCATCCTGTTGATACATGCGGGCAAGTTCTATCATATTCTCGTAATCCTCCATCACCTTACCGGTCATAAACTCCAGCAGGCCGGAGGAGCTTTTGGACAGGAACGCCACATTGTCCACCACTCCTTCCGTCACCTGGCGGATCTTGTCCACCGCCTGCCTCGAATTGTCAGCCAGACCCCTGATCTCATCCGCTACAACCGCAAAGCCCATGCCTGCCTCGCCTGCACGTGCGGCTTCTATGGATGCATTCAACGCCAGCAGGTTGGTCTGGGAACTGATGGAGAGGATCTCTTCCGTCAGCGTATCGATCTCCCTCACCCTCCTGCTGTCTTCTATGGCCTGCTCCAGTTCTTTCTTTGTTTTCTGATAGAGGGAAGTCACTTCATGTGCGGACTTCCGGGAAACCTCATAGCGTTTTCCCGCCCTGTCCATAATGCTGCCGGACTGCTGTGCAGCCTCCCCTGCCTTCCTCGCCACATTCTCAATGGCGTCCCCCAGCTCCTGTCCGTTGTCTTTTATGGCTTCCGTCAATTCCCTGGCCTTCACGATCTGATCCATGACCGTGCCGACAGACTCCGTAATGCCGGAGATGTCCCGGTTCAACACCATCATTTTATCAGATGTCCCCTCGGCAATGGAAGCAATATTTTCCGCTTCCTGCTTTGTATTTAGAATGATCTCCCTGATCTGCTGCCTCACTTCCGCCGTTGCCCTGCTGATCTGCTCCGTCTCATTTCTATATTCCCGGGGAATCGACCTGTCAGTCACCGCATTCTCGGAAAAGTCCCCTGAGGCAAACTGTTTCAGCATCTGAATCGGAGCCAGCATCCTTCCGATCAGCCCCGTCATAAATACCGCCACAAACAGGATGATCACCAGAGCCACCGCCAGGGCGATCATAAGCATTGTCCCCAGGGAATCCGTCACATTTGCCGCAGGTACCGCCACGCCCAGCTTCCAGCCACAGCCCCCTATTTCCGCCGACGCAAAATAGCAGGCGCTGCCGTCGTAGTCCTCCAGCCTGCCCACGCTGCCCCGGTTTTCTTCCATCATCCGCCACACTCCGGGCAGGACATCGGCCACGGACACCGTGGTATCCGCTGTAGGTTCATAGCCCTTGTTCTTATGTGCGACATACTGTCCGCTGCTGTCCACAAGGAAGCCATATACTCCGTCCTCATAACTGATGCTGCCTGTCAGGTCAGTCACGGTCTCCAGCGTGACATCCAGGCCTATGACTCCCTCCACACTGCCGTCTATGTATACCGGCGCCGCAATGGTGGTGCACATCTTCCCCGTCAGGGCGTCACAGTAAGGGTCGGTGACAATGACGTCCCCTGTCTCCGCCGCCTGCTGATACCATCCGCGCTGCACCGGATCATATCCGTCCGGCATCTCTATCTCTCTGTTGGACCAGATGAATCTGCTGTCGCTTGTCCCACAGTACAGATTCAGGAGTTCTCCCCGCCCCTGCGAATGAGTGTCCACCACAGCCTGAAGGAAATCCGTATCTGTCTTTCCTCCGGCCGCTATACTCTCCACGGCGCCGTGGGCGAGCATCTTCTCCTGCTCGATCCATGTGTTGATCTCCTCCGCGTATTTATCCGCATTCAACTGCAGGGCGCGCGTCTGATCCTGAATCGCCTGCTTTCCGGCCACAGCCAGCAGACCCGCGGAAGTCAGCAGGATACTTGCCACCACAATAGCAATCATATTGACCGTAAGCCTTCCCTTGATCGTCCTTAACATAATAATACACCTCTCCCATCTGAAAATAGAATACAAATAAAATATATCAAACAGTATATCAGACAGGGAGAGACAATATCAGATTGTGGCACAGTTCGCACTTTTTTCGTCATACATTGACAGGTGTTTTAGGATCAGGAGGATGACCGCCACGCTCCGGACCGTTTCCCCGCCACCCGGCATCGTTCTGCCGCTTTCGGTGTATGAGCTGCCGCAGCTGCCGAAGTCAAAAGGCAGCTGATTATCCGTCAGGATAAAACGTTGCCAAAGAGAAACAATATTCTGTTTTATGACAAATCACCTTCCGCGGCCGAACCACTCCGGGCGCCGTATTTTTCTATAAATGCCCTGTTCACTGTCCTGTAAAGTCTTCTGCTGACAGGGATCACGGTTCCGTCGT
This sequence comes from uncultured Lachnospiraceae bacterium, assembly GCA_947385725.1. Taxonomy (GTDB): domain Bacteria; phylum Bacillota; class Clostridia; order Lachnospirales; family Lachnospiraceae; genus Acetatifactor. The sequence goes on along the minus strand of CANDMD010000086.1, from coordinate 2,696 downwards.
CAAAGACCAGGGTTTCCGAAGTGATCCTGTTCAGATTGGAAAGGTTGCACAGATAGGATCTATGGCATTTCACAAAGCCTTTTTCTGCCAGTTCCCTCTCCAGCGTCGAAAGACTGCTTGAACAGAACAGCTGCTCCCCGCCTGTCAGCCCCAGTTTCGTGTTGTGTCCTGCGGCCTCACAGTAATTGACCGCCTCCAGGGGCAGCTTTCTCACACCGCCCAAGGTTTCCGCCACCAGAAATTCTTCCGCCGCATGCCGCCGGAGCACCCTGTCGAGACAGGCGGAAACCTTTTCCGCAGAAAGGGGTTTCAGCAGATAATTCAAAGCTTCCACCTCGTACCCTTCCTGCATATGGTCGGCTACTCCCGTGGCAAAGACCACCGGCACCTTCTCGTCCTTCTCCCGCAGTTTCCTGACCATCTCCATGCCGTCCATTCCGGGCATCTGGATATCCGCAAACACAGCGTCAGCGGGCATATCCTCCCATTCAAACAGAAAGCTTTCGGCGCTGGGATAGGTTCTCACACTGACCGGAATGCCGTTGCGTTTTCCCCAGTCCGCAATATATTGCTCTAACAATCTTCCATGGACGGCTTCATCCTCCACGACCGCCAGTTTCATATTTTCAGTATCCCCTTTCCATATCTGCGGTAAAACCCCAAATACGGATCTATTATATCTGAAATTCCCGGTCCAGGCAATGCCATATCGCAAACCTGCGCCGCCCCCTGTCAGCCCCCATTGCCGATCAGCCGCACCGCGTCCCCGTCATTCAATTCTTTTGCCGCGTCCGCGATGATCCTGGTATCGGTGGTGATCTCCGCACTTTCCACTGCCGCCACCGAATCTGTGCGGTCCAAAACAGTGACAAAAACCTTTCTCACCTTCCATTCCATCCCCAGGATCCCCTCTCTCTCCTCCGCCACATAGACATAATCTCCCCCCTGCCCGTCACTGTGAACGCACCTTGCAGGAACACAGGCACCATAATTATCTGTCTGCACGCGGTAACTCAGTTCCACGTTCTGACCTATCTTCATTTCCGGATCTTCTATTTGCATTTCCGCCAAAGTGTCCCCGTTTTCCAGGATCTCCATGAAACTCAGCAGCACTTTCCCGTTGATCCTGTTTCCTCCCGGGAGAATAGCCTTCAACGAAAGTTCCGCATTCAGGGTCAGGTAACTTCCGCTGCCCTCTGTAAAGACCGCTTCAATGATCTTCTCCCCGTCATCCGCCGCATACAAAATGCCTGCCCCGTCCTGTGTCCGCTCTCCCACGGACAGGCGGCATTCTGTCACCCTTCCGGCAGCTTCACTGTAAATCCATCCGTCCCTTTCCATCAGTTCTCTCAGCCTTGCCAGTTCCTTTTCCTGCCAGGCGATATCCAGTTCTTCCGTACCGGCAGACGGATCCGATGCCAGACTGCCCTCCGCATCCTCTATCACCCTTCCGGCGGCCTGTAAAGCAGCCTCTTTTGAACGCTCCGCGTCCTCCAATGCCCGGGTACAGGATATCACCTCTTTCGATAGCTGCATTCTCTTCTCCTGCCGATCATAATACTGTTCAGGGATCACTGCATCCCCGCCGCTTACCCCAGGGGCGTCCTGTGGCAGAAGAGCCAGATACCGGTCATACAGTTCCAGTTCCTGCCTGGCGGTGTCCAGCGCCTGTCTGCATTGATCGATCCGGGCGTCCGCCTCCCGGACGATATTGTCATAATCCTCCCGGGAACGCACTGCCGCTGTCCGCTGTTCCCTGTCAATCTTCTGCTCCGCCTGAAGCTGTTCCTTCCAAAGACTTCTCAGCTTCTCGATCTCCAGTTCCTTTCCTTCGACGATTTGCTGCAAATCGCTCAGATCCACCTGGAACAGCGGAGTTCCCGGCTCAAAATATTCTCCCTTCCGGACTGACACGGCAGATACTCTCAGTCCGCTCTCCGTGAAAACACCGTACTCCTGCCCCTGCTTTACCGTACCATTCGCTTTTATCTCATGGACCAGGCTGCTACTGTAGGGATTCTGCGCCGTCACCTGTGCCAGACCGGAACGATAGATTCCCTTCGCTGTAACCGTACATACCGCCATAAAGACCAGAAATGCCCCAAACCCGATCACTGTCGCCTTTTTTCCTTTTGTCAAAAACATGTCGCTCCCAAAACCTTTCCCGATTACTTTTTTACATCTTTAACGCGGAAGAGACGATTCCCTGCTCAAGCGAATCCCTGAACAGTCCAAACACAAACAGCGATACCGTCAACGTGATCACGGATGCCGCGCCGGCTCTTCCCGCCTGCTGCGGACCTATCTGGGGCAGATACAGGGACAGCGGCCACAGCGACATATCTCTCAGAAAAGTAAGCGGTTCCTCCACCATATTCCACACCTCGAAAAAGCTGACCACAAAGGCTGCCATGATGCTGCTTTCCGCAAGGGGCAGTCCCACCCTGGCAAAGACGTCCCACTCCCCGGCGCCGTCCATCCTCGCCGCCTCAAACAGCTCCGGCGGTATCCCCTTAAATCCCCTGTAAGCCAGAAACACGGGAAAAGTTGAAAATACAGCTGGCAGAATCACTGCCCAGGCGGTATCCACAAGTCCCATGCCGTTCAATACCAGATACTTCGCAAGCATTGTGGTCTGAAAGGGAAGCAACATTAAAAGGATATAGACGGAGAAAAGTATTCCTTTTCCCCGAAAC
>CANDMD010000085.1 GCA_947385725.1 uncultured Lachnospiraceae bacterium | reverse complement strand
ACCCTGGTGGATGAGCTTTTAAAACAGAGCGGCGTATTCCGGGAAGGCCAGGAAGTGGCGGAACGGGTCATGGATTCCAACGATATCGAACGTGAACGCGGCATTACCATCCTGTCCAAAAACACGGCAGTCATGTATAAAAATACAAAGATCAATATTATCGATACTCCCGGCCATGCCGATTTCGGCGGCGAGGTGGAGCGCGTGCTGAAAATGGTGAACGGAGTAATCCTGGTGGTGGACGCTTTTGAGGGAGCCATGCCCCAGACCAAGTTCGTGCTGCGCAAGGCGCTGGAATTAAAGCTTCCCGTTATCGTCTGCATCAATAAGATCGACCGCCCCGAGGCAAGGCCCGACGAGGTGGTGGAAGAAGTCCTGGAGCTGTTCCTGGAGCTGGATGCGGATGACGCCCAGCTGGATTGTCCTTTCGTGTACGCTTCCGCCAAAACAGGCGTGGCTTCCATGGACGCCGCAGAAACGGGTACCAGCATGGAGCCTCTCTTTGAGACCATTGTGAACTATATCCCCGCTCCCGAGGGGGATCCCGACGCGGGCACCCAGGTTCTGATCAGCACCATCGACTATAACGAGTATGTAGGGCGCATCGGCGTAGGCAAGGTGGATAACGGTTCGATCAGGGTCAACCAGGAGGTGATCATCTGCAACCACCATGAACCGGACAAGCAGGTAAAGGTAAAAGTCAGCAAGCTCTATGAATTTGACGGATTAAATAAAGTGGAAGTGAAGGAAGCAGGCATCGGCTCCATCGTCGCCATCTCCGGCATCAGCGATATCCATATCGGCGACACCCTCTGCTCATTGGACAATGTAATTCCCATTCCTTTCCAGAAGATCAGCGAGCCCACCATCGCCATGCAGTTCATGGTAAACGATTCCCCGCTTGCAGGGCAGGAAGGAAAATACGTCACAAGCCGGCACATCCGCGACAGACTTTTCAGGGAGTTAAACACCGACGTATCTCTCCGGGTGGAGGAAACAGACACCACGGAATGCTTTAAGGTTTCCGGACGGGGAGAACTGCATCTCTCCGTGTTAATTGAGAATATGCGCCGCGAGGGATACGAGTTCGCGGTCAGCAAGGCCGAGGTCCTCTATCATACGGACGAAAGCGGCAGGCGGACCGAGCCCATGGAGCTGGCCTACATTGATGTGCCAAACGAATTTTCCGGCGCCGTCATCGAGAAATTGGGACAGAGAAAGGGCGAACTGCGGAATATGGGCACTATTTCCGGCGGTACCTATACCCGTCTGGAGTTCTCCATTCCCGCCAGGGGGCTCATCGGCTACCGGGGCGAATTCCTGACGGATACCAAGGGCAACGGTATCATGAATACGGTCTTTGACGGATATGCCCCCTACAAGGGAGATATCCAGTACAGGAAGCAGGGATCCCTGATCGCCTTTGAGGCGGGGGAAGCCATCACCTATGGCCTGTTCAATGCCCAGGAACGGGGCACCCTCTTTATCGGTCCCGGGGAAAAGGTCTATGCCGGCATGGTCATCGGCCAGACCGGGCGGGGCGAGGATATCGAGGTAAATGTATGCAAGAAAAAGCAGCTCACCAACACCCGTTCCTCCAGTGCGGACGAGGCCCTGCGGCTGACCCCGCCCAGGATCCTCTCCCTGGAGCAGGCCCTGGATTTCATCGATACCGATGAACTGCTGGAAGTGACGCCCGGCAGCCTGCGGATCCGCAAGAAGATCCTGGATCCCACCCTGCGGAAACGGGCGGCGATGAAGAAATAAGGAAGTATGGCAAGCGGCTCCACTGTTATCAGCGGAGCCGCTTTTTCTGTTTCAGGAATAGTCTATCAGGTGCGGCAGATCCATTCAATAAACTCTCGCACTGCCCCGTCTCCTCCGATTTTCCCAGAGACAAAATCTGCGTTTTCCTTTATCCTGTCAACCGCATCCGCCGGACATCCTTTCTTTTCCGCGATGAGCATACATTCCAAATCCGGTATATCATCGCCAATATATGCAGTATGTGGAAGGATTCCCTTTTCATTCAGGCAGATGCCATATTCTTTTGCAACAGAGAGCATTTTCTCCTCTTTCAGACTGACTCCCTGATAGATCTGCCCAATACCCAGTTCACGGCATCTTTGACTGACGATTTCCGACTCACGCCCTGTAATGATAACCGGAATCATATCATACTGCGGCAAAATCTCCTTGACCGCATATCCGTCCCTGACATGGAATGCCTTCATGATTTCACCTTTGTCTCCCATATATATTTTCCCGTCCGTCAATGTCCCGTCCACATCCATAAATAATAATTTAGTCATACCGCCTCCCGTTATATATGGATATCATCAAATCTTGATTCCGTGAGAAAAAGGACTTCTGTTTCCTTGGATTTTCTTGTCTCTGCATAATCCAACAGCATGCTGCGGATATCCCTGTTTAATTCCTGGGGATCATCATAAGAATTAGCCATTTCCAACTGATCCGTTGCATAATTGTCTGCATGGCTATACCCGTCCAACCCTGCAATCGCTATGGAAGCCGCCCCGATTCCATCCAAAAGCCTTAACAGCAGGACAGCGGAATTGTCGAAATGCAGCCACCCGCATTTAATCAACCTGAGTATTGAAACCCTGGTCACATTTTCACCGGCCCCGCCACAATTGATATTAGATGTAATAATTTTCTGTATTTTACCCACATCGTCTTTTCCTTTATAATATTCATAACGCTTATAATTACTGATAAATAAGTAATTACACGGTATCAGGTCATTCATATGATTGACTCCTATGACAACAGGATGCTTTTCTCTCACATATGTTTTTATTTTACATGCTTCTTCTTTTATACTTTTTCCTGGCGCCAGGATCAGAATATCCTGTCCTCCCATTGCCTTACTCAATTTCTCTATTTCCATGCGATCGTCAACATCACAGGCCAATGCTTCCATATACATTTTTTCCAGGAGATCGTAGTCATATCTTTTTCGCTGTAACGCCGTCAGCTTATTTAAAATATACCTTAAATCCTTCGATTCCAGGCTGTTCTTTTTCTTTAAATATGCAATATTATTGACATGCGCACCGTATGCCCCCGCCAGGAAAAATTCCGTTGAATAACCCCATTTGCATTTTGTGCGGATATTTTCCATATAATTGTCTATGATATCTAAAATAGCATCAATATCATAACTATAGTTCAATTTGCTATTCATATACTGGGCAACTAACTCTGTCGGCGTATTACCCGCTCCCCGCCCCATCCCTGATATTGTGGTGTCAATGACACCCACACGATTGCCGAGCAGCCCCAGAAATTCCTGTGACAGGGCGCTTGACATCTGCATATTATTATGTGAATGAAGCCCGATCTTTATTGTTTCATCCAAATTGTGGTTCACCAGCGAAAAGATTCGTTTCAGATCATCCGTATACATGGAACCAAACGTGTCCACGATGGAAAATCCGTAAGGCTCCAGCAGGTTTACATCCTCTATCAGTTCAATCAATTCCCTGTCGGAATACCCCGAAATATCAACCGGCTGGACGAATAGCTTATACCCTTTCCTCCGGATATCCCTGCAGAATTCCAGAACATCCTTCCTTTCATTCTTAAAGAAGCAGGCTCTTACGATATCAAATCCGGTTCCGTCATTGCATTCAAGATTCGCAGTAGAATATCTGCTGTAATCTGCCAAGACCGCAAACATTGTGTTTCCCCTGTTCTGCGGAATAAACCTTGCCGCCTCCGAAGCATTCCTGAATACCGTACATCCTTCCTCTGTCCCTTCATCCTGCAGGAAACCTATTTCAATAATGTCTACATTGGCTTTCATAAGCCCCCGGATAATGCCATTTATGTTTTCATTTCCGAATTTTTTATTCATCAGGTATGCGCCATCCCTCAGGGTGCAGTCTAATATTTTTGCCTGTCTCATCTTAAGTCACTCTGCTTCCATTTCTCTTGTATGATACGTTCAACCTCTTTTGCCTGTTCCGGCGTGTCCACTCCTATACTGCTATAGGCCGTCTCTCCTACCCGAAGCTTATAGCCCGCTTCCAACGCTCTAAGCGCTTCCATTCCTTCCGCCAATTCCAGTTCACTTTGCGGAATTTGGGAATAGGTCTTGAGAAATTCCCTTCTATAGGCATAGATACCTATATGCCTGTAAACCGCAGAAACCTTCCCTTCTTTAACATTGGAAGGGATCACGGACCTGGAAAAGAACATGGCATCATCCTTTTTATCTGTAACAACCTTTACCGTGTTCATCGAAGCAATACTTTGCCCGTCCTCAATTTTCTCCTTTAGGGTTCCATAATACACCTGGTCATCATCAAAAAGCGAGATAACCTGCTCTATCATTTCCGGGGCGATCAACGGCTCATCCCCTTGAATATTGATAAACAGATCGCCCTCTATCCTGCCTGCCGCTTCCGCAACCCTGTCGCTTCCCGTAGGATGGTCAGGGCTGGTCATGATGACCTCCATGCCATATTCCTTGCAGACCCTTTCAATCCTCTCGTCATCTGTGGCCACATATACCCGACCCAATAAACTTACCTTTTTGCATTGTTGATATACCCACCATACCATAGGCTTTCCACAAATTAGCGTAAGTGGTTTCCCCGGAAACCGGCTTGATCTGTACCGTGCCGGGATAATTCCGATTATTTTCATCCTTTTCTCCATTTCTGCGCTGCTTCGTTGCGCAAAGCCATACATGGCTTACGAGTTTGTGTCTAGTGCACTGACACGTTCATAATTTGACTAATGACTTGCCTAAATTTCCATCTGCTGCGTTGTTGTCGGTCAACGATGCCACCGCATCGCCTCCTTCCTCCGCCTTGCGCTGACGCAAACATCAAGCACTGATTTACTTCAGGATTAACGCAACGATGTACTAGTCATTTATGACTATGCAACGCGCAGACACAAATCTCGCGATTGAAAATTTTAATTTTCAATCTTCCACCTTTCCGAAATGTGGAAAAGCGCACCCTTCTGCGAGTTTTCCACAGTCCCATCCAATGTATAAACATTACAACTATACCGCCTGAACCGTCTTATTTCTGACGTTCCTCCAAACCGGCAGTTACCAGGCGGTCTACCCGCCCTTCAAGCCTGCTGCATTTCTCGATATAATAGAGCAGTCTTTGTTCTGTAGCCCTCAGTTTTCCCTCCAAGGCCAGCTTTTCATAGTCCATCGCCGGACAGCATTCTATTTTCAGATGAATGCCCGTGTATTTCAGATCCTTTTCATGGTTTTCCATACGCACCGCTCCTTTGTTTCCAAATAGATATATTTTTTCATCGTCCAAAACGGAGTACACGTCCTTTTCCCTGGTTTTCTCCTTTTTGATCAGGAGAATTTCCACGTCGTCCCACCGCTCCCTGTAATTGAATCTGTAAAAATCCAGCTTCTCATCAGAATTCATGAAAATGGTCTTTATATTTTTTTCAAACAGTCCGTCAATGTCCGCATCCTTTAAATCCCCGTCCACAAAACATACTTCGTCCTCATGGATTTCCTTTACGTCACCATACCCGGGGTATACAGATATCCCATTGCCGAAGAATCCCCTGATTTTCAGATAGGCATTGTTGAAGCCGACCAGGTTGACCCGATATCCTTGTTCCAGAAATTCCCTGATGTACTTTTCCACCGCAAAGTACCGGTGCATCTTTACATAAGCGGATTCAAAATCAAAATCCATCTCATAAACGTCTGAAAACATCGTCTTTATATCATAAATCGAAGTAGAGCTGACCGTAGCGATGCCGCGGGGGCATACGCCAAACAGAAACGGTAATAATTCGGACGGTAATCTCTCCCGGATGATTTCAGCGCCCTCAAATATCGCCTCATAGTTAAAAAAATCAAACGGATGGGGCTTAAAGAGCAAATGGTATTCCGGCAGAAAGTAATCGCAGAAGACCTGATACAATAAAATCTGCTGGTTGCCCTCCATGAGAGACAGATTCGCAAAATGCTGGGTTAAAACCAGGCAACAGTTTTCCTCTACTTCGTATCTCCCTTTTGAAGTAAAAAAGCTGATTATTTTTTGAACGTCTTCCTCTTTCAATTCTGCCAAAGCATGTACCACATTAAAGTCGACCGCATCCTGTAGTCCGGCATCTTCCGTCTGCGCGGACATATTACACACTTTATACAGGACACACGGATGATTTCCATCAAACATTCCGTACTGATCCGCCAGTTCATACTGTAGAGCGTTCGCCTTGGAAACATTATCCCTTAATTTGGCCGAACGGCTTAAAATCCCGCTGGCCTCCTCGTAGAAGACGAAGGGTATATTCTGATGGATCAGATAGACAGAAAAATAAAACTGGGCGCCTGCCAAATGGATTTCAACATCTTCATCAAACAGGTACGGCATATGTTCCCTGACAAAATCATCCATTGTCCCTACAATGTCTTCTTCGCTTCTGCACGACACAATGTCCGGCATAACAATAACATCCGTAAAAATGCCAAGATCGACCAGGGCGCTGTGATCAGGATAAAAATTCATCAAAGACTGAGGCACTATTAAAACAGCCTGCTCATGATGGTAATACAGGTTATGCACCATAAATTCCAACAAATGGTACGTTGTGATTGCATGATATAATATGGTTTTCATCATTTCCCTCATTCATAATAAATCTCTCAAGTACTTCATTTCGCCTTCCGTACCGTTTAAGCCGACGGTTTCCGCAATTTGTATCTGTCCCAGATGTTTCCTTGCATACCCCAATTTTCTCACCGCCGTCCGGAAAGGCATATACGCATCGTATCCGGGGATATGGAACAGGATCGGAAACTTTTTGAAGGCAGAAATATAATTGGCGCAGAAATCCGTTTCGCCCTTCATTATTTCGTTAAGTATCTCATAATTTTCCACTTCCGCAAGATCGAACTCCATAGCTGCCTGTCCATTGCCATCTATGGTAAATCCTTTAAATGACGGATGGCAGGCCTGGGTAAAAAGTTCAAACAGTATTGTCTTCTTTGTACCGTTTTTATCTCTGTGAAAACCGGTTATGGAAGAATTATGCACATAAGAAAACAGATAAGACGAATAACAGGGAGACATTGCCTGAACGATATTATCCCCTGATTCTGCCGAAGCGCTGGATGCAGAAAAACAATATACCTCACATCCCTTACACCACTCATTTTCAATCAGCTTCTTTAATCCGTCCTGTGATGTCCCGACCCAGCCCACTTCCACAATTGCAATCCGCCTGCTGTTCCCTATGATATCCCTGAAGTACTTTCCTGAAATTTCTTTCTCCTCATGATAAGCTTCTAAAATAGCGCTCCAATTTTTACAAAGGATCCTTTCAACCAGTTCACTGTTTTTATCCGTCAATTTCTCATTCAAATCCATACCTAACTCTTCAAAGTCGCTTTTTACAAAGTCAATTTTAGCTTCCTCCAGGATTTCCCTGATGGAGATTCCCCTGTTCACCTTATGATAGACATTTCTTAAAATGTATTGATCCTTCTGGTACTTTGCCGCGCATTTCATATTGGCCTGCCGTGACCAATAGACATATTCGCACGGTATGTCGTCGTATATCATGTCATATACCTTTTTATATACGTACCCGTCGCGCGCCAAAAACAAAATTTTATCTATTCCGCGCAGCTGTGAGCACTGATGGATCCAGTTCACAAAGCCTAAGACATAAATCCCCCCATATATGTAGCCAAACTCATAGGGAACGCTGAAATGATTACTCCCGGAATGCACTGTGGTATTTACGATCCCCCTGTACGCGCTTCTGATCAGCTGGGACATGCCATCGCACCGATACCTGTTGCCTGCCGTATTGACATTCGTATATTGCACGGCATCAATGCCCTTCTGCCTGGCCCTGATGATGTCAGACTCCGGATTGTCCCCTACATGAATGATCTTCCTGGGAAAACCCTGTTCCTCCAACACGGCGCGATACAGTTCCCCGCTGTGCTTGCCACACCTGTACTCGCTTGATACATAGACTTTTTCCAGCCCGCTGTAGCCGCAGTGTTCCAAAAGTTCCTTTATCTGTTCTGCGGACATATAGGTATCGGAAACCACTATGATCTTTTTTCCAAAACTGCGCAGTATATCAAACACCCGTTTCATATAGGTATTGGCAAAACATATGTCTTTTTCAACACCCATTTCTGCATCCATTCCGGTCTGCACAGGTATTCCTGTCTTCCTCTCAACAATTTTATATATGTCCTCCAGGGTCATTTCGTTTGATCCGTATGTTTCCTGCATATGCCTTCTTGCTTCGCCCTGAGCCCGAAGCCGGATCCTTTGGAATGACAGGCAGTCCAGCCTTTCCCCAACCAGGGTATATACGCTTTTCATTTCACTGATATTCCTTAAGATCAGGGTATCAAATACATCAAATGATACGACATCGTAATTCAGAAGTTTTTTAACAAATTGATGCGGCGGGATCTGATTTGTACAATATGATTCCGCTTTCCCCATTTCAGGCAGCGGCTCGCCCTTTCCCGCTCTCTTTCCCTCGTTTTTCCTCAACGTGCTGTTTCCCACACTTTGATTGTCCGCGATGGAAGAATATAACAACGGTTTGGTTTCTTTTTTGATTCTGTAATGCAGGGTTAACTGCCACAAAATCCGCCAATGCTTCTTTCGACAGGTATGATGTTCTTCTATGTGTTCCATTACATATCTTTCATACTCATATTGTACACTTTTGTTTTTCCTTACCAGGAAATCATAAATGTAATCCTTTATTCGATTTTTTAACACCTTCCACTTCTCCTCGCAAAACCAAAATATGTCCCCTTGTGCGGTTGCCAGTACATCAAATAATAAGCATCGGCCATATGGCTGAAAACTTATTTTTCGATGCACCAGAGCGTGTTCGCCGTCACAGGTGGAATCATTTTTTAGTAGACGCTTTCTGCTATATTATCGTCTCCAATTTTACAATAACATTTTTAAATAGTTTTTTCAATAAAAACATAGTTTCTTAGTAGATTTTTTATGTTGTTGCATATTCTATAATAGTGGTTGCTAATCCAATGTCTCATCTGCACTGTAGTCAGGCCATTGGATTACAGCCACGAAAACAAAAAATATTCCGTAGAAATTATTTTGTCTGAATAGGTCAGGAGGCTGCACATCATTGGAAGAATTTATGAGAAACAGAATTACCCAGCTGAGAATAAACAGAGGGATCTCCGAGTACCAGTTAAGTTATGACCTGGGACACAGCCGGGGCTACATAAACAATATTTCTTCCGGTAAATCCCTCCCTTCCATGAGTGAATTTTTCTATATCTGCGAGTATTTCAACATCACTCCCATGGAATTCTTCGATACCAGACATTCCGACCCTGAGCTTCTGTCCAAGGCCATGGATGAAATTCGTTCCCTGGATGACGATGATCTGCTCCTTATGCTGACATTAATAAAGCGCATTAAGAAATAAGTTTTTCCTTAATGCGCCAATACATTTTTTAATGAACTACCCCGCAGCTGAACTGTAGGGAATCAGTTATTTCCGCTTTGCCATCTCTGTCTGCTTCAGATATCTTTTCAGGAGGAATGCGCAAAAATACGGGAACGTATAAATATTATCGTCAAATCCCACATTCCCGGCTGTGAATTTCAGTCCATACCGTATGTCCGGGTATTTATCGCTGCCGATCAACGTCATCAACGATTTCGCCGTCCCGCTTTTTGCCTTCACCTCAACCGGTAACAGATTTTTCTGTGTCCTCACAAAAAAATCCTCCTCCAGCGTGGAATCTTCCCGCTTATAGTAATACAGGCCATATCCGTTTATAAGGGGGCTTTATATGAAAATATTGTGGGAGAAGCATTGACAAAATTCGGTTTAAATTGCCTGGATGGATCCATACGCGAAATATTCCGTATGATATCTTCCGTCCTGTATCCGTCTTCCGTAATAAACTTATACTTAGGCTCCTCCACAAAATTGATGTAGATGATACTCTGATAGCTGTCCGAAGCAAACCGCAATATGGATGCCGTTTTGCCCACCTGTCTCGGTTCCTTTATGATCAGCGGCTTTCTATCCGGATCTTCTTGACTTTAAATATTGGTCGACTTTCCGTGACAAATAGGTCTCTGCCATATTTTCCCCACCTTTCAGCAGTAATAGTTTACAAAAAAATGTGGGGAGTAATTCAAGACCAATCACAAAAAATAAGGGATAATTTTAAATAGGCTTGCAAAAAATGAGGGAGTTATTGTGACAGATTTGCACTTTCCCGTTTCTTTCAGGGTCTCCGAACAGTATATTCCTTACAATCTCGATATTGAACAACTATTAAATTTTGGTAGTCCTTTTGTGATTCGGCCCGATACACACTCCATATATTGGAAACTTTTCTCGGCTGTCCCTCAAAACAACCATTTTCAAATATTTGGATACTTACATAAGTCCCTCTGTAGTCAATAATCGCAACTATTTCCCCTGATTTACTCCACAAAACAGAAAAGTAAAATTCACCGTTAATGAATTTCTGTTGAGCTTCTTCACTGGTGATAAATTTTCTTTCATCCAGTTTATCCCAGTAGATTGGCCATTGAATCGAGTATGTTACTTTTGAATACTGCATATCATCATCTTTCCACAAGTCTTATTTTATTGCTTCTTACTTTTCTCATTTTCGTCCCCGCTGTGGGATGGAATTTTGTTTGACCGCTATCCCATTCACATAGATTTCAAGGTCGGCCATCAGTTTGATAAAATCCGGAGGCGCCGTCAATTCGCACAGCAGAATATTGTCCACCCGCCCACTTTTACCTGCAATTCGGGCTGGTAGATAATTGATTTTGGCGGTGCAGATTCGCCGTTCGGCACAAATATGGCCTCATACAGGAAATTCTCAAGCAACCGGTATTCTTCTAAAATTTCTCTAATTTTCACACCTCAATTCCAATTTTGCTTTTGCCTTTCTATTGTACCACAATCCGAGAGCATGGAAATAACGAGTTTTCCGGACTGATTTCCTACCTTATGGATATACGGCACAGGCGGTCAAAAAAGTGTAGGCATGGAATAGTTCATCAACGGATACCCCTTGAAAACCGAATGACCGGCTGAAAAGGAATACCCCGGCTGCCCGGACTTAATACTCCAGCATATTTTCAATAAAGATCCCATATCCTCTGGTGCTGTCCTGTACCAGCACATGGGTTACTGCCCCGATGAACTTTCCGTTCTGGATAATGGGGCTGCCGCTCATTCCCTGCACAATGCCTCCTGTCAGCTCCAGCAGCGCCGGGTCGGTTACCTTGAGTTCAATTCCCCTGTTTACATTGTCATGATCCAGATGCAGCGCCGTGATTTCAACGTCATAATACCTGGCACTGCCATCCACCGTGCAGAGGATCTGCGCCGCACCCAGCTCAATTTCCTGTTTCAACCCTATGGGCAGGGGCTCCCTTGACGCCATGGCAAGAGCCTTTTCATTGCATACGCCGAAAATTCCCTTGCTGCTGTTGCTGGTAATATCCCCCAGGATATGGTCATCGGAATAAACAATCATCCCTGTCATTTCCCCCGGAGTCCCTGTGGTTCCCTTCTTGATATCCACGATATCTGTCTCGTACAGCGTACCGTCCTCCATCAGCATCAGCATACTGGTATCCACATCCGCAATGCCGTGTCCCAATGCACCAAAATTTCCCCGACTGTCAATATATGTCAATGTGCCCACGCCCTGGGCATTGTCCCTGACCCATGCGCCGATCTTATAGCTGCCGGAGACATCCTTTTCCGGCTTCACCGCAAGTTCCAGCAGTTCTCCGTCCCGCTCCAGCGTCAGCACGATCTCCCTGCCGCCGCTTCGTTCTACCATTTCGATAAAGTCGTCCTTCTCCGTTACCGTTTTGCCATCTACTTTCCGGATATAATCCCCGGATTTCAGAATGTATCTGCTGGGAGCACAGTCCGTACCGTCCTCCCGCTTAAACTCGCCCGTCCCCACTACCAGCACGCCGTCCGTCTTTACATAAATCCCAATGGGACGGCCCACGGGAATCAGTTCCTGATCCTCAATGACCTGGATTCCCACCTGCTTGAAGGGCAGGATTCCGAACAGCTTCACCCGCATCTCATAGGAGGATCCCTGTGCCGTCTTTAATGTCACAGTGCGGCTCAGGTCAATATCCACACTGCCGGCGGGAATGTTGCTCTCTCCGGACTCACTTACACTGACAATCTCTCCCCTTGCGGGCACTCCCAGATGAAAGGATTCCTCTTCTCCCGCACGGATATGAATGACGGAAGGAATACTATTGTCAATATTATAATAAAGCAGCCCCATAAGCGACAGACAGCTTAATACAAGCGTTGTACGCAATGCGCATTTGTATATCTTAAAACGCAAAGCCTTTTTTTTCCAGTTTTCCAGCAGGATCACCATGTCGGAGCCTGCCCGTTCCTTGATCACATCTTCGCCCTTTCTCATTCCACCCGTCCTCTCGCTTTCAAAAATCTCTCAAGAGGTAGTATGTGTTTTTTTACATTTTTCATGCCACCTGTGGTATACTTTTCACAAACATGAAAAATTGAGACGGCAGAAATACAAATCTGAAAACGCCACACCGGAATCATGGAGCACCAGAGCGCGGGTCGCCGCACACAACGATCAAGCAGGAGGAAACAAATGGGCGCATATTTATTTGTACATTTTAAAGAAAAAAGAACCCCTGACGGGGAACAGGTTTATTTTGGCATCAGCAGGGACGGTTTTCACTGGGATGCCGTGAATGACGGCAATCCTGTCCTGTGGAGTTACGAAGGGGACAGGGGCGTGAGGGATTTTACCATCACCCGCACACAGGATGGCAGATTTGTCATACTGGCAACGGATCTGAGCCTTGCCTACGGTATGCCTTACCAATATGAAAATTCCTGGGAAAAAGTGTCGAGAAACGGCAGCAAGTGCCTTGTCATGTGGCAGTCCGAAGACCTGATCAACTGGGGCGATCAGAAGATGCTCCGTCTGGGAGATGAAAACTTTGGCTGTCTCTGGGCGCCCGATATCATTTTTGATAAAGAAGCCGGCGATTACATTGTCCACTGGTCCTCCTCCCACGCCGACAACGCTTTCGGTCCAAAGGGCATTTACTACAGCCGCACCAGGGATTTTGAGACTTTTTCCTCGCCGCAGCTGCTCTACCGCAAGGAGGACGGCGGCCCCGTAATTGACTCCGCCATGTATGAGGAGAATGGGAACTACTACTGCTTCCTGAAAAGTGAAGGCGATCCCGCCCATGTGATCCTGGTAACATCCGCCCACGCTACCGGCCCCTTTACCAGGGTGGAAAGCTTTGACAAATGTATGGAAGTTCTGGAACAGGGAAAATACGAGGCGCCCACTGCCTTTGTCACAGCGGACGGCAGATGGTGCCTGCTGCTTGATTACTATGGATGCAGCGCGGAAGGACAGGGCTATGTGCCATTCCTGGCAGACAGCCTGCAGAGCGGTGTCTTCGTGCGCTCCGATGAATCCTTTTCCTTCCCCTACGGGTTCAAGCACGGAACCGTGCTTTCCATCACCGATGAAGAGTATGGACGCTTAAAGGATTTCCACAAATCCCCTGACCAGCGTTAAAAAAGCGCCGCAAGCGGCGCTTAAAAGAATGCTTCGCATTCTTTCCCAAGCAAAATGCGATTTCCTTTTTTTTCAGCATGATTCAGGCATCTCTGTAAATACAACTGTCTCCCCATTCGCAATTCCGCCATAGACCCTATCCGTTCCATATCCCACTTCCAGGTAATGTGCTATCACATATCCCGCAGTAAAGGGCATTTCCAAAGAAGTCAGTTCCGCGAAGGGGAACCATCTGCATATCCCCTCGTCGGAAGTAAGCTCCCTGTCAACCCCATCATTCAGCTCCGCAAAGAAATAATAATTCTGCCGTATCTCTCCCTTTATCCTCCGCAGCGTCACATAGCGCAGCCTCAGATTGCTGATCTCATGTTCCGTGATCCCCAATTCTTCCTGCAATTCCCGCAGCACACAGGCCCTGGCGTCATTTAACTCAAATTCTTCAAAATGCCCTCCTGCGGAGCCTGTCCAGACATCATTGACCACCCTGCTTCCCTGACGGTAAAGCATCAACATTTTATCTCCCCTTGAGAGGTACAGGGTTGTCATATTCCTCAATTTTCCGTCCATACCGTTTTCCCTCCTCATTGCAGCCTTGCGGCGGTTCAGCCCAGGGGTAAGCTCCGTATCCGCGTTCTTCCGTGTAAGGCAGGGCGTTTCCCTGCTCATATGATCTCACCCTTCCTGAACCTGTCCGCTTCTTTTATATTCCGGGATACCATAACAAGGTAATATCCCGCCGCCATCAAAAGATATGTTTCTTCCGACGGACAGCGTCCCACAGCGCCCGAAGACACAAAAAGCCACCAGTCATATACAAGGAAAGCAATTTGCGGAAGAAATATCACCCAGGAAACCAGGCCTGGTAAAGACATCCTGTTCCTTTTCTCCACACTCGTTGCGATACCCCAGGTATTTCTGTACGCGATCAGCATTTCCGCCAGTTTTCTGTTCTTTATTTTTAGGGATCTGCCGAATGTCTTGAATGTCATGGAAATGGTTCTGCATGCGCCTATCCCAAAGATCAGTTTAAGCGCGGTAATGACCAGCATGGAAAACCAAGCCATATCTA
>CANDMD010000084.1 GCA_947385725.1 uncultured Lachnospiraceae bacterium | reverse complement strand
CCGCGCGGTTCGGGAAAACAGTATAAACGACACAAATGTGGTCTCCGTATTTGAATCCGCACTCAGCAGGGCCATTGGGATCAGGCCGGATGAATTGACGAAAGCCCTGATAACCGTGCAGATCTACTATCTTGAAATATTTAAGGATATTTCCTTTTACGGTTTTACCTTCCAGGGCGAAAGATACAGATACTTTACCTCCTCCGCCGGGCAGATCCGCACCAGAAAAGCAATGTTCATAAAGGAAACCGTATGGTCTGCGATTGAAAAAAACATCATGTGCGGCCTCACCATAGAAAGGATCAACGCAAAGGGCGGAAATAACGTCAACAAGCATCTGGCCTACATGGCCCTGACAAATACCGCCACAGACGAGTGGCAGGAATTCGATATCGACAGATCCATTGTCATCGATGATTTCGAGACGGATGTGTATGGCACCTTTGACTTCGTAAACGAGACCGACTACTCGATTGAAAGGAAAACCGGCCAGGTTCCCATCCCCCATACGGATGGGGCAGGTATGATGCTTCCCTCTGTCTCGGCGAAAAACTTTATGTTCCGTGCCCCCTGGATCAAAGGGCTGTTGGGCGTGTTCGATTTCCGGAGATTCGTGGAAGCAAACCACTGCTCTCCCGTCATCACGGATATCTACGGCAGGGAACATGACATTATCCGGGAGGATATCCGGATCATCTTCACCAGAAGCCAGTTTAAAATGTACAAATATTACGATTCCTGGGACGAGTATAAGGAAGCCTTTCAGAAGCATCACTGCAGCGCCTGTATCTGCAATGTGGAGGAAGACAGGATCACAAACGCGAAGCTGAACTATCAGGTACTTCAGACCCTCACAGACATTACGGAGGAGGAGATCGGTCTGCTCACCCGCAGGTCATCGGAACGGATCAGCGGCATCAGTGCCTCCGGGGAAGCCATGATGGAGCTTCTCGGGATCACGCCCTATAACACAAATATGACGCCTTTCCAAAAGGCAGTCAAATTATATCCCGCCCTGCTCAATGACACCTATACCAAAGACATGATCCGCGACATTAAGAACAGTCTGTTGAAGAAATACCGCAGCGGAAAGCTTGAAGTGACGGGAAAATACACCTTCCTGCTCCCGGACTTTTATGCCGCCTGTGAACACTGGTTCGGCCATATCGAACATCCGGAAGGACTGCTGGCCGATCAGGAAGTATACTGCCGGTTATTCCGGCGGTATGACAGGCTGGACTGTATGAGGAGCCCTCATTTATATAAGGAGCATGCCGTCAGGCGGAATACGGCCCACCAGGCCTATGGCGGGCGATCCGGCCAGTTGGGGCAGTGGTTTGTCACCGATGCCCTTTACACAAGTTCCCATGACCTGATCAGCAGGATCCTCCAGTTTGATGTGGACGGGGACAGATCCCTTGTGGTGGCGGATTCCGATTTTGTCAGGATAGCGGAGCGCAACATGAAAGGCATTGTCCCCCTCTACTATAACATGCGGAAGGCGGAACCCACGGCGCTAAACAGCAGGACGATCTATGCCGGTCTGACGAAAGCATTCACGTACGGTAACATCGGCCTTTACAGTAACGACATATCCAAAATCTGGAATCATGATGTATTTACAGACGGTTCGCCCTCTGAGCAGCAGGAAGCTGTGGACACGGTCAAGCTCTTATGCATGGAGAACAATTTCTGCATAGACGCCGCCAAGACCTTATATATGCCGGAACGCCCGGAATGGTTCAGGCCTGTGGTATCAAAGTATTCCAGGGATAAGCTTCCCGCATTCTTTGAATACGCGAAGGACAAGGAAAGGTCACAGTTGAAGAAACGCAACGGAAGCCTCGTGAACCGGATCTATGACCGGATACCCGATCCTCCGGTCAGCACACGCGGTCTGAAATTAGATGCCCTGGACTACCGGAAGCTGAAATCCGACGGCAGGATCGTCTGCAGCCGGGAAATATCCGATCTCTATGACCGCCTGAACAGACAATACCGTTACATGACGAACCGGAAGGATGAGTATATAGACAACCTTCATTATATTGCCTGCAAGCTCCGCGGGGAGTTTTCCCGGTCCGGCTATTCGGAGGAAACCATCACCGATATGCTGGTAGACTATTTGTATGGCGGGGAAAAGAGGTATAAGCAGTTACTGTGGTTTCTCTACGGCCAATATATTGTAAATAATCTGCAGAACAACCTCGACATACCGAAGACAAAATTCATTCAATGCGTGGACTGCGATGAATGGATTGAAATCCGCGCAGACAACAGACGTACCTGCCGATGTGAGCGCTGCCGCCAGATTCACTTAAAGGACTATGAAAGAACCCGGAAACGGCAGCAGAGAAACAAAAAAGCATAATGTCCCCTTTTTAGACAGACAGATTTCAGCCGCTGTCTGCGGCCGGCTTTTCTCCGGTCAATATAAAAACGGCCGTAAATAACGGACAAAGCTTTGTGCGTATACGGAGAGGGGCAAACGGAAACGGATGCACGGAAATGAAGCAAAAACGGAGGGAACGCATTTGAATATCACCCAGAATACGTTAATGAAACAGGTGGCGGACAGGGAAAATGTAAACCTGGCCATGGTCCGGAGATTATTCCGCTCCACAGAGGACATTATTTTCGACTATCTGTCTTCCGCCGCCCCGTCTGAGGAACTCAATATCAAATTGTTGAGTGGCATTCAGATCAGGCGAAGATACATAACCGGTAAGAAATGCTCAAAGGGCATGTTCCGGGATCAGGACTGCCCGGAACATGTCAACACAAAAGCCGCCCTGTCAAAGTATTATAATGAGCAGATCAACCGGAAATTGTTCGACAGGCAACAGGGGCAGGGACGGGGTGAAACCCAAACCGTTCCGGAACCGGAAAAGTCCAGCTAAGGAACTGTTAAGGGCAAAATTAAAACAGCGTCTGCCCATATCTGGGCTCTGGGCGGGACAGATGCGGAACTATAATAAGGAGGAGCACAATGGATAACACAACTTTTATCGACTCGATGGGACACCATGTAAAACATTCAACCATGAAAGATGAACACCAGCTGATCAGGATCACCGAAAAGACACCCGTTCCGAAAGACATAGGCAAGATCGTATGCGGTGACACAAATTCAAACATCCTGACCTTTGAGACCAACAGGTACTATGACGGTGTCGACCTCTTTACCAAAAGGATCAAAATCATTGTCAGGAATGAACTGGGACTGTTCACAGAGGACACCGTCAACCTGCAGTATAACGACGAACTGCTGAGGTTCTCCTGGATATTGTCTGATGCCGTCACCTGTAAAAGCGGCATTGTCACAGCCGCAATTGCATTTATCGGTTGGGAAAACGGATATAAGTACACCTGCAAATCCCTGCCCTTTACCATAAAAGTAGAAAACTCCCTGGATCTGGATCCGAGCCTGGACCCGGATCAGGGTCCGCCTGAGGAGACGCCGGAACCACCCTACAAAAACTGGTTTACAGACATAGAATGCAGGCTGCAGGAACTGGAACGGGGCTCCTCGGATTTAGATCAGGGCTTCGCGAATCTGGGTCAGGACTTCAAGGATTTGGATCAGGGCTTCTCGGATTTGAAACAGGACTTCGCAAATCTGGACCAGAGCCTCTCGGATTTGAAGCAGGACTCCTCGAATCTGGACCAGAGCCTCTCGGATTTGAAACAGGACTCCTCGAATCTGGATCAGAGCCTCTCGGATCTGAAACAGGACTTCGCGGATTTGCATCAGGACTTCACGGATTTGGAACAGGGTCTCTCGGATTTCGAGACAGAACCCATAGACTTTTCGGACGGCTGGACAGATCCGGAACAGCCCTAACAAACAAGCCCATTTGCACTTTGACGAAATATACAACAAGAGCAGTCTCGAAAACTCTTTGTGCCCAGATGGGTGCAAGGGAGTTTCCGAGACCGCTCAACAAAAAGGAGGAAACAAAACATATGGCAGACCGATCAAAACCTATTGACAAAGAATACCTGATCTCCTCTTTGAGGGGATTGGACAGACATGTATTGAGCAAAAAGTACCTGAGCCAGGAGCCTTCCTTCTCGCAGGCGGCAACAAGGGCGAATCTTGCCAGCGGCGAAAAAATATCCGTGCTGTTCGGCAAGATCATGAAATGGTTCGCCGACTTGAAGGCGGTGGCATTCAGCGGGAAGTTTACGGACCTGATCATAGAAGATTCCGGCAGGGGCGCATGGGACAGGCTTGGCCTCACCAAATTATATGATTACGCCGACCCCAACGCCGTGGACGGGGCCATGACCAACTCACTGGCAACCTCTTATTTTGACACCTGTATGAAATGCAACACCGGCAACGAACCCTTTGCGACAGATACCTACGCTCTGGGTTCTGCCGCCAGACGGTGGAGCGGACTATACGCCCGGAAAATAACCGGCGACGAGATCTCCTGTGCCGAACATACCGGAACACAGCTGCAGCTGGGCGTCACCTCCGCACAGGATCTGACCGCCCCAGGCAACACCAATGTGGCCATATTCTATAAGGACAACGTCTTCGGAGCCGGCATCGGCAGGAAACTGGACGGATACGACGGGCCTGACAGTCACCGGATTACCAACCAGTTGGTGATCGGGCACTACAACTCGTCCCACACCGGCGGCAGCAATGCAGGCGGGACAGGCGGGACCGCGTTTCTCATCGGAAACGGCACAGGCGAAATGCGCTCCAATGCCATGTATGTGGATTACGGCGGAAATTCCCACATAGCCGGCACACAGTACATGAACGGGGCGGACTATGCGGAATATCTGGAGTGGAAGGATAAGAACACAGGGCGCGAGGATCGCGTGGGAAGGTTTGTCACCCTGAGCGGGGACAAGATCGCCCTTGCAAACGCCAACGATCTCGTCATCGGCATTGTCAGCGGCAATCCCTCCGTGATCGGCAACGACGACTTCAACGCCTGGTCCGGACGCTACAGGCGGGATGATTTCGACCGGCTGATCCTGGGAGATGTTGTCACTGAGGACGCCGAAACCGGCGAGAGGGTCGTCCTCCACGGCCAGCCCCAGCGCAATCCCCTGTATGACGCCAGCCTCGTATACATTCCCAGAAGCGAGAGAGCCGAGTGGGATGCCGTGGGTATGCTCGGAGTCATGAAGGTATATGACGACGGAACCTGTGTGGAAGACGGCTATTGTAAGGTATCCTGCAACGGGACCGCCACCGCTGCCCTGCCCGGGGAGCATTCCCTTCTGACACCGGTCTTTAAGGTGATGAAACGGGTTTCCGGCGACATCATTGAAGTATTTTTCAGATAACCAGACGGAACTCCCTCTCTACTATTTGACAGAAAAGGACGGATTTAGCCCATGAGTGCATACAATCGCGAAGTAATTTTGTCGAGAACGGTGACAAGTGACGAAACAGGACTGCTTGCAGCCATCCCCTTCCCCGTTTTCTACAAGTATTCCCATCCCCTGAAAGGAACCATCGACCTGGAAGTGGAACTGTTCCATCCGGCGGAAGGCATCAGCGCCAGCCTTTGCCTTGGGCTGGTGGACAAGACCTTCCTCCTGCTGGATGCCGCAGGCAACACATTAGGACGGGAGGCGGATTTTGCGGTGGTCACACCGAAAAGGCGGGAGGCCGACGGCAGAAAATATGTATTCGGACTGCATGTGACTGTGGATGATGCGAACCAGTCGCTGAAACTCTACGACTCCTATTACTGTCTCCAGGCGGACACGGACTGCGAAGTCTTTAACGGGGTAAAATACCTGTTTGTCCCCTGCTGTCTGTCGGGCGTGAACGCCGGATTCCTGGAAGAAGCGCCCTCTCCCGCCGAACCTCCCGGGAATCCCTGTACCCAGCTGATCATAGACAGGTACACCGGCGTAATCACCGGGCTGGCAGCGGAGAACGATGTACTGTTCACAAAGCATAATCAGATCGTACTGTACAACAACGACCTGGCTCCTTACCGTGAGGAGCTGGGCGGATCCCTGCAAAACCTGATATGGAAGTACCGGTATCAGAACGGGATCCTCCTTCCAACCGACCGGGACGATCCCAGGTACAGGCTTTTCTGTAGCCTGAAATCTGACATGGAGGAATTAAGGAGCTTACAGATCAGCGCCTCCAGATGGGCTGTGGAGCAGATGCTGTATGAGAGCTTTAGTTCCTGTAGGCAGGTACAGCGGATGCTCCGAAAGAAAAGAAGCCGGATCAAGGAACTGACAGAACAGATCTGCCGTGTGCAGGATCAGATCCGCAGGGAAAAGATCCGAAATTACAAGAGGAACAGACTTGCGTACCTTGCCAACCATCCCTATCCGTACTATGCCAGCGTCTGTCTGCTGATCAAAGACGAAAATGCCTACCTGGAGGAATGGCTGAAACATTATGAATCCATAGGCATCGACCATTTCTACATCTACGATAACAAGTCCCGGACGCCGATCAGGGATACCATCCACGCCATTGACGGCGGCAGGTTCGACGCCATGTGTACCGTGACTCCCTTTACGGAGTACCGGAAGAATATGCAGTATGAGTGCTATGAGCACTGTCTGTCCCATCATGGGACCGAATCCCGGTGGATCGGCTTCTTCGACACGGATGAGTTTGTGGATGTGGATCAAGACATCCATGCATTTCTCCGGCAATACGAGGATGACTTCTGTGTCTGGCTGCCCTGGGAGCTGTATAATGCCAACGGCCATATCAACAGACGTGATGCCGCCATGAAGGAGGCTTTCCCCACCCCCTGCCCCGACCCCTACGGACTGTGGGGCAAGGTGTTCCTGCAGCCCTGCAGGACCCAGTTCATGTATGTCCATCTGGGCGTCGGCCTGGATGAGTGCGAACGCGTGGTAAATCCTGACCACAGAGATCATCTTGCAAGCTACCATGACCTGTACATGGAATCCAGGAAAGGATCTCTCGCCTTATACAGGTACGGCAGGATACGGCATTACATCACCAGATCCTTTGAGGAGTGGACCGCCAAAATGAAGCGCGGCACATCCGACCCCAATTTCAAAAGGCAGTTTGACAATTTCTTTGCCTACAACCCCGACCTCGCCTACTTAAAGGAGGATCCGGACGTACTGAAATTAATGAATACGAAACAGGGATATTCCTGAATCCCCGCGCACAGACCGGCTGCCACGCACAAACCGGCGGTCACTCACTGTCCGTCGGTCTGCTGCGGAGCTGCCGGTCTGCTGCGGAGCGAAACGCCGAAATACTGGAGGTGATCAAGATCGGCAAGACAAGAGGCCATGAAATCATGGCATACAAAAATAGAATCATGAATGAAATCTGCGGTTCCGAGGAACTGCGGATGCTGCTGGGATGTGAAGAGGGAAGCGGAATCCCTTACCGGCATTCTTTTCCTTATGAGTACATCCCCGGGACATTCACGGGGACGGAGCGGTACATCAATTTTGATATAAGCACAGCGATGGATCCGGCAAACAATACCTTCCGGAACCTTACAGTCTGCTTCTATCTCCTGAGCCATGAGGATGCCGCCATATGGGAGGAAAACGGACAGACCTGTCTCTGGTATGACAAAGCCGCCTGCGAACTGGAGCAGCTCCTCTGCGGGAAAAATCTCTTCGGTGTCGGCAGGACAATCCTGTCCTCCAACGAGCCTTACAGCCCCCACGAGAGGTGCAAAGGAAGACTTCTGAAATTCACGACAAAGGATTTCAGCAACAGGGCACAAAGCGCCATAAATGGCGCTTAAAAGAATGCTTCGCATTCTTCCCTGACCAGGACGCAGTTTCCTATAAGATAAAAAAGCGCCTTACACGGCGCTTAGCAGAGGTGAAACATGGAAAATCAAAAAAGTCTTTTAAAATTGTCCTCTGTGGACATCCTTCCCGGCCTGACCCTGCGGATTCCCACGGTGGACGAGATTCTGGAGGACGAACAGCATTACTACCATCTGGTCTCCTCCCTCACTGCCACACCGTACCAGTACATGGTACAGCTGGATGATTATGGCATCGACTTCACACAGATCAATGACTTTGAACTGTTTATGATGCTGTTTCCGGCCGTGGCCAGGGAGGATACCGGGATTCTGTTCGGCAATACCGACCTGTCAGATCTCATACGCCGGAATCCGGAAAACGGTGCGCCCTCCCTGTACAGCAGCAAAAATGACCTCACCATCGACGAACTTGTGTACAACAGGATCGCAGACCTGGTCCGTAAGGTCAACTGCCTGAAAAGGGAGACCCGAAAACCCGGAAATGAAGAGGCCCGGAAATTCCGCATCGACCTGGAGCGGAAAAGGCAGAGGCGAAATGCCCAAAAGCCATACGAGCCCTATCTGGAGAAGCTGGTGGTGGCCCTGGTCAACAGACCGGAATTTAAATACAATTACAAGCAGGCCGGACAGCTGACCATCTATCAGTTCAGCCAGAGTTTCGAACAGATCAAGACCAGCATCAACTTCGACAATATGATGACTGGCGTATACACCGGAACCATCGATATGTCCCGGATCAAGGACAGATCCTGTCTGTCCTGGGTGCCCGGTACATCATTTCATTAATTCCTGAGTAATCAGACAACCAAGGAGGTAACCATCTATGAGTGAACTCAACAGACTGCTGGAATCCTTCCTGGATCCCGCAAGGGTCAGGGAAGCCATTTCAGAACTGAAAAAAGTGGATACCCTGCTGACGGAGATCAGCAGGACAAATGACAGGCTGTCCAGGTCTGACCTGGCCGGCATCGGGCACAATGCCTTCTCCGCCGCCAGCAGATACGGCAGGAATGTTACCGATTACCTGGCCGCCGTCCGGGATGCGTCCCAGGCCGGTTACGAGGACGCGGAAGGCATCGCCGCACTGTCCATGGCCGTACAGAATGCCTGCGGCGTGACTTCCGAGCTGGCTGACCAACTCATCTCCGCAGCGGACCAAGCTTACGGGATGAACGGTTCCGTTTCGGAACTGACCCGGGTGCTGGACGGAATGAACCATATCACCGGCCACAGCACCGTCACCATGGAGGACCTGTCAGCAGGCATGTCCGGCCTCGGCTCCACTGCCGCCTCCCTGGGGGTTGACGCCAACGAGGCAGCCGCGGCACTGGCCGCCCTGATCACCGTCTCAGGCCAGGGCGGCTCCGATGCGGCAGAAGCATTCAGAGCCATCCTGCTCTATACCGGGCAGATCACCGATGCAGAGAACGGCATCACCGCCAAGGGGCTCAAAAGGTATGAAAATGCCTGCAAGTCCCTGAACGTCAGCCTCCGGGAGACCAGGGACGGGGTGCGCTCCCTCCGGGATCCCATGACGGTACTGGGGGAACTGGCCGCCGCCTACAGCAGGCTGGGGACAAATGACAGCCGCCGGGGCGGCCTGCTGGATTCCCTGGGCGACTCCGCACACGCCGACCAGCTGGACCACCTGCTGCGGCAGTGGGACACCTATGAAACCATGCTGCGGCAGTATGCCGACGGTACAGGCTCCATGGCTGCGGAGGCAGAAAATACAGCCGATTCCTGGGAGGGTTCCCTGAACCGCCTGTCCAACACCTGGACGGATACGGTAGGAAACTTTACCGATTCGGACGCCATCGTGGCTGCCGCCAACGGTTTAAATGGGCTACTCTCTGTTATTAACAACATCACAAAAGCAATAGGCCCCCTGGCAAGCATCGGCCTGGGTGTCGGATTGTTCTCAGGATTTAAGAACACTGGTAAACACCGTATAAGTGTACGGATTTCATAAACTGTTATTGTTTTGGATATGCCCTCCATGCCCGAGTTACCCGTGTACCGTTACCATCCTCCACGGATGGATTATCAATGGGACCAGGATTCCAAGGGCAGGGATGTGCGGGCTTCGTCACCCCGCAGTGTTCTATAAAACAAACCGTAATTGGGGATTGCTGTCCCCCAGTGCTGGGAAGCTTTTTTAAAGTGAATAGATAGTGCCGCATGGCTACAACGTGACCGGAAACGGTGGGCGTGACATGCACTCCGAAAGGATGCCAGTAATGGCAGGAAAACATGCGGCTGGTCATACGTGGAAACGCTAAGTGACATGTCTTATATATCAAAAGACTAAACCACCAATCAGCAGCGGAAACCCTAAGTCTGATTCATCAGATATGGAAGTGTTCACAGAGTGTAAACGGTTTTGAGCCGGAAGGCTTGTAAGAGGCACTCGAAGCCGGGAAGGAAAACCCGCCCGTGACTGGGTACAAACCAGAAGAGTGATGCTGCTCTCCCGCCCCTTTACAGTGACTGGCACTGCCAGGAAGGAGCAGGAAAACGCAGGGATTCCTCCTGGCCTTATGTGGATGAAACGGAGGAAAAGGCTTTGGACAGCCGTCAGAATCACCATGTTGTGCCACAGCTGTTGCATTTATAGGTCTTCCCGATCTTATTGCTCGCAAGGCCCACCAGGGAAAAGGATATCGCCCTGCCAAGCACACCTATCTTGGATACATTTCTGCTCTCACAGCAGGGACACTTGATAACCGGTATATAATACGGGCTCTTGGGATCCTTCGTCGGGTCATAGGGAGTGGAGTTTTTTGCCCTTTCCGCCCGTTCAGTATCACAATCATAAGTATCTACAAACCGCATTTCCACATTGCAGACCGGACACTTGGTGGAAAAAGGCTTATCCACTTCAAAAAAGAAAGGCCTTCTGCATACGTCACATTTATAATAATGTTTTCTGACAACCATACTTTTGCTCCTTTTTGCTTTATTATACTTTATTCAAGAAGTATACGTCAAGTGCACCCCACAATGCACAGACAACCTGATCATCAGAACAATAACAGACGAAGCAACAGGGGCGGTTAAGTCAGTAAGCGTTTTAGGATTCTCACTAAAAAAAGTAACCGGCTTACTGCAGAACATTAAATCAAACGGCCTGACAAACACGCTCTTTTATACGCCCACTATTGACACAGCAGCCATTGAAGACTATAACAATGCTATTCTAGCCGGAACTTCTGCGGAAAAAGCTCTTGCAACCGCAAAGAAAAGCACCAATCAAGCCACCAACGCCCTGATAGAATCCGCGAATGGCGAAATCGTAACCTTGGATGCATTGACAGCGGCCCAGAAAGCTTCCACCTTTGCCGCCAGGGCCGGTCAGGCAGCTGCTCGGGGACTGGCCATGGCACTCAGCACACTGGCCAATATCGGCCTGTCCATAGCAATATCCAAAGCCATTTCACTGTTTTACGACATGCTTACAGCCCATGACAGGCTTTTGAACAAGGCAAAGGAACTGGGCGAAACGTTTTCACAGGAGAAAGAATCCCTCGAAGATTACAAGGAAAGAATCGACGAACTACAGTCTGTAATCGCTGATCATGCATCCTCTTTCGATGATGTTTCACAGGCCAGAAAAAATCTGATGGATATCCAGGATGAACTGATCAAAAGGTTCGGCGTTGAAAAGGACACCATCGAAATAATTACAGAAGCAATCCACAACCAGTCGGATGCGCTGGATGAACTGACCAACAAACAGTACATCCAATGGGAAAATGACTTCAACAGCAAGTCCTTCGGGGATAAAATGGCCGACTTTCTTACCAGTCCAAACATCAGCTATGCCTTTGACAAATTGACACAGTTCAATCTCCCAGGAGCATGGCAGGCACTGACACTGCCAGGACAGAGCAAAATAAGCAAAATGCAGGAAAGCATGCAGCAGGCATCCTACCACTTTAACAAAACCGGAAATGATTCCCTGGACGCTTTTCTTGCAAAGACATACGGGCTGACTGTTGACTCCTCCGGCACTGGATTCGTCATCAGCGGATATCTCGACGACATACACGAAAAGCTGCTTGAAATACAGAAAACAGCGGCTGATTTCAATCCTTCCAAAAGCTTTACATCAAGCGTTGCAACTGCGGAAGTACGCATGAGAAAGACGCTGGCCTCTTATAAGGAATCCTATCACACATTTATGTTATATGGCAAGATTTTGGACAGTTCAGAATACAACCCGTATGACGAACAGTTTGCCCTCGTCCGCAACGCCAGGGAAGCGTACGGCAATGCACAGTTGGCAGGAACCCCGGACCAGATCAGGGAAGCATCCGAAACATACGCGCAGACCCTACAGGCTGCCATTGATCTGGCAATGGAAAATTCCGATATGGACGTGGTACATTTCTTTCAGTCTATGTATCCGGATCTACAGCAAATGTTCAGAGAATGGCAGTTTACCGTAAATTTCGAACCAAATACCGACGGATTAAAGGACAGTGTGATCGACGCCTTGGATTCCATTGACGGATTATCAGATGAAGCGATTTCGTTTTCCACGGAAGATATCGAAAATTTCAACCCTGCCATTGCATCCCAGGAACAACTTGACGCATACGGGGAATTGATCCGCACTGCCGATTCTTACGGCCTTACCCTACAGCAGCTGATCGCCCTTCTGGAAACAATGGGGATCGTACAGTCTGAAAGGTACCAGGAACTTGTAAATACCTTTGGTCAGGAAAGCATTGACGCGCTCTCTCCCGGCGATCTGGAAATTGCATACCAGATCAATAATACAAGTGACATGACCTTCGATGCATTGCGGCAAGAAATTCAAAAGGTTAAAAGAACTGCCGCAGAGTCGACTCCACTCTCCATCTCCCAGACCATGGACCAGCTGAATACCCGCCTCCGCCCCGCCTTCGACTCCCTGGGCTCCGCCTACCGGGACATCTTCGCGGACGACGGTTTCAACCCAGGCGCCGTGGACCTCCCTATGCTGGACTCCATCCGCTCCTCCATCGAGGAATTGAACAGCCTCCAGGATGTGGACATCCATATCGACATGGGCGCATTTGATGCCCTTGCCTCCACCCTCACGGCGGCCGGGGTCACACAGGGACAGGCCGAACAGGCCTTCAATGACTTCGCCACATCCGTCTTTTACGCCTCGGATGCCACGGCGGGCATGACGGAGGAGACAAGGGGACTGGTGGAACAGCTGCTGGAATCCCTGGGCGTGGCCAACGCCGCGGAAGTCGCAGAGTACGCCCTGCTGGAGGCAAAGGCACAGTCCGTGCTGGCCGCCTACGACCTGGCAGACGCGTCCCGGGAGGAATGTGTCTTCCTCCTGGCGGAGGGCGAGGCCGCCGGCCTCACCAGGCAGCAGATCTACGGCCTCACCGCCGCGGAGATCGCATACGGGCAGAGCGGCCTCAGCACCGAGCAGAAAATACAGCGGCTGAAGGACCTGGCCGCCGCCTACGGGGATACCGCCAGCGCCGCCCTGGCCACCGCCATCGCCAACGACCTGGCCAGCGGCCACACGGACGTGGACTCCGCCATGGATGACCTGGTGTCAAGGATGAACGCCGGGATACAAAAAGCCCGCCTGGACTTCTCCGGCCTGGACAGGGCAGCCGCAAAGGCCGGCTCCTCGGCGGGCAGGTCCTACGCGGACGCCCTGAAGGAGGAGCTGTCCGGCCTCAACAGCGTCATCAGCTACATCGGCAGCGTCATAGGCGACCAGATCGACCTGTTCAACGACCAGAAGGACGCTGCCGTGGAGGCACTGGAGGCCGAGAAGCAGGCCGCACAGGAGGCGCTGGAGGCCGAAAAGGCACTGGTGCAGGAAAAGATCGACGCCAGGCAGGAGGAGATCGACAGGATCCGGGAAGCCGCCAGCGCAAGGAAGGAGGAAATCAGCCTACAGAAGGCACAGTACGACCTGGCACGCATGCAGGGCCAGCAGGCCGTCCTCCAGTACTCCCATGGCAGGGGGATGCACTATGTGGCGGACACGGAAGGGCTCCGGGAAGCCCGGGAGGCCTACACCGAGGCGAAGGAAAACATCCGGGTCTCCGGCATACAGAAGGAAATCTCGGGCCTCCAGGACACTGTGGACGGCCTGGACAGGAAGCTGGAGGAATCCGCCAGGCACTATGACAGCCTCATCGAACAGACCGAGAAATACTGGGACGGCCTCATCCAGGGGCTGGAAAACTACAAATCCCGCTGGCAGGAGCTTGCCGGCATCGAGGAACAGGCAAAGATGGAAGCCGCGCTCAGGAACCTGGGCATCACGTCGGAGGACGTGATGAACCTGTCAGAATCCGCCTTTGAGGCCTTCAAGGGCCATTACCTGGGCGTCCTGCAGGAGATCCATGCCAACAACGAGGACGTGCTGCAGATGCTGCAGCGGTTTGGCGGCGTCTCCGCTGACGCACTGCGCCCCCTGGCCGGGAGCCTGGCCACCGTCACGGAAAACATCCGGGACGCCTCCGCCGCCATCGGCGGCAGGGCGGGGAACCCCGCAAAGGATCCCTCCCTCACGGACTCCATCGTCCTCCTGGGGGAGACCACGGAGGAAACCCTGGGCGAGCCGGACGGGGACGGCACCACCGGCAGGTTCACGGAACTGGGCCGGACCATAGCGGCGGCGGGGACCCACGTGGCGGAGGTCATAAGCGGGATGGACAGCCTTGACGGCATGACGGCGGAATGCACCATCACGGTACACATCGAGACCACAGGCAGCATCCCGGAGGTGGCCGTCGGGACCGGCATCGCCGACGCCGTGAATTCCGGCATCCCGGGCAGCAAAAGCCACACCACAGCCTCCGGTAACAACACCCCCTCAAAAAACAACGCCCCTGCAAAGGGCAACTCCCCCTCAAAGGGCAGTACCGGCCAGGGGACCGCCACAAAGGTCAGGGGACACGCCAGTGTCGCCGGCGACTGGAACGTCCGGGAGGCAGGCAGGACCCTGGTGGGGGAGCTGGGCCGGGAACTCTGGGTGCACGCAAAGGACGGCACCTTCGAGACCGTGGGCGACAGCGGCGCGGAGTTCATCCGCACGGAAA
>CANDMD010000083.1 GCA_947385725.1 uncultured Lachnospiraceae bacterium | reverse complement strand
GTATTTGTTTGTGTCAATCTCTTGACCTATTTAAAGTATACAGGAAGCTTTCTCCATTCCTTTTTCACCATGAAAGCATACTTCCCGGAATTCCGTATTGAAAAGCTCCTTCTGGATTCCGCCCATGACGCTTACGCTGTCTATGAATACCGTAAGCGGGAGAACATTGCCCCTTTCATTGACCTCAACCCCGGACATACCGGTTACTTCACTTATAAGGATGATTTCACTATTGATGATGACGGTGTCCCTGTCTGTAAAATGGGCTTACGTATGCATAAAGACGGATATGAAACCGCAAAACACCGGGCAAAATACCGCTGTCCAAAAGCTGACCGGAAACGCGGCTGCTTCTGTAAACATCCCTGTTCACCGGCTAAATACGGCAGGATCGTACATATCTTTACTGATGACAATCCAAGGTTATTTAACATACCGCCAAGGGACTCTAAGGCATGGGAAAAGGAATATGACAGAAGGACTTCCGTGGAACGCTCCAACAAGCGCGAGAAAGAGGACTATAAATTAGAAGACGGCAGGCACCGCTCTACGAAGATGTGGTACTGCCGCCTCTACGGCATCATGATGCTGCAACACCTTGATGCCTGGGAAATGCCGTCAATTGAAGCATTTCAAAAATCATTATTAGGATTCGCCGCCTAATAATGATATCTTAGGCGATTCCATAAGATTTTTCAAGGCATAGTACCCGCTATGTCCATTGTTTATGTCCATTTTTCTCTATTTTCTTTTCCAGCGCAATATTCAGTTGTCAATTTTCAGGCGCTATCTCATTCATAGAGATTCCGAGAAGTTATAAACTTATCCTTCCCGAAACTACAATAATACTTTCTACAATGTATCGGCAAATTACAATATACTCCCTAAGGGGACTTGCTATTCTTGATTATTTTCACATATTTCTTCTTATGTGGCAAATTTCACGGCAAATGGATCCCCTGGTACAGATGCAGGGATATCTTTGATTATAAACAGAAAAAAAGACCTTTCAAAGAATCATTTCCTTGAAAGACCCTTATTTTCAAGTATTTCCGAAAGCTGCTGACGGGAATCGGACCCGTGACCTCCGCACTACCAATGCGACGCTCTACCGACTGAGCCACAGCAGCAACACGTGACTGCCCTCGCAATCACCGTATGTTATTGTATCAGACACATTTCCATTTGTCAACAATAAATATTTTTCTTCATGAAAATTCTCTCTTTGCAAAATTCTCTCTCCACGGAAATTGATATGTGGCGGCTAATATCATACATGTGCTATTGTGTCTGCTGCTCCCGCAGGATCCCCATCACCACAAAGCGGGAGTCGCTGTTCTCATAACTGCATGTGGCAAGAGTGATGATATGATCTTTTGTGTCCGGCTCAACGCCGCTCTCAAAGGAGGAGGCCTCCTTCATCTCGGCAAGCCATTCCCCGTACTCTTCCTGTGAGGCAAACTCGATCTGCCACACTCCGCTGTCCGCAGAGGTTACAAATCCCGTGAAAATTTCCACCTGATAACTCTTTTCAGGTGTCACCAGCCACATCACCGGATGCGCGTCATAGTATGACTGTGCCGCATACTTTGTAAGCCCCGCAAACATACTCCCGTTTCTCATGTGATGACCGTGTACAATACTGTTGTCATTGGAGAAATCCTCCGCATTGAGACTGTCCATGAAAATACTGCCGCATTTGTTCTCCCTGCCGTCAACCATATGGGTGAGATAGTATTCATTATCCGATCCCTGTACCACCGGATAGTTGATTGCTGTTCCGGGCCCGTAAATCCATCCCACCACATCACTGTTCCTGGCCTTAAGCCCTTCAAAATCCACCTGGGGACTTTTCCCATAATATACCTGATTCTCCGAGTAAGCCGCCGCTTCCCCGGCAGTTTCCTGCTGCCCTGTCCCGCCGTGACCGCCTCCGGAGCTGCGGGGCGGAAGAATCTCCTGCTCCTCCTCCGGCAGCAGCACATATGCTTCTATCTGATGGTATGTGGCATCACCCGTCGTATACTCCAGAAGGATACTGAGCAATGCCACAATTGCCGCTATCCCCACCATTCCCAGCGCACAAAAGGTGATTATTTCCGATCTTTTCCATTTTATATGCTTTTTCATACACTTGTCCTTACAAGGCCGGTGCGGTCTGCACCGCACCGGCCGACATTTCACAGTCTCACAGGCTTTATTCGCCCTCTCCCGGCCTGCGCCTGCGCAGGTATACCAACACACCCGCACCTGCCGCAGCCGCCAGCAGAATGACGCTCCAGACTATCACGGCAACATTCATATGGTCGCCGGTCCTGGTCGCATGTGTAGTCACATTTTCTCCTGTCTCTTCCACATCATCATCGCCATCCTCCGAAGAACCCGGAGCAGGCGTCGGAGTAGGAACAATTTCGGAAGCCTTCTCATTCGCGATCATAATGATACTGAACTTGTTTACGGTGAAAGAGAATGTATTATTCTCCAGGTCAAACACCGGATCCAGCTTAACAGGAGCCTCGCCTTCATGGATATGGTATACCAGGATCTCTCTGTCCTTGTCAATCTCCTTCGGTATCTGCATTGTGATTGTCACAGGAGTCCAGAATTCTTTATTCCATATAATGCCGTCCACATACAGACCCAGATCGTAGGAGACGGACTGATCAAATTCTACACCGGGAATCTCACTCTGTTCGCGCACAGGTTTTATACGCAGCTCGATCTTCTCCACATCCTCCGGCGCATATGCCAGGAATTCCTGATTCACGGTTACTTCGCAATCCTTCAATCCGCCGGTGTACTTAATGTTAAAGTCCATCGTTCCCGACTCATCCTCAGGAATCTCACTCAGCACCAGCTCAGGATAGATCTGGTTGTCCTCATGGTCGATCAGGATGATATCCGAAACGACTGCCGTAGCGCCAAGCATACCGATTCCGTAACGCACAGGGTCTCCCGCCTGCATATAGCCTTCGTTGGCCTTAAATTCCTTGGAACCCTTTCTTCCGTCAGCAGTGGACCAGGTCACCAGGTATCCGTCCTTTCCATTGGGTTTAAATACCAGTTCATATTCCGTATCTAACGCAACTGCCTGTTTCGGATTTCCGTTGCCCACTTTTCCGGTAGTCTTCGTCCAATATCCGCAGAGAGCCTCCTGAGGTTTCGCCGTTGACGCCCTGAAGCCCAGGGAAGAAAACATGTTGCCCTCGACATTGAATGCTCCCACAAACACACCCGAGTTATCCTTATTATCCGTTCCGGGTAACTCCTTGATCGTTATCTTCATGGACATGGTCTGGAATTCCGTAGTCTCAGGGAACAGAATATAACTCATATTCACCGCCGGCGTGTTGATATCCTTTGCCACTGCCCCCGTAGCCGCCGTCTGCTCCAGCGTTACGGTGCCGTCTCCGTTGTCCGTCACCGTCAGGAAGTTTCCGTCGTCCACGATCTCATAATCTACCTTGGTCACTTCCCGTTTGATGCCGATCGCCTTGATCACAAGATTCTGTGTGACATTCGCCAGTGAGATCATCCCTGTCTCTTTGTCATAGGTAAACTCAACCGGCTCTCCCTTATTCGTACTTACCAGAATGGTGTCAGGAAGCAGATACCCCTTCTTGGCAGTCAGCCTTACGGACAGATCCTCACCGACTGAAATCCTCTCCGCGCCCACCATATCCAGATTCTTCACTACATAGTCTATCGTCGCAAAATCCTTGTTTATCGTGATATTGGAGAATTTCGCCGTGGAGTAATTCTCCAGGTCATTAGCCACCTTATTGGCATCTACCGCAAATCCTACATACACCGTCTCCGGCAGATCAGCCTCAAGGGTTCCCACAGGGATCCAGGTAGTGCCGTCATCCGATACAAATCCGTGGAAGGAGCTTCCTTCCCTTGACAGCTTCAGCCAGGTTCCGTTATAGGTATTGCCCTCCTTGAAATTCAGTTCAGAAACCAAAGGTATCCCGGCCTTTTCGGCTGCTTCGGGACTGTCTATGGTCTCGCTGATCATGCTCATGTTTCCGCCGTTTTCCGCTCTTTCCACCATGTATGCCGACCAGGTGGTGTTGATATCGATCTTTACCAGGGAAAGTCCCAGGCCTACCGCTGCGGAATTCGCGTCCAGCGACTCCCTGAACATAATACCGTTAAAGGTATGGTTATCCACCGTGGTAAAGTAATCCAATTTGGTCACCAGCTCCATGTCGCCGGTAAACTGCCGGTAAACATAATGGAAATCATCCGTGGAGGCATCCGAATATCTCTGTCCGCCCACAGAGCTTTCGCTTCTGCCCAGCTTGCCGGAGCCCTTCACGGTCATAACGCCGTCTGTCAGGGAAGCCGTACCCGCCACTGCGGGACTTCCGATATCCGCACTGATCCACTCGCCGGTTCCTGCCGTGGAATTTACATGCAGTCTGGAAGTATTACTCTGGGTGGCAAACCCGTTATTGTCGTATGCCCTTGCACTGATATGATAAGTACCGTCAGCCAGTCCTGTCAGCACACACTGATACGGCGCACTGTCGGCGGTTCCCACCAGCTGATTCCCATTGTAGAATTCTACTTTGGCAATACCGCTGTCGTCGGAAGCGTTGGCTGTCACCGTCACATTGGAGCCTTCATTGACCAGCGTGTTGTCAGGAAGGTCAATGGACACTGTGGGGTTGGAAGCGACATAGCCGTCCATCCGGTCTTCCACCAGTTCGTTTACATACACTTCGATCCAGGAATAACCGTATTTTCCGTCGCCCAGAGTTCCTGTGCGGATGATTTTCCTGCTGTCCGACGGATCATTGGCATCCAGCCCGTTAGCAGCCTCCCATGCATCCGGGATGCCGTCGCCGTCCGAATCGTAGCCGTCTTCTCTGTACACGGTGGGCGCACAATAACCGCCTACCTCTTCCGGCACATTGATAAAAGTACCTGTGTCCGTCCTGACCTGATTGATCACTCTCGCATCGATGGCGTCACGTCTGGGGTAAGTGGCTCCCGCACTGTCCAGCACCAGGCCGTAAGCCTCTCTTGCGCTCCGCAAGGTAACCGTGTCAAACCCGTTAAATTCGATGCCTTCCTTGGATGTATCCGGCACATAAGGAGTTCCGGAAATGACCGTCATGGTATCCCCTTCCAGATCCCCGGAATTTTTGATCCCGCTGTCGCCGTAATCACTCACTGTACCGTCCTGGCGTTCCACCACGTTTCCTGCTATGTAGAATCCGCCGGGCTTGGTCTTCTCGCCCGCATCCATCTGCTGATCCTTGATATTGTCCCTGGTTCCCTGACCGATCTTGTGGTAATTGTTGATATAATTGCTGTAGGTATATCCCCCGCCGTAGCAGTTGTTATATCCGTAATTGTACAGTACGTTGTTGCTCAGCTGGAGCGTCGCCATACTTCCGTCGGATGTGGGATCCCCCATGGAGCCTCCGCCGATACGTGGATTTCTGGAAGTGTGGTTAGCCACCAGGTTATACTGGAATACCACATTGTCTCCGCCCCAGATTCCTCCGTAACCATGGCGTCCCTTGGAGTGTCCCGACACCGTCAGGCTCTCCGAAACGATACACCACTGTACTGTTCCGTTCCGTCCCCGGTATGTGGAAAGGGTTTCATCCGTATTCCAGCTGAAAGTACAATGGTCAACCATGAAGGTGTCATTATCCCTGCCCCACAGCGCGTCCATGGAATCTCCGCCGCTGAGCAGATTATCCGTTCCCACACGGAAACGAAGAAAACGGAAGATCAGGTTCTTGGAATTACTGATGTCCGTATCATATCCTGCAATTGTAATACCGTCGCCGGGCGCGGTCTGACCTTCCAGCGATATATTCTGGAGACCGCTGAAGCTCAGGCGCTGCTTCAGGTCAATGGTTCCGCCTACGTTGAACACAATGATCCTGCCGCTGCCGGGGGCACTCTCAATGCCGTACCGCAGAGATCCGGGGATAGCCTCCTGACCCTTGGCATAGTCTTCCAGCGTGGTCACTACATAGATATCACCTCCGCGGCCGCCGGTGGCATACATTCCGCCGCCCTCCGCGCCGGGGAATGCGATCACACCGTCGATCAGCTCCTCCCCGCCGGGAGCTTTCTCCACCTGATAGGAGTACAGGATACCCGCGATGGTAGCTTTCGATCCGTCCCTGCAGGCATAATAGGTATTTCCTGCTTCCAGGTCATAGCTCACCGCCACATAGCCTTTTGCAGCCGTACTTTCATCAGGCGCTGTAGCATTGCTGGTCTGACCCTGCATGGAGAAAAAGAACTTTTTACTTGCATTTTTTTCCAGAATGAGCGTTACCGTACAGTCCGCTACCGCCGTAAACTGTACTACTGCCCCTGCCGTAGGGACTCCCCCGTTTTTGGAGCCCACAGGGTTGGTCGTCCCGGCCACCGTGCATGAACTGGTGAAGCCGGAAAGATAGCTTGTAATGTCAGCTGCAATATCAGCGGTATCGCTATGCACCACTTCCTCAATATTGTCCTTTACCGAAACCTTGGGAGGCGTTTTGGCAGGCATGTCCTCCATTACGGTGATATTCACATACTGGTCATTTCCATATGTGTCGCTGGCCATCAAGCCCCCGCTCAGATCCAGGGATTTTGTCACGGTTTCCATCTCCACAGGCGCTTTCTCCACCTGATAGGAGTAAAGGATACCCGCGATGGTAGCCTTGGAACCGTCCCTGCAGGCATAATAGGTGTTTCCTGCTTCCAGGTCATAGCTCACCGCCACATAGCCCTGTAAACAGGCGCTTTCATCAGGCGCTGTAGCATTGCTGGTCTGACCCTGCATGGAAAAAAAGAACTTCTTGCCCGCATTCTTTTTCATAACAATCGTTATGGTACAGTCTTCCACCGCTGTGAACTGTACCACTGCCCCGCCGGTAGGAACCGCTCCGTTTTTGGAGCCCACAGGATTGGTCGTCCCGGCTACCGTATACGAGCTGGAGAAGCCGGAAAGATATGTCGTAATATCTCCTGCCAAAGCCGCCGCGCCGCTTTGTGTTACTTCCCCTATATCAGTGCCCGTTACCGTAGCGGGCGCAGAGTTCATATTCTCCAATACGGTAATATTCACATACTGGCTGTCTCCGTAAGCAGTGCCGGCCTGCAGTCCGCCGCTCAGGTCAACCGATTTTGTCACGGTCTCCCATCCCTCGCCTGCGCGCAGAGAGGGCAGGGCGTCACCTCCGCTGACTGTCCCGCGCTGTGTCAGTAGATCTGCCCCGGCATCACCGGTTTCTGGTTCTGTCGGTGTTACCACCGTTCCCGGGTCTGCCGGTGCACCTGTTCCGGGCTGTTCCGGCATCCCTGCCGCCCCGTCCGTTACTGGATCTGCCGATGCACCTGTTCCGGGCTGTTCCGGTATCCCTGCCGCCCCGTCCGTTACTGGATCTGCCGGTGCACCTTCCCCGGCGCCGGCTGTTCCGGGCTGAGCTGCCGCATCTGCCGCCGTACTGTCCGTACCCTGCTGTTCCGATACGTCCGGCGCTGTCTTTTCATCGACAGTCTCCTGTTGTACCGTTGACCCTTCTGCCCGCACACTTAATATGGTCTCAGGACTAAATACCCCCCCCAATACCATCATGGCGGCAAGCGAAAGAGCCAAAAGCTGCTTTCTCCGTCTCATTGTTATTATCTCCTCCTTATAATATGATTTTTCCTTATGCTACCATTACAGTAAGACGGGGACAAGATACATTTTTTCAGAACAAAAAATAGTTCCCTCCGGGCCGAAGGAACTATTTTTCACACAAAATTCACAAATTCTGATGATATACAGGGGATTTCATCGCCTCAGGACTCACATGGATGCCTTCTTCCGTGCCGGTACTCAGCGATATTGTCGGTTAAATTCATACCAGGCTTTTCCGTAAGTCTTCCTGGCTATGGGACAATGTACCAGCAGTATCAGCAGCACTGGAAAAAGTATACTGCCAATGCATGCTGCTGCGCCTGTAACGGTTCCCGCCTTGTGCTCCGGCGTGGAAGTCACTGCCACAATCTGACCGCTCTGGTCAAGATACACCCTGACCCTGTCCCCGACGGCATATTCCGCAGTGCTCATTCCATAACCGCTGAGAGGGTATTTATATACTTTTGAATCCCGGGTCCAGTAAAAATTGCCGTCATAATCCATCCTCGCAGTGATACATTCTACAGAGCCGTCTACCAGTTCCTCTCCGGCAGACAGTGACCCAAATAAAATATAGAGACATATGAGGATGACGGGCAGGCAGACTACCGCCAGAAAGAGCAGTGTGTTTTTTATCACCGCATGATAGGAATGATATACTTCCTGATATTCCGGTTCCGGCAGACATCTCTTTGCACGCTTTAAGGTCTCATTCAAGTCGCGAAACCGAGACCTGCTGTTTCGATCCAACGAATCCATTTTATCCTCCTGCATATCGCAGGCCTTTCCTGCGATGTTTACTCACCCTTCTGCTTCTTCTCCCTGATCATGACGTCATAGATGCAGGGAATTACCACCAGTGTCAGCAGCGTACCGTAAAGCAGGCCGCCTATGGTTACCACCGCCATGGGCTTCCCCATTTCCGATCCCATATCGTTGCTGAATACCATGGTGGACAGGGCCAGTATGGTAGTCAGCGCCGTCATCAGCACGGGGCGCAGTCTGGTGCGCCCTGCGGTCAGGATCGCCTCCCGCTTCTCCATGCCGCCCTCCCGGAGCTGGTTCATATAATCTATCAGCACAATACCATTATTTACAATGATTCCCGCCAGCATGACAAATCCGATCATGGCGATGA
Organism: uncultured Lachnospiraceae bacterium; assembly: GCA_947385725.1. Taxonomy (GTDB): domain Bacteria; phylum Bacillota; class Clostridia; order Lachnospirales; family Lachnospiraceae; genus Acetatifactor. The sequence continues at coordinate 6,122 of CANDMD010000083.1, read as the reverse complement.
CGCTGACCTCGCTGCCGCTGACATATAAGCCCATAAAGCCGCCTGTGAATGCCAGCGGAATGGTGAACATAATGATGAAGGGGGACAGCAGGGACTGGAACTGCGCCACCATGATCAGATACATGCAGGCAATGGCAAGGACGAGCATCAGCACCATCTGCTCCATGGCATCCTCTATCGTCTCGTTTTCACCGGAAAATACAAGCTGGTAACCGGCGGGAACCTCATAATCCGCCAATGCCTCCTCCACGTCGTCCGCCACAAGACCCACGTTATAGCCTTCTGCAATGGCTGCAGACACCTGCACATACCTGGTCTGCTCCGCACGGTTGATGGAAGTCAGGGCATATGCGGGCTCAAAGGACGCCAGTTCGGACAGGGGAACCTTTACGCTCTCGCCGTCCTCGTCCGTACCCCTGATCTCAATCTCTTCCACCAGCGCCCTTGTCAGTTCAATGTCACTGCCGTTCATCACATAGACACTGTAATCCTTGTCAACCGCTACCAGCGTGGTTGCGCTGCTGGCCTCCGCAAGCTTTGCGGAGATCTGGGTAAATACCTGGGCGACCGTGAGACCATAATTCACCGCCCTGTCGCGGTCAATGAGCACACGAAGCTCCTCGTCAGCCTCCTCCAGCCCGTCGCTGACCTCAGCGGTGCCCTCCACATTCTCCAGGATTGCCGCCACTTCTCCGGCGATCCGCTGCAGGGTATCCAGGTCGCGTCCCCGCACCTGAATCGAAATGCCGCTTCCGCCCATGGCGGACATATCCATGCTGGAAGTGTCGATTGTGATCTCCGCGTCCAGGCCGGCGGTTTTTTCCTCAATGACATCCGCCAGCTTCTCATTGGTCATGGATTTGTCCTCGCGGGTCACCACATAGATGGAAGTTACATTTGCCGCTCCGCCGGAACCGCCGCCCCCCAGAAGCGACATATTAGTACCGCTCGTCATGGCGCCCACATTCTGGACATCCTCTATGGAGAGGATAGCATCCACCACCTGATCTGTCAGGGCTGCCGTCTCCTCCAGCGTGGCATCCTCCTCCAGTTCCACAGTGACCGTCAGCTGGTTGGAATCCATATCTGACATAAAGGCAGTACCGTTGGTAAATGCCAGGGCCACACTCGCCGCCAGCAGAGCCAGCACAACGATGAACACCACAGGCTTCACCTTCAGGGAGAGCGCCAGCAGCTTCCCATACCCTTTTGCCAGGCCGCCGAACAGCCTTCCCTCCTTCTGATCCCTTGTCTTGACCAGCATCCTGGAGGACATAGCCGGCACAACGGTCATTGCGATCACAAGACTGGCAAGCAGCGAGTAGGCAATGGTCAGACCCATATCCACAAACAGCTGCCTGGTGATCCCTTCCGTAAACACAATGGGAAGGAACACGCAGACGGTGGTCAGCGTGGATGCCATGATGGCGCCGGAGACCTCTTTCGCCCCCTCCATGGCAGCTTCCTTCACCGCATATCCCTCACTCCGCAGGCGGTAGATATTCTCGATCACCACGATGGAATTGTCCACCAGCATACCGATTCCCAGCGCCAGGCCGGACAGGGAAATGATATTCAGTGTCACACCGCTGAAATACATACATACAATAGCAGTCACCAGGCTGATGGGAATGGAAAACGCCACCACCAGCGTAGGCCTCAGATCCTTTAAAAATACGATCAGTATCAGGATCGCAAGCAGACCGCCAAAAAGGATATTGTTGATAATGGAATCCATGACCAGGTCTATGTAAATTCCCTGGTCCATCAGCGTGATCAGGGAGAGGTCAGGGTTGACCTCCATCAGCTCCTCAAAGCGGTCGGCCAGCAGATCGGAAACCTCACCGGTGGAATATCCGGTCTGTTTCTGGATGGTCAGCATGATACCCGCGCTTCCGTCCACATTTGCATAGATCTCATCGGAATTATCCGTATAAAATACATCCGCCACATCTCCCAGGGTGATCACGGGCACCCCGTCCATATGCAGGTCCAGAAGCGGCATGGCCTGGAGCTCCTCCACGGTGGAGGGCTTATCCCCCACCCGGACCATATAGTCAACGCCCTCCTCCGTCACATAACCCGCAGGCATGGAGAAATTCTGCGCCGTCAACAGCCCTTCTATGGCTTCCACTGTCAGGATCCCGTTCAGATCCGCGGAATCATAGGCATTCTGTCTTGCATCCTCCAGCTGTTCCTCTCCCTCTTTCAGCTGGTCTTCCGCATCTTTCATCTGATCCTGGGCTTCCTTCAGCTGGTCAGCCGCGCTGTTGAGCTGGTCTTCCGCATCCTTCATGGCATCCCAGCCGCTGTCGATCTGCTTCTGCGCCGCGTCCAGCTGGGTACCGGCCAGTCCCATCTGGTACTCTCCGAGAGAGATGGATGCCTTGCCGTTGGCAAATTCTATGGCGGCCGTCATCTCACCCTTTTCCAGTTCCGACAGTCCCGCATTGATCGTGGCGATGGCTGTATCCAGATCAGTCATGCCCATGGCTGTCATCTGCTGGTTGATCATTGCGGCGTAGCCCTCATAGCCGAGACCGGAAGTCTGGGCGTTCAGGGCATCTTTCATATTGGGGAGCGTCGCTTCAATCTGCTGCTTCTGGGCTGTCAGACCCGCCTGCTGCTCCTGCGCTCCGGCGATCAGACTGCTCAGCAGACTGCTCACGGCAGCTGTATCCGTCCAGTCAGAAACCGTTCCCATCAGTTCGTCCGCACTGTCACCGAGAGCCTGCGAGATCATCTGCCTGATCATGTCGGTATCTGTTATCATCCCTGCTTCCACGCCGGACTTTAATGTCCCCAGGCCGTCTATCGCCGCATCCAGCTGCTGGATTCCCGCCTCCAGCTGTGGAAGCCCCGCTTCCATCTGTGTGATCTGATCCTCCAGCTGCTTTGCCGTGGTCAGACTGCTCTTCATATTATCCAGCTGTGATTTCAGTGTGAGCAGTTCCGTCTTCTTCGCCGCCAGCTCCGCCGCGGTCTTGGCCTGTGCAGCCTCCAGCTGCTCCTTCCCTTCCGACAGCGTATCCTTTCCGTCCTCCAGCTTGCTCTTGTTTTCATCCAGTTCCCTCTGTCCGTCCACAAGCTCCTGTCTGCCGTCCTCCAGCTCCTTCCGCCCGTCGTTCAGCTCCTTCCAGCCGTCAGAGATCTCTTTCCTGCCGTCCTCCAGCTGCTGTCTGCCGTCCTCCAGTTCCTCCTCGGCCTCCTCCATCTTCTCGTCAATGGCCGCAAATATTTTCTCATTCAGTTCGTCCACCTTATCCTGCCGGATGATCACATGAACGCTCTCCTCCAGCAGGCCGGTGGCGCTGACGCTTGCCACCCCTTCTATACTCTCCAGCTCAGGCATGATGGAATCCTGGACATAAACGCTGATCTCTCCTGTGTCCATGCCGTCCACTCCCACTGCCGCAATCATCACCGGCAGCATATCGGGATTCAGCTTCATGATGATGGGATTGCCCACGGAATCATCCCAGAAGCTCTTGATCTGATCCAGACTTTCCCGGATTTCAAGGGAAACCGCATTCATATCAGCGGTCTGGGCAAACTCCAATACCACCATGGAATAGTTTTCAGCAGATATGGAGCTGATACCCTCGATATTGCTGACTGTCGCCATGCTGGCTTCCACCGGCTGGGTTACCACCATTTCCACCGTCTCCGGGCTGGCGCCGGGATATGTAGTCATGACAATGACATAGGGAAGACTGATATTGGGCAGCAGATCCGCTGTCATCCTGGTAAAGGACACCACGCCCAGAATGATCGCCAGCACTACCCCTACCAGAACCGTATAAGGCTTCTTGACACTGAATTTTGAGATCATCTCTCTTACTCCTAAACTATATTTATTTCGTTACTTACTATAAAACCTTGACTGTTTAAAGTCAAGGTTCCTATCATAATTAACACTTTTATAATATTTATAATATTTTTCTTATTTTTGCCTTCAATCTCTGCAATGCATTGTCGGTAGCCTTCTCCTCCCGCCCCAGTACCCTGGCGATCTGGGAATAACTCATGCCTGTCATGTAGAGGTCCAGCACCTGCTTTTCAAAATCGCTCAGCTCCGTCTCTATGGTCTTCTCCAGGTAAGCCACCCGCTCCTTGTCCAGCACCATCTCCTCCGGGCTGAGTTCCGCCCTGTCTGCGAGCAGCTCCGCCAGAGTGCTTTCCTCCCTGCCCTCCTGGTTGGTGCTGCCTGCATCCAGCGAAATATAAGTATTCAGGGGAAAATGCTTCCGCCTCTTCGCCGCCTGCACCGCCGTGTACATCTGCCTGCTGATGCACAGTTCCGCAAAGGTGAAGAAGCTGGCATCCCTTCCCATGTCATAATCGCGGACTGCCTTAAACAGACCGATCATACCCTCCTGGATCAGGTCGTCGCTGTCCGCCCCCAGGATGAACATCGACCTTGCCTTGCTCCGCACCAGGTTCTTATACTTGTCACAGATATAATCCATTATGGCATCCTCTCCGTGACGGAGGCGGTCTATCAATTCTTCGTCCGTATATGGTTCATAATTCGCATTTTTATACGCCACTGCCATTTCCCCCGTTACCCTGGCACATCGTTCGACAAATAACTTAGTTCCCTAGTATAGTCCACATTAATTAACCATATGTTTGACGCAGCGAATAAAGTAATGAAAGTCAGCACTGCCCAAAAGAATGAACATAGGGCTATTAACATTGAGTTATACTAGAGCATGCGCTGTCTCACGATCTCATACGCCAACACGCCTGCCGCCACGGAAGCATTCAGGGAATCGATGTCCCCCTTCATGGGAATGTCCGCCGTCATGTCGCACTTTTCCTTCACCAGCCTGCCCACTCCCTGTCCCTCGCTGCCTATCACAAGGCCAATAGGGCCTTTCAGATCCAGCTGGTACATGGTGGTCCCATCCATATCCGCGCAGACAAACCAAAGTCCTTCCTGTTTTAGCTCCTCAATGGTCTTTGCCAGATTCGTCACCCTGGCTACCGGTGTGTAATTTAGCGCTCCCGCGGAGATCCTGGCCACAGTGGCCGTCAGCCCCACCGCCCGGTTTTTGGGGATGATGACGCCATGGGCTCCCGCCAGGTTTGCGGTGCGGATAATTGCGCCCAGATTATGGGGATCTTCGATATTATCCAGCAGGAAGAGAAAAGGAGGTTCCCCTTTCTCCCTGGCTGCCGCCAGGAGATCCTCCACCTCCGCATACTCATAAGCGGCGGCAACGGCAATCACGCCCTGGTGCCTTCCCGTATCCGACATCTGATCCAGACGCTCGCGGGTCACATACTTCACCATGGTATCCCGCTTCTTTGCCTCCCGCCTGACAGTCATGACAGGGCCGTCCTGACAGCCGTCCAAAATATACAGTTTATCTATCGCCCTGCCGGAGCGGAGCGCTTCAATCACAGCGTTTCGCCCCTCTATGGTAACTTCTTCATATGCCATATGCTTTCTCCTTTCGCATCCTGCCGCCGCAGCCACACTTCCCTTGTAACAGTTCAGACTTTCCGCCATGCCGTCTTCGGCGGCACAAACCAATCCCATGGAACTTCGTTCCAAGAAGAATGCCCGCCCCAAGCGAACTCATTCGCTTGGCATTCTGCCGTGTGAGAAAGACGCTGCTTCCGCGCCGTAGAAAGTCTTCGCGAAGCGGCTGCCGCAAGCGATTAGGTTTTCTTCTCACGCTTATAGCTCCATATTGACCAGTTCAAGGCCTTTTCGCACCAGCTCCAGCGCCCTGTCCATGCGGTCCGTCAGATAGAGATGGCCGATCACCGCCTCGAAGCCTGTGGCTTTCAGGTAATCTGCCACGGAAGCATTTTTCGCCGTGGTATGGGGCTTGGAATTTTTCCCTCTGCGGTAAATGGACTTCTCCTCCTCGGTAAGACTCTCCATCAGCGCCTGCACGATCCTGGACTGGGCGCTGGCGCTGACGTATTTCACAACAGTCCTGTGAAGTTCGTTCACCGGCCGGTTTGCCCTCCCCACTACCACCGTTCGGATGATAAGGTCATAGACCGCATCCCCGATGTAAGCCAGGGCCAGGGGGGAATACGTCCTGATATCCTGCTGTTTTCCCGGGAAGGCGGCCAGAATCTCCGCCCGGAGTCCATCCGCC
>CANDMD010000082.1 GCA_947385725.1 uncultured Lachnospiraceae bacterium | reverse complement strand
GGAGGGTACGGACGGGAAGAATATCTACGGCGAGACCCTGCACGGCGAGACGGGAACCGACCAGAAGCGGCTGCGCGGAGAAGGATTTATAATCGCGCCGGACGGTGTAACCTACATCTCAAGAATGAATGGCAAATTTGAATATACCGGAGGCCGTATTATCATTACCAATATGTTGATCGTCAGGGAAGACGTGACTGCCGTTACCGGCAAACTGGAGGTGGATGGTTCCGTATATGTGGTGGGCAGCATTTATTCCGATGGGTACATCAAGGCCAGCGGAGACATTATTATCGAGTATAATGTGGAGGCGGCAAGGCTGATTGCCGGGGGAAACATTATGATAAAGAAAGGCAGCTGTTCCAAAGGAGACTGCTTTATCGAGGCCGGGGGTGAGGTCTCTGGAAGCTTTTTCGAAGCTGCGAATATCACGGCTGGCGGTAATGTCAAGGCAAATTATATCATGAAGAGCAATATCAGCACTTTGGGCAAAGTGATCGTTTCAGGCAGCAAGGGAATGCTTCTTGGCGGCAGGGTTTGCGCAGTGCGGGGAGTGGAAACCTATAATCTCGGCAACAAGAACCATCTCAAAACCCAGCTGGAAGTAGGGCGAACCGAACTTTATGAGAAAAAGCTGGCTGAGTATACCCAAAAAAGGGAACTGCTCATAAGCGACATCACGGTGATGAGGGAAGAATGGAACAAGATTCTTCAGAATCCAGCCGCCAGGGGGAAGATACCGGAGGATCTGCGATGGAAAATATATGCCACCCTGGAGGCCAAAAACCGTGAACTGGCAGAGATGGATGCGGAAGCGTCCAAGCTGGTCAACATGACGGAGCAGACTATGAAAAACCCCGTCAGCGTCAGGGGAAAGGCATTCGAAGGCAGCGTTATTGTGATCAACGGCATCAAGTATGCCCTGTCGGGGGATGTGAACAGAATTGCATTTAAACTCCGGAACAAAAATGTAGTGATGACATCTTTATAAAAAATGAAAGTGTTGGAAAAAAATGAAGCGTGATACGATTTTGATTTTTGAAGACAATGCCATAGAACGTGGGATCCTGGCTGAATTATTCCAGTCGGAATACAAAATCCTGGAGGCTGCCAACGGCAAGGAAGGGATTGTAATGCTGAGCAAAAACTTTGCTTCCATCGCGGTTGTCCTGTTGGACAATATCATGCCTGTGATGGGAGGATTTGAGGTGCTGGATTGGCTGAAAGGGAAGAAGATCCTGGATAAGATACCGTTTATCATGATTACGGGGGAAAGTTCTTCCCAAATGGAAAAAAAGGGGTATGAATACGGCATAGCAAGCTATCTCAAAAAGCCATACCAGCCGGAAGTGGTAAAGCAGGTGGTGAGTAATGCGATCGGGTGGTTCCAGTATAAAATGGATCTGGAATCCATGGTCAGGAAGCAGAACCAGAGCATCCAGAAACAGAATGACATCCTGAAGAAGCAGGCGGAGGAACTGAGCCAGGTAAATGAGGTCATTATTGATTCCCTGAGCAATATTGTGGAATTTCGGAATCTGGAGTCCAAACAGCATATCAAGCGTATCAGGGAGTACTCCCTGTGCCTGGGAAACAGTATCATGAAGCTGTATCCGGAATATGGACTTACCCGTGAAAAACTGAAGCGGATCGGCTGGGCTTCTGCTCTTCACGATATCGGGAAGATCGCTATCCCGGACAGTATCATTTTAAAACCCGGCAAGCTGACGAAAGATGAATTCGAACTGATAAAGTCCCATACCACAAAGGGAGCGGAGATTATTCAGGAGAGGGTCTGCCTTATTGACAAAGAAATGTATGATTATGCATACGATATTGCCAGACACCATCATGAAAAATACGATGGCAGGGGTTATCCCGATGGGTTGAAGGCAGACGAAATCAGTATTGCAGCACAGATCGTTTCGCTTGTGGATGTGTATGATGCCCTTACTTCAAAGCGTGTTTACAAGAGCGCATATGATAAGAATAAGGTGTACCAGATGATCGTCAACGGCCACGGCGGCGCTTTCTCGCCGAAGCTGTTGAAAGCCTTCACGGAAGTGAAGGAAGGATTTGAGAATATCCTGGCGTTGTATCATGATGAGGACTGACGGGAAGCGGGGCAGAATGCCGGAGACAGGCATCGATATGTAAAATAGATTTGAAGATAAGGAGAAAATTATGAGCAAGAAACCTGTAGTACTAATGATTCTTGACGGCTATGGCCTCAATGAGAAGACCGAGGGCAATGCGGTTGCCCAGGCGAAGACACCGGTGATGGACGGACTGATGAAGGAGTACCCTTTCGTGAGGGGCAACGCCAGCGGCATGGCCGTGGGACTGCCTGAGGGACAGATGGGCAATTCCGAGGTGGGGCACTTGAATATGGGTGCGGGACGCATCGTATACCAGGAACTCACCAGGATCACGAAGGAGATCCAGGACGGAACCTTCTTTGAAAATCCTGCGCTGCTGAAAGCAGTGGAAAATTGTAAGAAGAACAACAGCGCGCTGCACCTCATGGGGCTTCTGTCCGACGGCGGCGTGCACAGCCATAATACGCATCTTTACGGTCTACTGGAGCTGGCGAAGAGAAACGGCCTGGAGAAGGTGTATGTGCACTGCTTCCTGGACGGGCGGGATACGCCCCCTGCCAGCGGAAAGGAATATGCGGAGGCGCTGACCGCGGAGATGGAGAAGATCGGCGTGGGCAGGATTGCTTCCGTGATGGGGCGCTACTATGTGATGGACAGGGACAATAACTGGGATCGTGTGAAGCTGGCTTACGATGCCATGACTAAGGGCGAGGGTCTTACCGCCGCCTGCGGTATCTGCGGGATCCAGCAGTCTTATGACAGGGGGGAGACGGACGAGTTCGTAAAGCCCACCCTTGCATTGGACAACGGAAAGCCTGTGGCTACGGTTCAGGACGGGGATTCCATTATCTTTTTCAATTTCCGCCCCGACCGTGCGCGAGAGATCACCAGAGCTTTCTGTGATGACGATTTCAAAGGCTTTGACAGAGGAGCAAGGAAAAATATTACCTATGTCTGCTTCTCCGATTATGATCCCACGATTCCCAATAAGGAAGTGGCTTTCCACAAGGTGGCGGTGACCAACACCTTCGGCGAGTGGCTGGCGGCAAACCATAGGAAGCAGGCCCGCATTGCCGAGACGGAGAAGTATGCCCATGTCACCTTCTTCTTCAACGGCGGTGTGGAGGAGCCCAACGAGGGCGAGGACAGGGTGCTTGTCAATTCCCCCAAGGATGTGGCGACCTATGACCTGAAGCCCCAGATGAGCGCTTATGAGGTATGCGATAAACTTTGTGAGGCCATCCGTTCCGGTAAATATGACGTGATCATCATTAACTTCGCAAATCCCGATATGGTGGGACATACCGGCGTCATGGAGGCGGCGGTCAAGGCGGTGGAAGCCGTTGACGAGTGTGTGGGCAGGGCAGTGGAAGCCATAAAAGAGGTGGACGGCGCCATGTTCATCTGCGCAGACCATGGCAACGCGGAGCAGCTTGTGGACTATGAGACAGGGGATCCTTTCACTGCCCATACCACGAACCAGGTGCCGTTTATCCTGGTGAATTACGACCAGGCTTACACGCTCCGTGAGGGCGGCTGTCTGGCGGACATTGTTCCCACGCTGATCCAGATCATGGGGAAGGAACAGCCTGCGGAGATGACCGGGAAATCCCTGCTGGCCCGGAAATAACGCAGTAGAGTCTCACACAGGTACTAGTACATCGTTGCATTAATCCTGAAGTAAATCAGTGCTTGATGTTTGCGTCAGCGCAAGGCGGAGGAAGGAGGCGATGCGGTATCAAATTGCTAAAGCAATTGTTGACTGACGACAACGCAGCGATGGCGCGAACAGCGAGTGCTGATTACTCAGGAATTAATGCAATTATGTACTAGTACTGCATTGCGCATATAACAGTGAATTTCACAATGTAGTACTAAAATACGGGCAGTCTCCACATAAAGCTGAGATCCCGTGAAGCAGGGGTATTATTTGGATGTATGCTGATCCATTCGTTGTTTAAAGACAGAAGATAAGTTTTTGGCAAAGAATAAGCTGATTCCCGTGAATCCAGGAGGTTGGAATGGATATGAATTTGCAGATTACGGATATGGCAGGCGCAGTCCCTTCGCATTCCGCGGTGATTGTCAATTTTGTCGCCGCGGTGCGTAAGCAGCTGAGAAACAGTACCTGCTATGTCTTTTCTGATAATGTCCAGTATAGGTTCCGGACAGATGACGGTGAGGACAGAGCGGTCGTTCCGGATGCATCCATCAATTGCCGCGTAAAATCAAGGCGTGGCAATACCTTTATCGATGCCCCCCGTTTTGTGATGGAAGTGCTCAGTCCGTCAACGGAAAAATATGACCGCAATGAAAAGATGGACTTATACAGACAGCAGGAAATTGAGGAATACTGGATTGTGGACTGGGAGCAGAAAAAGGTGGAAATATACCAGCTGGACTACGAGAACAATGTTCCCAGGTACTATTTATGGAAAGTGATCAGGGAGGAAAATCAGGATGAACTGAAAATAATCCATTTCCCGAATGTGAAGATTACGTTTGATGAACTTTTTGAAGAAGTATATTTAGAGTAAGCGCAAAAGGAAGGGGCAGTTCCTTGGTGAATGCTGTGCAGGGAAGAAACAGAGACAGGAAAGGAATCGTACCTATGAGGATCAGGAGAGCACAGAAACAGGACATGGAGGGAATTGACAATCTGCTGAACCAGGTGCTGACGGTGCACCATAATGGCAGGCCGGATTTATTCAAGGGCAATACAAGGAAGTATACGGATGAGGAGCTGCTGGCGATCATAGGGGATGACAGCAGGCCTATTTTCGTGGGAGTGGACGATCAGGGGCAGGTGCTGGGATATGCGTTCTGTATCTTCCAGCGGCATGAGAACGATAATATCCTGACGGACATTAAAACGCTTTACATTGACGACCTGTGTGTGGATGAGTCGCTCAGGGGACAGCATATCGGGAAGCAGCTATATGAATATGTGCTGCAGTTTGCCAGGGAGCAGGGCTGCTATCATGTGACCCTGAATGTGTGGGAATGCAATCCGGGCGCCAGGAAGTTCTATGAGAGCTGCGGCCTGACGCCCTATAAGACGGGGATGGAGAAGATTTTGTAATTTCACAGGAAGAAACCTGCAGAAGCTGTGATGCGCTTTTGGCTTGACTCCTCCCGGTTTCGGGTATCATATAAGTAAAATGCATTGTGCGCAGGACAATGTAGAAAGAGGAATGGAAAATGCTTTGGAATCATAGTGAGATACTTCACAGGGACGACGATAGGAGGCGCTTGTAGCGGTGACAATAGCCACGGCTGCAAGCGCTGCGAGTGCTGCCGTGGTTTCCTGGGGATCGAAGCATGATTGGAGAGAGACCATGGATCGTAGAGATACGATATGTGGTCTTTTATTTTGCGCGAATGAGCAGAGCCAGAAGAGGAATTTTAAGGGGGTGATACTATGCGGCATATAGACGATGCCCGAATGGATCAAAAGGTTTTATCCTATTTATGGAAAATACTTTGGAACCTAAGACAGAATTATTTGTGTAAAATTTAAGGAAAGGTATGAAATAAAAGATGGAAAAGGTAGGAAAAAATCCCGGTCAGAAGGAAATAGAGATAACAGAACTGTGCGAATATATCGGGCAGATGGTAACACTGCATGGAAGTATTTATAAGGTCAGGAAGATGAGCGGTTTTTGCTTTGTGATCCTGCGGACGGCAAGGTATACGGTACAGTGTGTCTGCGATAGGCAGGAGGTCATGGCGGAGCTTCAGGAGGAAGCCTGTGTGGAACTGACAGCGATGGTGATCGGAGAGGAGCGGGCAAAGGCAGGTTTCGAACTGCATATTCATGGGATGAAAGTGCTTTCGAGACCGCAGGCACAAATGCCAATTGTCATGAATCAGAAAAGAATAGAAGCTTCGCTGGAGCATAAGCTGGACTACAGGCCGCTGACCCTGCGGAATGAAAAAGAACGGGCGGTGTTTAAATTACAGGAGGGGATATTGCGGGGCTTCCGGAAATTCTTCGAGGAGGAGGGCTTCACGGAGATCCATTCGCCCAAGATTGTCTGCGCAGGGGCGGAGGGAGGCGCCAATATTTTTCAGCTGGATTATTTCGGGAGAAATGCGTATCTTGCGCAAAGCCCGCAGTTTTACAAACAGATGATGGTGGGCGTGTTTGAACGCGTCTTTGAGATCGGACCTGTATTCCGTGCGGAGAAGCATGATACGGCAAGACATCTGAACGAATATACCGGAGTGGATTTTGAAATGGGATATATTCAAAGCTTTCGGGAACTGATGGAGATGGAAGTACAGATGCTCCGGTCAGCCTTGACAATGCTCCGGGAAGAGTATCGCCATGAACTGGAGTTATTGCAGGTGAAGCTGCCGGAACTGGAGGAGATCCCTGCCATTAAGTTTTCGGAGGCAAAGGCGCTGGTGCAGGAACGGACAGGCCGGGAGCCAGGGGAATGCCATGACTTTGAGCCGGAGGAGGAGAAACAGCTTTCGGAAATTATTCTCAGGGAGACAGGCAGCGAGTTTGTGTTTGTCACCCATTATCCAGCTTCCAAACGGCCGTTCTACGCCATGGAGGATATGGAAAACAGGGAGGAAACGGTAAGCTTTGACCTGATATTCCGGGGACTGGAGATTACCACCGGGGGGCAGAGGATCCATGATTACCATATGCAGATGGAGAAGATGCGCCGGCTGGGAATGGATGTGGAGGCCTTTGAAAGCTACCTGATGATCCATAAGCATGGAATGCCGCCCCATGGCGGACTGGGTCTGGGGCTGGAACGGTTCACGGCCAGGCTTCTGGAGTTTGAGAATGTCCGTCAGGCGAGTCTCTTCCCGAGGGATATCAACAGGTTGACGCCATAGCGTTTTCATAAAGTTGCCGGAACATTGAGAAATATGGGCGCAGTGGTTGTTGCGCCCTATATTTTTGTGGCAAATGGACGCCCAAAGTGATATAATTGAAATTGCTGACCGGCGTTGGAATGCCTTTTATGCCAAGAGGGACAAGCCTGCCCTGTTTTGGAGTAAGACAGATCGTCGCTTATTGGGTAGAGCAAATTTGGGGAAAAGGGCAGGCGTGATTGAAGAGTAAATAGATAGATTGCTGCAGATGACATGGAAAACAGACGGCAATGAAAAAGGAGGAAAAACGACATGGTACGGGTAACATTGGGTAAGACAGGGATCACAGTGGAGAAAAATTCTTTCGGGGCGCTGCCCATCCAGCGGATTTCCCGGGAAGAGGCGGTCAGGCTGCTGAGAAAAGCGTATGACAATGGTGTCACTTTCTTTGACACGGCAAGATGGTACACGGACAGTGAAGTAAAGCTGGGGGAAGCCTTTGACGGGATGCGGGAAAAGGTTTATATCGCGACAAAGACCGGCGCTGCCACAGCAGAGGATTTCTGGAAAGATCTGGAAACCTCCCTGCACAATCTGCGGACAGATTATATTGACATCTATCAATTCCACAATCCCGCATTCTGCCCCAGACCGGAGGACGGCACAGGATTGTATGAAGCCATGCTGGAGGCGAAGGAGAAAGGCATGATCCGACATATCGGTATCACCAATCACCGCCTGAATGTGGCCCATGAGGCAGTGGAGAGCGGGCTCTATGAGACGTTGCAGTTCCCCTTCTGTTATCTGGCTACGGAGAAGGATATCGAACTGGTACAGAAATGCAAGGAGGCGGACATGGGTTTTATTGCCATGAAAGCGCTGTCTGGCGGACTGATCACCAATTCCGCAGCGGCATACGCGTTCCTGGCCCAGTATGACAATGTGCTCCCCATCTGGGGCGTGCAGCGGGAGAGTGAACTGGATGAATTTCTGTCCTACATAGACAATCCCCCTGCCATGACGGAGGATCTGTCGGCAGTCATCAAACGCGACAGGGAGGAACTGCTGGGCGATTTCTGCCGTGGCTGCGGCTATTGTATGCCCTGTCCCGTGGGGATCGAGATCAATAACTGCGCCCGCATGAGCCTGCTGATCCGCAGGTCGCCCTCCGCCGCACAGATGACGCCGGAGGCACAGGAGAAGATGAAAAAAATTGAGAACTGTCTCCATTGCGGGCAGTGCAAGGCAAAATGCCCCTACGGGCTGGACACGCCCGTGCTGCTTGAGAAAAATTACAAGGATTACTGTGAAATCCTGGAAGGGAAGGAATATTGAATCTGGAAACAGCAGCAACCGCAAACAATGTAGCAACCGCAGTAACTGCCGCAGCCGCCGAGAACGCAGTAACTGCCGAAACCGGCGCAGCTGCCGAGACAGCCGCAATCACCGAAAACACGAAAAACGCCAAAGACACAGATGCCGAACTGGAACGTCTGTTGGAGACGGTCATTCGTGGCTATGGCTTTTCCCGTGGTAGGCTGTTGGAGCGTTTTCATAGAGAGTCCGCCAGACTGGTCTGTAAAGTTGCGGCTGACGATAAAATCCTGCTGGTAAGGGGGCTGCCGGCAGCAGCTTCAAGGGAAGCCGTGGAAGGGAATATAGCCGCTCATGAATACCTTGGAAATCAAAGGCGGATTGCGCCCCGGATCCTTCATATGCCGGACGGGACGGGATATGTTCAAAAGCAGGGATACTGGTTTTATGTGCTGGAATACGTGGAAGGAGAGAATTTAGAAGAAAACGGGAAAGACGAGAGGGATCTGGGCAGACTGTTGAGAAAACTGCATTCCCTGACAGATTATTCCTGTCCATCCGGCCTGTCCGACGATAAAACGGAATTTTACGGCTGGTTCATGGAGAAGGAGTTTAAACGGGAATTTGACGGGATTTTGGATGCGCTGCCAGATTTCAGGAAACTCGACAGATGCCTTATTCATTCTGACATAGGACCGCACAACAGCTTAAGGACACCGGAAGGAGAGATTGTATTGATTGATCTGGATGACGCAGGGATTGGCAGCCGCTACCTGGATCTGGGCTGGCCTTTTATCATGCAGTTTGTGAAACATGACCGCGCCACTGGGAAGATGAATTACCGGATGGATCTGGCTGAGGCGTTTCTGACCGGTTACTATGGCGGGGATGAGATCACCCGGCGGGAATGGGATCTGATCTGGCAGGGCGCGGTGTTTATGCATATTTCCTACATGAACGACTACGGCCCGGAAGCGGTGGATTCCCTGTGGAAGATACTGAAATTCGGAATGGAACAGAAGGAAAGACTGTGGCGGATCCTCTGTAACGAGCCAACGAGTGAAGCCTGTTGCATCGGCAGCGGTATATGATATGAATAGAAACCTTCTATAGGGATATACTTACCAAATCAAAGACCTCGCGGCATTCGTAAAGCCAATTGGAAATTGTTTGCTCAGCGGGAATAAAAGTATATCCTCAAGGAGGTTTTTTATGTCTGCATTTTTGGAAATCAAAGCTATTCACGCCAGAGAAATCCTGGATTCCAGAGGAAATCCCACCGTGGAGGCGGAAGTCACGGTGCACAATCACGATAACGGCCGGGAATACAAGGGGCTTGCCGCCGTGCCCTCCGGAGCCAGCACGGGGCAGTTCGAGGCGGTGGAACTGCGGGACGGCGAGACACGATATTTCGGTCTGGGCGTGCAGCATGCCGTAAAGAATGTAAATGAGAAGATTGCGTCTGCCCTTGTGGGCAGGAATGCATTGGAACAGATTGCTCTTGACAGGACGCTTTTGGAACTGGACGGCACAGACAATAAGGGGAATCTGGGAGCCAATGCCATGCTTTCCGTGTCCATGGCCTGCGCCAAGGCTGCCGCCAATGCGCTGGATATCCCGCTTTACCGTTATCTGGGCGGCATGGGGCCGAAGCTGCTCCCGGTGCCCATGATGAATATTTTAAACGGCGGAAAGCATGCCGCTAATACCGTGGACTTCCAGGAGTTCATGATTATGCCCGTGCAGGCGGAGTCCTTTGCCGACGGACTGCGGATCTGTGCGGAAATCTATCACAACCTGAAAAAGATACTACAGGAGAAGGGACTGTCCACGGGCGTGGGAGACGAGGGCGGCTTCGCGCCGGATCTGCCGGATGCCGAGAGCGTGCTGACCTTTCTGGTGGAGGCCATTGAAGCCTCCGGCTACACCCCGGGGCAGGACATCAAGATCGCCATGGATGCAGCCAGCAGCGAACTTTACAACGAGAAGACGGGCATGTATCATTTCCCCGGCGAGAGCAGTCTGAAGGGTCAGGAGATTGTGCGCAGCACCCAGGATATGATCGATTATTTTGCCGGTCTGGTGGAGAAATTCCCCATCATCTCCATAGAGGACGGCCTGGACGAGGAGGATTGGGACGGCTGGAAAGCGTTGACGGAAAGACTGGGAGACAGCGTGCAGCTGGTGGGGGACGACCTCTTTGTGACCAATACAAAGCGTCTGGACGCGGGCATTAAATTAAAGACGGCCAATGCCATCCTGGTAAAGGTGAACCAGATCGGTACGCTGACGGAGGCCTTTGAGGCGGTGGAGATGGCCCACAAGAACGGATATAAAGCCGTCATGTCCCATCGGTCGGGAGAGACCGAGGACACCACCATCGCGGATCTGGCGGTGGCGTGGAACACCGGGCAGATCAAGACAGGGGCGCCCTGCCGCAGCGACAGGGTGGCAAAGTACAACCGTCTGCTGCGGATCGAGGAAGAGCTCGGAAGGGCAGCGCAGTATATGGAACCTTTTAAGAAGATCTGAATGTCCGGGAAACAAAACATGCAATAGAAATAGAAGTAGAAATAGAAATAGTAATAGTATTGGAAACAGTAATAGAAATAGCAAAGAAATGGCAGCAGGAATACAAACAGGAAAATAAACAGGAATAAAGCCTCCCGAATGGAACCTTTTCAGGAGGTTTTATTCTTGCAGAGTCTTTGATTTTTTCCCCATATATGTTAAAATGATTATACAAAAGGCACATAATAAAATTTGGGACATAGAGATCGTGGAGCGGTTTCTATGGTACATTTTGCGGAGGTACATATGGAAAATCAGAAGACGGATGCATTAATCTATACCAATGATAATTGTGTGGGCTGTAATAAATGTATTTCAGTCTGTCCTGTCCTCACTGCGAACCACGCAGTGGAAGAAAATGGCGAGAACAGGATTGTCGTGGACGGCAGTCAGTGCATCAGCTGCGGGGCATGCTTTGACGCCTGTGCACATAGTGCCAGAAGCTTCAATGACGACACGGAACGTTTTTTTCATGATTTGGAGAGAGGTGAGAAGATTTCTCTTTTGTTAGCCCCTGCCTTTCTGGCGAATTATCCGAAAGAATATGGCAGCGTGCTGGGCGGGTTAAAGCAGCTTGGCGTCAACCGGATCATCAGTGTCAGCTTTGGCGCGGATATCACTACATGGGGATATATCAAGTACATTACGGAAAATCATTTCACGGGCGGTATTTCGCAGCCCTGTCCGGCCGTTGTGAGATACATAGAAAGATACATTCCGGAACTGATTCCCCGGCTGATGCCGATCCATTCTCCGATGATGTGCGGCGCCATTTTTGTGAAGAAGTATATGAAAGTACCAGACAGGCTGGCGTTTATCAGCCCCTGCATCGCGAAGAAAAATGAAATCGACGACCCTAACTGCGGAGGCTATGTATCCTACAATGTGACTTTCGACCATCTCATGGCGTATGTGAGGGAACACGGCATTTCAGGGCCGTCGGTCAATGACGAGATCGAGTATGGACTGGGGTCGATCTATCCCATGCCGGGCGGACTGAAAGAGAATGTTTACTGGTTCTGTGGAGAGGATGTGTTTATCAGGCAGATTGAGGGTGAGCAGCATGCCTATGAGTTCCTGGAGGACTATAAGGAGAGAGTCCTCCAGGGAAAAGAACTGCCGTTCATGGTGGATGCCTTAAACTGTGCGAAAGGCTGTATCTATGGTACGGGAGTGGAGGCGTCCAGGACAGAGACGGACGATATCCTCTATGAACTGCAGAGAATCAGGGAGTCCAGCAAAAAGAACGGAAAGGGTCATGCGTTCAGCAGGAAGCTGACGCCGAAACAGAGACTGGACAGGCTGAATAAGCAATTTAAGGATCTGAAGCTCAATGATTTTATAAGACACTATAGCGACCTGTCCAGGGGATTGGAGATCAGAAAGCCTGACAGGGCGGAGCTGGACGCGATCTATGAGGAACTGGACAAGCAGACGGAGGCCCAGAGGAACATCAATTGTTCCGCCTGCGGCTATAATACCTGTACGGAGATGGCGACGGCCATTTACAATGAGTGCAATCATAAGAGAAACTGCATTCAATACATGAAAGGCGAAGTGGACAAGGAGAATATGCTCTCGAGAGAGCTGGCGGAAGAGATGGAGCAAAAGAATGCTGAGATTATGGCAAAGAA
Organism: uncultured Lachnospiraceae bacterium; assembly: GCA_947385725.1. Lineage (GTDB taxonomy): Bacteria > Bacillota > Clostridia > Lachnospirales > Lachnospiraceae > Acetatifactor. The sequence goes on along the minus strand of CANDMD010000082.1, from coordinate 2,562 downwards.
TGAGCTGATCTCAAAATTGATCGAGGAGGTAAGCGATGACTTTGCGAGCCTGGACCGTTCCATCAATGAAATGTCCCAGGGCAACAACGGCAACGCCGAGGAGAGTACGGGCATATCCATGTCCATGGCCGATGTGATCTCCTTCTGTGATCGGCTGCAGGCTTCCCTGGGGAACATACAGGGGCTGCTTGTGAAGCTGGAAGAAAATAATAACGAGATTACCAATGTGGCGGAGGAAACGAATCTGCTGGCACTCAATGCAAGCATTGAGGCGGCGAGGGCCGGGGAATCCGGGAGAGGCTTTGCGATCATTGCGGAGAATATCAAAAAGCTGGCGGATTTCTCCAAGGATGCGGCGAGCGACAGCGATTCCAATAAGGAGCAGATTCAGGAGGCGATCACGCAGCTGCTCACAGATGCCGGGAAACTGATCGATATCATCGACAGTGTCAACTCGCGCGTCACAAACCTGGCGGCATCCACGGAGGAAATAGCGGCGTCCGCCGATATGGTGAGTGAGATTTCCTCAGACCTGAAAGGAAAGATGGAGAAGCTGAATTTGTGAGAAAAATAGAAGTGTGGAACGGTTCCCCCAATTTATGTAAAAGCGCAATAAAATCTTGACATTGCGCGCGGTCTATTTTATACTATGATATGTTAATGCACAACTGCATACACATTTTATTGTATACAAGTATTCTCGAGGGAGCGAATAGATGTATTATTCTATCCCTTTTTATTGATTTCAATAGTTTGCAGCAATAAAGTGTCAAAGCATGCAGAAATCTATAGAGAGGAGAAAGATTATGAAAAAGTGCAAAGTACAAAAAATGCTGGCATCCATGCTGGCAGCTACTATGGTGCTTGGAATGGCAGCCTGCGGTAACGAAGGCAGCGCACCCTCCAGTGACGCGGCGAGTACCGGCAGCAGTGCCGAGGCGTCCGGCGGATCCGATGCAGGATCCACAGCAGGCACCGACAACGGGGGTACTACTGGTGAAGCTTATGTAGGACCCGACTGGGCGGCCATCGAATCGATGGATTACGATGAAAAGTCCGATGCCCTTTATGATTTTAACCTGGGTGAATTCAATGAGTACTATCAGGCGGCAAAGCAGGAGGTGGAAAATCTTGACCTGCGTATGGGTCTGATGGCCCTCGCTGAGGCAAAGCTGCTGGAGTCAGGCGTGTTCCAGCCTGTGTACGGCAACGGCGGAAGCTATGCCATGTCCCGCATCGTACCCCGCAGCGGTTCCACTGTTCTCTGGGGTCTGGACGAGTACAAATGGTATACGCAGCTGATCACCAATGAACTGATCACCTCCGAGGACAGAGCAGAGCTGATCAACATCTGGGGGGGGTCTGAAACCGCAGATGCGTGGTTTGCCGACGCAAAGGCATTCCTGGAGGAGAAGGGCTATACCCTGAATGACACCTTTAACTATGAGATTAACTATGAACTGGTGACCTGGGATGTCATTGCCACCAGTATGACCAGCGATTCCTACTTTATTTCAAGTACATATTCCGGACTGATGGAGTATGACGCGCTGAACCAGCTGCAGCCCGCTCTGGCTGAAAGCTATGAGGCTTCCGAGGACGGTCTGACCTATACCTTCCATCTCCGTAAGGGTGTGAACTGGGTGGATCAGCAGGGTCGTGTGATCGGTGAAGTGAAAGCGGACGACTGGGTTGCTTCCATGCAGCACGTGGCTGACAACGATGGAGAGCTTGGCTATCTGATGACCACCGCTGAAGGCTGCGGCATTAAGAACTATGACGCCTGGATCAACGGTGAGATCGCGGATTTCTCCCAGGTAGGCGTTGAAGCGGTGGATGACTATACTCTGGTGTATACCCTGGAGGCTCCGTTCCCTGCATTCATAACCATGATGGGATATGGCTGCTTTGCTCCCCTGAACCGTTCTTTCTATAAGTCACAGGGCGGTACCTTCAGCGCGGACGGTGTGGCATACACCCCCGGCAATTACGGTACCAGCCCCAGCAACATTGCATACTGTGGTCCTTATCTGGTTACCAACTATACCGAGAAAAATGTGACCAGCTATGCGGCGAACCCTGAATACTGGAACGCGGAGGCGGTCAACACACCCAAGGTTAACATTTACTTTAATGACGGCACTGATGCCCTTCGCAATTATAACGATGTAAAGGATAATAACAGCTCCGGATGTGCCTTCAATCCTTCCTCGCTGGTGCTTGCGCAGCAGGAGATACCTGACGGAGAGACAGAGACCTATTTTGACCTGTATCATTACACTACCACCAACAGCGCCACAACCTACTGTGGCTGGGTAAATCTTGGACGTGCGAGCTGGACCAACTATGATGACACCACCGCAGGCGTTTCCGCTCAGACGGACGAGGATAAGGTGAGGGCAAGGGAAGCGCTGAACAACCGGAACTTCCGTAATGCCATGACTCTGGCATTTGACCGCGGCGCCTATAACGCTACGATCTCCGGAGAGGATCTGAAGTATGCCAGCCTCAGAAACTCCAGATCGGAAGAGCGTCGTGTAGGGAAAGAGTGTTCTGTTGGGT
>CANDMD010000081.1 GCA_947385725.1 uncultured Lachnospiraceae bacterium | reverse complement strand
TTGGAAAATACCAGCCAGCCACTTTCCTCAGTGCCAACAAACTGCGATATTGCCAAAGGATAGTCTACGTCTACACCATCTACAATAATGCGTTCTTTCAAATTCCAATCTTCTGTACTATATATCCTTATACCCTGGCTATCTGGTTCTGAAATTGCCAGTAGACGCCCGGATTCTTCTACGCAAGTCGTATCTTCCAGATACCATATATATGTATATCCCCCCATTTCTTCCGAGATACTTTCCCTCTTGTCCAATAATTCATTATCTATAAGTTCATATCCTTGTTCCGTTTTTTTTATGCGAAAGAACGTATTTACTTCCGAAAGAATGCTCTTTGCCCCATCAATAATATTTCCTTCGAAAATCGCTTTATCTGTATAGTGAAAGTGTTCCTGGTACTGTCTTATGATAACTATCCGTAAGTCAGGGGAAAGATTTTGAACATGCCATTCCCTGTTTTCAATCCATTCCTCATGTGTTTTCATAAAAAGGTTTCTGCCAGTAATTTTTTCACACAAATTATAATAGATATTTTCTCCGTCTTTCGCGTTACGGATAAAATCTCCATAAATTCCATATCTATAATAATTTCCCGTTACCCCGTACCCAACATTTGTTTCCAGAAACAACGCATACTCCATTTCCTCAAAGCCATCAAACAATCCCTTGGTTTCCCCTATACCATTTTGCAATAGATATTTCTCAAGTTCACTTCCTTCCATTTCCTCACCTCCGCTTGCATAAACATTGTTAACTGTTAAAAATATAATTAAAATTACTATCAAAACAATTCGCGAAGTACAATATATATTAATTAGTTTCATTGCTATTTTCCTCATATAAAAATTTCTTTTTCTCTGTTATTTCCATGTAATCTCTGTTTACTACCACATAACCCCATGGATCATATTCCTCAAAATTAATATTTCCCAGTGTTTTAACTTGTGCATAATTTTGATTGTAAATTCCATGTCGCGGTTCTATAAATTCTGCATTAGTACCAAATTCATAATAGTCAGACACAGCAATAGTAAGGCATCCAATAGACCAGGGCTTACTGGAATGCTCACTTAATTGCCCCGCTGCATGCATATTAATACCATCTGCATGTCTTATATCTCCCCTCCCATCATGATAATGTCCGACAACCCATTGATCTTTTTCCGTTGTCCATAGTTGTAGCGCTTGATATGTATCCTTATGCAATATATGTACTGCATAATAAACACCATCCTCAATTGTAGCGGGGCCGACATTATCCGGTAATGTAGAGCATTTATCAGACATATATTGTGGTTTCCCGTCTTGATATAGAATGAATATTGCTCCAAATTGGCCATTAGGATGATCGCTATTTGAAGGACCGCTAAAGCTTCCTAGACCCTCAAACGCAAAAATCACATTTCCCTGCTCCAGTTTGGAGTCAGCATCAAAATACTGTTGTATTTTCGAAAAAATTACCAGCTGTTCTTCTGTCAGGTTGTGTTTTGCGGCGAATATTGCCTCATCGATATCCATTGCAAACAACGGCGTGTCCTCATATCCGTACATTACACTTCGCTGTCCTGATGTAACAGGATAAATGAACGCTCCCTTGCTATGACAGAAAAGCCTTGCGCGCATATCAATGGCAGGATAACCTTCTATATAATTACGCCCTTCCAGCCTTGGGAAAATGTCCCAGCTTTCATTCAGCCGCATCAGATACTTGCAGATCCCCTCCGTCTTAGCTTCCGGAATGCCCTTGAGGTATTGCTTTTCCGCTTCCGTCAGCTCGCATGTGCAATTCCCAAACGGAAAAATGTTTACGCCTTTTTTGGTATCAGACAAATTTGCAAATGGCAGGTCATATAATTTCATTCTCCGGTTAACTGACAGCGGGGTCTGTGTTCCTTTCCCGCATATATCCGCAAAAAAACACTGATTGTCTATAACTATCGGGGCAGCCGTTGCTTTTTCACAGGTTAACCTTGCACCGTTTACCAGATATTCATCTAAAATATCCTGCTCCATAAGTTCATATACATAGTCAAGGCTCTCCCTGTTTTCTTCCTTTTCCGCCTCATCTCCAAACGCAGCCCTCAGGATCCGGTCCTTTTGTTCTTCATTGGAAGCCGCATATCTGTCGTCCATTTCATCACCTCATCTTCCGCCATATCATAAGCCCATCTGTTTTTCCAGATTCATCTGTTTTTCTTTCTGACTATTGGCTCAGTATCTGGGGCAGCTCATCCTTTTCTATCCATACACAACGCCCGCCAGATACCTGTCTGCTTTATTGTATCCTTATCGGTGCAAGTCCCAGGTAAATGATATCCCCCTGCCCGATCCGGCAGGGTTCCCTGGAAGATATCTTGTATTTCTTTCCCTTCCCGCCCCGCTGGATCCTGGTCCCGTTCTCACTGTCCAGATCTTCTACGTACCAGCAGCCATTGCTATAATTCATAACGGCATGTTCCCCGTCGATGGTTCCGGCGTAATCCGTGTTCTTCAGGTTCACGTCCACCTGGTTTTCCCCTTCATCTCTTCCGAATACTATGGATGTCTTACCATAAATGTCCCATGTATCCGTTACATTGTTTTCTTCGCCAAGAAGCTGTATCTCGGAGATCCCCCTGCTCCCGACCCTATGTCTGTCCTGCCTCGCCCTCTTCGGGGAATCCACAATGGCCAGGATCAGGAAAGCCAGTCCCATGATCCCAAGGATGGTCATACTCAGCCCCTGCTCCAGAGGTTCCTCCAAATACACATATGACAATACCACTCCTGTAATACATGATATGACTATCGCTAAATCTAAGGTGTTTTTACGGTTCATTGGCTCTTCCTTCCTGCATTCTCACTGATCATAAAAATCTTTTATCCTGATGGCACAGCCTTACATTTTACCTTACAGTAAATTCCGACACATACCTCTCCAACTCCACTGTCCTGTCAATACATACCCTGTTCATGTGGTGTCTTGCAGCTTCACATTCCTCCAGACTTCCATCCAATCCAAAGCCTGCAGGCCAGAAATAATAATTGCCCTTTTGTGATCTTACGATCAGGTATCTGAAATAATAATCCTCTTCCCCTGTAACAGCCACCGATATGCATACACGGGTGGAATGTAGCGCCTCATATTCCCCAATATACATTTTATATTCGCCTAGCTTTCCCTCCTGCGCCAGCATCTCTTTAATATGCCCCTCCAGCGCTGCAACATATTCATCACCCTCCACTTTTGGCACTTCCAGCAATGTCAGGTCAGTCCTTTTCAGGATACCCCTGCCGATCATCACCAGCTCGGCTGCAGAATCTTCCCCCATGGTATCTGTGGAGCACAGTGTCCCCTGCAAATGTCCCGCCTTTACCGCCGCCGGATTGCCCATGGCACAGTAAAATTCCGCCTGCCCGTTTCGGTTGATATAAAGCGGATATTCTACCCCGTTCTTCCCCGTAACTGTCCGGTTCACCATTTCCGCCGGAACAAAATACAACGTATCAGAACCACTGCCAGGCCATGTGTACAGGATAATCTCCCGATCCATGAACCCCCGGAGTTCTCCCTCTTGGTATCCCAGTTCATTCATGCCGAACCATTCACTATAGCTGCATATGTAAGAGATCCAATCCAATCCCGTTTTACTGTCCATTTTGCTGAAATCAATTTCTTCCGCATGCTCCGGCCCTATTCCGTCCAGTTCCGCGGTATCTGCACCTGCATGATTGACCTCACCCTTTCTGACTGAGAATGGTATCCTAACCCAGTTCATCTCTTTTACTTTTTGAATACGGTGCTCCGGATGACTTACTGGAATAAAATCATCATCTATAAAGTAATATGGATAAGTACCCGACTCGATCTGCGCATCTGACGGCGGATAAAGGGAATATGCCTGATCTAACATAACATATGTCTGGTCGTTTATAGCATCAACCTTTCCATTATCCTCAACCGTAAAGTAAAAATATTGTTCCAGATCTTCCCCTACAATGCACCCGCTGGCTTTGAATGCTGTGGTATCAATATCATAATACTCATTATACAGATACCATATTCTTCCGTATGTTCCCAGATACATCACATATTCTCCAAATTTTCCTTTTTCCGCTAACGTTTCCTGCACATTTTTCATCATAGCAGCAATATATTCATTTTCTTCAGTGGCAATATCAGGCAATTCTATCCATTCCTGCGGATCAAAACAAACCTCAATGTCCCCCAGTCTTATCAGGCTATCCAAATCGTATCTGGGAAAATAGTATTCATCCTCGCCAAACGGCATATCCCGCTCTTTCAGGGCACAACAGAAAATCCAGGGTTCCTCCCCATAACCTGCAGAGTTAACAGGTATTCCTCCTTCCTGTGTCGAAAAATCATTTATACAGTAAAACAAATATTGCTCCTTCTCCTCTTCCCAATACAATTCGCTGGATTGTCCGTTTAACAGAACTTCCTTATTTCCCTTGCCTTCCGGCAGAAACAGCAGCTTGTTCCCTTCAGTGACGTATATAGCCAAGCGCACATCGCCCTCCGGAAGTGGCCCCAATTTCCCGTAATCACGGGGTATGTCACTGAGCATATGTTCATATGTATAAATGTATTCTATTCGCTCCGCAGCCTCCTCCAGTGGAACATTGTATGGAATGATACTGTTTTTCAACTCCCTACCGGTCATATATATTTGCTTTTCCACAATAGTATCAGGAAAATTATTCCCATATAGCAAGTGGCAGGCCAAAACAATTACACTAACAAAATAACAATTCATTTCTTTCAACAGCAATTTCTTCTCCCCAAGATACTCACTATTTCCTAGTCATTATCACTTAATAATTTTGTATCCGTATGATTCGCTCAACTATTTCTTTCTCTATGTTGCTGTTTTCTGCATAACCGCCGTTGATAGGCATGCAACCATATGTTCCGTCCTTCCATTTAGTTACCCAGAATTGCTCAAAAAAACTTTTTTCCCCTATGACAGCAACGGATATATTCCTGATATCCTTGCCCAGCATTTCATATCGCCCATAGTAAATATGGTATTCCCCACCCTGTTCCCCTCCGGCTGTCTGCCGCTGAATATATTCTTCCACAGCTTTGGTGTAACCGTCTTCTTCAATTGCGGGCAATTCCGGCATCCGTAATTCGGGGGTATGCCAGACTATAGTTCCAAGTTCCCGCATAGCGGTATCACGATATGGGAAATATCCATCCATCCTGTAACTTGACCAATGAAGACCCATGATTTCTGCCTGTAGTTTCGAACGATAAATACCGAAATATCCTTTATCCTGATTCCAGAATATATTTCCTTTGTCATCAGTATATACCGTATAGGTTTCCCCATCCTTAAATGCGCATTCAATTTCGTATGGAAGTTTTACATAAAACCACTGATAATAATTATACATATCCTCCATTCTCTTATATGCTGCCCTCACGCTGGTTTGAGAAACAAACCCCATTCCTTCGGAATCCTGTCTCTGTCCTGTTGTCTTGGAAGATCCTGACACCTGCCTCCTGCTTTCTACAGTTCCCTGCCCTTTTATTTCCAGGTCAACCACAAGCCTTTTTGCCTGTATCGCATTCCTGACCAGCATCTCGGTAAAGGGTATCTCTTCCACTGTCGCAAACATCTCGGAACAACCATTAGTAGGCAGAAAATGTACATCGTAGTCTCCATCGACATTTCGGGTGACAAATCCCCCAAACCACCTATATGTTTCGTCCATTCTTATGGCTCCCGATATGCGTACTTGATTCGCCTCGCAGTACATATAATCACCTATGTATATGGTATAATTTCCTTCCGGGAGTTCCCCTTTTGTTTCGAGGAATTCCAACGCGGCATCAATATATTCATTTCTCTCCAGAATCGCCGTCTCCGGCACTTCATCAACCGCGGTATTTATCTCTACCGTTCCCAGATAAGTAAACTTTTCTACCTGGGACTTTAAAATATGTCCCTCATAGCGAATATGCCACCAATAGCAGTCCCTTATTATTCCGGTATTCGGTCCCATGTAATAAAATACATATTTGCCCTCGGAAAACTCATTTTGCCAGACATTTCTCAGTCTACCACCTATTTCCACTTCCGCATCACAATACTCCAACGGTACAAAATAATAGGAACCCTCTGACCAGTATAGATCTACTGGCAACTTGTCTTTCCTTGCCTCTCCCACATCCTCAAAGAATATGTCTTCCCCCTCAAACCAATACATATACTGGTAGGCATTTTCTACTTTCTTTAAGAAGCAATTCATCAGTTCCTGTTGATTGCTGGATACATCAATCTCCTTCTCTTTAACACTCTGCCTTTCAACTACATGTTCCTGGATGGTTAGACACCGTTCCTGAGCTGCTGACCGTCTTGTCGGCTTATCCTGTCCGTTTATTAATGTTCCTGCACACATATAACTTAGACTGATCAATATACAGGCGCTTAAAACTACCCTTGTTGTTTTTCCCATATTGGCTACACCCCTTTATTCACCCCAAAAAACGTGTCCTCCCCGAGCCCTTTCCCCATCAGTATAAATATAGATCATGCCTTCCTCTTCTGGCACATTTTTAATTGCTTTGAAATAAGTTTTATTTTCAATTAAATTCTCAATAATCGCTCCACAGCTATCACACTGTTGGCTAACATCGTTGATGATATACCTCTTATCAATGTCACTTTTTATAATATTTACTGTTCCTACATCATTTGTGGAACTATCCATCTGTAAATTATCTTCTAGCGCTATCATCATTATTGCCGCCAACCTTTTCGCATTTTCCCATCCCTTATAATCTAAAGAGTTTTCTTCAGGCAAATGATATGAACCACTTGTATGATCTCGAATGGATTCATACTGATTTTCCGTTAATAGAATATTTTTTAATGTGTTGTTTTCCGAACAAGGGGTTTCATATATATTATATATATAATACTTAGGGGAAAAAATCCTATTTATTACAGAGTACAATATTGCATTCTGTTCACCATGCATAAACGTATGCGACTCTTGATAGATCATCCGAGCTAAAATTTCAATTGTTTCTAAATTTTTCATTTCATCCAATGAATCAATAGAATGATTTCTAATTTCATCTACTTTTTCAGAAATTCTTTGTTCCATATCCTTAATTATAATACTGCCTTGTCCAGACTTTTCAATTGTAATTATTCCTCCCCTGTAACAGAGTAACGTAGAAAGCATTGTCAGTCCTTCCTTATCTCCTTCTGTAGTGCTGAATGTCATTGTATGGTGATGCCTTTCTATTTTACACTCCGGCACTGTATCTCCTGTATCGCAATTACCAACTACACTTTCTGTACAACGCGGATTCGTCCACTCTTCCCTCGGCTTTATAAGGCAGTAGCAGGTTCCATACTGGACAGCCTTGTCCCAATTTCCTGCAATGTTTTCTATATCATGTTTTAAAAGCAGCTTACAATTTCCACAACTGACAATGCTGGCATCGCACTTATCCTGCCCTCCATCTTTTGAATTTGTTTCCTGCCTTAAACATGTCCTGTCTATGACAGTAGCATATGGAATTCCATTAACTGTCTGTGTTTCTCCATGGACAGCAAATAATTTCCCCACCCTGCCTTTATCAATGGGAGGCACAATCCTGTCAAAACTTTTCTTCTGGGGATACACTGTTTTTGTTGCAATCCCTTTTTCCCCCTCAATCCACATCTTTGTCCCTTCTCTGTCAAATTTGAAGAAAACAGGCTTTCCCGTCATCTGACTGCACTTGATTGAGGCTCCGTTTACAGCATAATTCCCCTCCTCAGTGATATAAGCTTCCAACATTGCATCCAGGCACTGCTGTTCATGTTCTGACTGCTCCTGTTCTGTCAAAACAGTGTCCTCATGTCTTCCACAATCCCACCCTGACTGTCTTTCTATCTCTTCTGCCCTTTGCTGCTGTATTCCATTGAGGTATGACATAATATCCTTCTCCTTTGTTTTAAAAATTTTCTTATTAAAGCCTTATTTCTGCTTATTTATCCAGAATTTTCTGCCTGTCATACAGGATAATTGCCCTGTCCATATATCCTCCATATAATATTTTAAAGCATTCTGTAATACTGATTTTGCTTTCGATAACCTCTTCCATTATCAAACCTGTTAAGCTTTTCATCATTCTATATAATATTGATGAATAATATCCTAAGTATTCTTTCTTGATCGCTATTACTTCATATTTTTGCAGGCGTATGAATTTCCTGCTCAATTCCTGGTGTAGATATGCCAAATCTTCCTCATACCTTTTCTGTAAAAATGTTGGAAAATAATATCCTACTGTTTCAAACTTATCTAAATAGAAACCATTGTCAAAAGTTTCAATACGTATTTGAAGCCTGTCCATAATGAAACTTCTGCCCAAAAAGCTGAACAACAAATACTCCGCATTCCCCTTTTTCCCCTGCCGTTGGGCGTCATCAGTCAACAGCAGTACCTCCCGAATGATGCCTTTTAACTCGTCCCATATCCGCAATCCATTTTTTTCTATCTCTGCCTGTATAATGCGGCATGCGCCTTGAAAACATTCTTCCATATATGGCTTTATATACTGCAACATATCACTTGTCCGATTTTTTTTCTCACTCATAACTGAACCTCTAATGATTTGCCCATAGCACATTGTATTAATGGTTTATAGAATTACTATATCGTTTGCAATTCTGTCAGCTTAATACCGCATACGTCTCTCCTTAAGAGACTTTCCACAAAGGCTTCCCCGCCTATCAGATACACATGTGTATATCCAGCAATCCTGAAAATCTGTTTTCCCTGCACTGCATCCTTTCGCAGCACAATTTCCAGTAACTCTGTTTTACTGTTATTCCTCCTTGTTTTTTCCGACAGGCAGTCTATTTCTTCCACAAACGGCATCGAATATTCTGCACAGGTTTCATTTTCTGTCTCCAGAAGATAAATTGTCTTAAAAATCGTTTTGGGAGCATACATTTCTATGACATCAGCAACCTGGCCATTTACTAATAAAAAAGGTTCTATCAGAATTTCCGGGAAAAAAACTTCTCGTGGTATTTTCATATCAACCACACAGGCATTGGGTATCTTATATGCACTTTTTCTATTTGCAAATCGAATATCAACGGTTCTGTTGACATTGATCGCATATGGAATGCGATTCCCCGCATCAGCATCAATAAGATAGTATTTTATCATCTTTCCCTAATCAAACATTTATTTCCTCTGAAAATCTACTTGCTCCATTTCCATGCCTTTCATATTGCTCCAAGGTATTCATACTGCATATTGTAACTGATAGAAGCATCTTTTTTACATATTTCTATATGATGCTTACCTGGATATCCTCGATCCCTTCCTCCGACAGATACACATTCACCGCCGCAGCTTTGCCGCCCCGCTGTTTTATATGCTCCTGTTCCCTGGGATAGAAATAGTACGGTAGGTGCATGCATCCGGCACATTCGTTCCCAAGGATATAGTAATCATTCTACTTTATATTCATAAACGCCTCAAACATCTCCGTCACATCCAGAGGATTTCTCTTCTCCCCACCCTTACCGTGCCTCTGTCCATCTTCCTGTCCCTTATGAACGGAGAACCCAAAATATCTCTCCATATTTTTCATAAGATCACCCACATTTACATCCTGGGGATCTGCGTGTCTCTGTTTCTTTTCGCCGCTGCCTTTCCTGTCCCCAGTTTTCTGTCTCTTCAAATCATATTCTTTTCTCTTTGCTTCATCCGCCAATACTTCATAGGCTTCCACTACTTCTTTGAATTTTGTTTCCGCTTTGGGGTCATCCGGATTCAAATCCGGATGATATTTCTTTGCCAGCTTCCTGTATGCCTGCTTGATCTGCTCAGCATCCGCCTGTTGCGATACTCCTAATATTTTGTAGTAATCCATTTTATATCTCTCTTTTCTCAAAGAGCGTATCCAACTATCGTTGCATACGCCCTTTGCCTTTGAACAGATAAGCGTTCCGTCTGCTTTAAGCAGAATATCCGCCCTCTACTGTTACCGTGCCTATCTTGTCTTTCTTTTGCTTGATCATCAGGGTAAAGGTTCCTGTCCCTTCCACGTCGCCATAGTCTTCCTTATAATCGATCACAAACGCATTGGGAAAGCAGTACTTTCTCTCCATAATGCCTGCTGCCACATACTCCACGGTCACCTTTCTGTAACAGTCAGCCCTTTCCGCCGGTACCACTGACCATAATGCCAGTTTCCTGGTACTGTCAAAGGGATCGCCGTCAACTGCCGTCAGGATTTTGCCCTTAATGACCATGGTGGCTCCCACATCCTTCGTCCTTGCATTGGAATCCTGAGGAATATCTGTGGTCATTTTTACACTTCTCACACACTCCTTGGATATCTCAAATGATTCTGCGCCTTCCACTTTTACCACAAATGCCATGATTTACTCCCTCCTATTCTCCTGCGTATCCGCCTTCGATCTTCACCTTGTCGTTCTCATCCTTTTTCTGCTTGATGTGCAGATAGAAAGTTCCTACACCGGTCTCGTCGTCCATTTCCTCCGAGTACTCCATCACAAACGCATTAGCCACTTCATACTTGCGGACGATCTGTCCCGCAGAGATGACCTCCACTACAGCATTACGGTAACAATCCGCTCTCTCAGACGGAACTACCGACCATTTGGAGAGTTCCAGAGTACCGTCGCTGCCGTCCCCGCCAAGCTTATAAAGCATTTTGCCCCATATCTTCATGGAAACCCCGAAATCTGTCGCTCTGGCATTGGAATCCACCGCGGATTCAGAATCAAAAACTACGTTTTTGATACTTTTCTCATCCAGGGCGATCTGCTCTGTACCCCCAGTTACACTTAGTCTGAAACCCATTTTTTATCCTCCTTTACACTACTAGATTGCCCGGTTATTGGAATTTACACGGTTAATTTCAATTTCCAGGTTCTTTATATTGCCATTAAACGTGATATTCAACACGCAATAGCCGTTTACCTCATCAATCTCATACTCCAGGTCGTCCCCTGCTCCCAGTATCGCATTGATGCATCCTTTCTTTTCCAGCCATCTGCTCTTTTGGCTGGAAGGGTTGTTTGAAAAGAACTGGACAATGTTCTCCTGCTTAAAATCGCCTGACGCATGTCTCAGAATCCTTTCAATGTAGGTGGTTACCTGTGTTTTATAGATTGGCTCATATACCTTGCCGTCACTTCTCAGGTTTCTTGCTTTATATACCATGATATTGTGTATATTTTCCGTACCTAAAACGGCATTTTCCGAAGAGAACACGAAACCAAAGTTCCTCCTGTTAATTTCGTTCTTAATGGAATTCGTGAATCCCGTGATCTCCTTCGCCATTACGGTGCGGACTCTCAGCGGATGATCTCCCGCCTCAATATCAAACCGGACTCCGGGAAGCTCCTCATCCACATTTTTCCTGAATTTCTCCTTCAGGTACTCCGGACATTGATATGCCGCCACAAGTCCTGCCGCAATATAAGCAGCGCCCACATAAACTCCGTCGATCCACAGCTTCATGATATCTTCTTTTTCTTTTGACAGTTTCGCCGTATCGTCCTCTCCAACCGTCATTTTTTTATCCAGGATAACGCCCGATTTTTCCTTCGGAATGATCGTGAAATTCGGAATGCAGGGAATGGCAAACTCACTGTATGCCTTCTCCGAAAGAGTACTGCACCGTTCTTCGAATTTCCCGATTCCTTCCGTGGCCATGTAATTGAAAGTGGTCTTGTCCCCCGTCTCATAACTGAAGAAACACTGTATGGAATAATCCTTTAACACATCCAGCAGTCTTCCCAGCGCCTCCACACTGTTCACACCCGTTTTTTCCGTTTTCTCATTTCCCTGGAATCGCTGTCTGGTCAGCCTTACATTGGTGTTCTGTTCCAATGATACCGAGGGCACGATTCCATACCATATAGTGTTGGCAAAATCGTTTTTCGCATTTACTGTATTCAGATAAGCAATCAGCCTGGGCAGATTATTGCTCTTTACCAGCATGTCATTGGATATGTTGGTAATGAACATGGACGGCTTCATGCCTTTCAGGTTCGCCGGATATTGCTCAAAGAATGCCCACACCCCCAGAATTTTTTCAATCAGCGGCTTCACTGCTTTTATGAAATCGTCCTTGGCCGCCTTATAAAATTCGAGATAGGAATTGTAATTACTTACTTCCTGTCTGACGTCAATACTGCTTACCATGGTAGAAGCCAGGGGACAATATGTCCTGGTAACCAGCGCTTTTACATAATCGCTGCTTTCTTCATTTAATGCCTCATAATCTTCCTCCAGCGCAGCGATCAGCCCGGCGTTCACATTGTCATCCACCACCATAAGTTCAGCAGCTTCTGCTTTGGGAGCCTCCAATATTTTAAGTTCTCCCTTTTCGTCCATGCTCAATACGCCCAGCGCCAAGGGGACATTATCCGTTTTCTCTTCCGCTTCTCCCAGAAGAAGCCTCGTCTTGATATCCTCGATGGCAAGAGGAAGCATTGCCAGGACATTGTTATAGTTTATACTTGCCTCTTCAAACATCACATTCAACTTATCAGCCAGATCCAGCTTGTGCGGATCCCCGTCTTCCAGCTCTGCATAGGTTTTGTAGGTATACTGCAATTCCTTCCGGTTCTGCCTGATATCCTCCATAACCTTCTTCGGTGAAATCATATCTGTCAGTTTATCAAACTGGAAATCCGCATTAATAATGCTCTGTGAACGTTTTGCTTCCACAAGGGACATCAGCATTTTCAGGAAATCATTCTGCTTATTCAGATGAATCGGCGTAAGCATATCCTCCGGAATCGTTTCCGGTTTTTGAAGCGTATACATGATCTTCTGATTGTTGGCGTTGAAAAAAGAATATACCACCGGTTCAAACTTTGATATAAATTCGTCAAAGCTTCTTACCAGAAGAGCCTCGTTCATTTCCTTGATCTTCTCGTCGCTGAGACTGTCTATTCCTCTCACATCACCTACCAGGGTCAGTAGGTCAGGCTTCTCCGGATTGATCTCCTCAAATAGCAGCGTTCTGTTGGTCTGTGTAATGATGCTCATTCTTTACCCCCTTATCTTTCGTTTGGTTTCAAGTCTTTATAGTGAACTTCTATTTCTGTATCTTCCTGATCAAAAATAAAAGTTACTTTCTGGTTATAATACATCCGGTAAGAAACATTTTTCTCCAAAAGCTCCCGCCCCATCAGCGCTGTTGCTTTCCCATTATTTTTAATGACAAGGCTTTTGTCATTTCCCGGCTTTATGATTACTTTGTCCGCTCCCTGCGCTTCCAGCGGCAGATTGCAGGCATCCAGGATCCACTCCAATGTGATCATCTCACGGTTACATCTGGCAAAGAGATTAATGGTTCCCGGCGGATAATCGATATCATTCCTGTTACGAATGACGTATACCTGCACCTTTCCAAAAAAGTCGTTTTTATGTACGGGATTTGCCTTTGGAAGCATTCCGCTTTCCTCTATAATTTTCTTTCTATGGGTCTTTCTATTCAAGCGCCTTGACAGACAGAGAATAAACACAAGCGCAACCAGGAAGAATAAAATAATCCCCCAAAAGAGCCAGTCCGGCTCCGGCGGTTCCTCCTCCAGCTCCTCGACAACTGGTACTGTAATCCTTTCTTCCGTTGTGGTAAATCCATAATAATTTCCAAACAGACCGTCAAAACTTATGCGTAATTCAGCCGTTGCATCCTGATCATACTCTTTTTCAATATACAATTTTCCATCGGCAATCTGAGATTCCGTCTGCACACCATCCAGGTATATTGTCGGTTTTTCGTCTTTCAGATATCCGCCCAGTAGATTGCTTCCGTCCTGTCCCAGCATTTCTATCCATATTTCAGCGCTCCCGCTGTCCTGTAAATATCTATATCCACTTTTTATGTTAAAATCATATTCTGCCGTCAGGTATGCGCTGATATCAGTTGCCGCATCCGATGGCATTTGTATCTGAACCTCTTCCGAATGGGGTTCCAGAAGTTCTATTACAGTATACAATCTTCCTTTTAGTACATTAATCTTGTCCGCTTCGCAGATTATGGTCAGATTCTCATTCTGCTGTATTCCTAACAGGATTATTTTTGCTTTATTCATAAGACAATCTGGCAGTTTGACAGATAATACTCCTCCATTGCCGCCTGATCTACCAACATGACGGGTTCCTAACCGGTTTTCATCAAAAAGATATGCTTCCGTAAAATTTTTAAGTGTATCTTCATCCGGCAAAGAATATAGCTGGCCACCAGTGGTCTCTGCTGCCGGATATACAGTATATCCCTCTTCTATCTGCGGTCCCAAAGCAACGACATCTATTACAATGCCCTGATTCTTCGCGCGCTCCTCCGCAAACACAAAGGAAGCCGCCGATTCCTCCGTTTTGTCCTTGGAATCCATCATGATCTCACCGTCAGAGATGAGCAAGATTCTTTTCTCTGACTGCCCGTCTCCAAATAATTCCAGCGCTTCTGACAGTGCCACACCTGCATTACCATAACGCATATACTCCAGATCATCCAGTGCGTTCTCTATCATCCCATAACTGCTTCCCAGGGGAAGTCTGACGCACACCTCATTATTGTAGGCAATCATGCCGATTCTGTAATGCCTGGGCACAATGGCAGATAAACCTTTTATAAAATCAAATGCATAATACTCGCTGTCAATATCCTCCATTGACTTACTACAGTCCAAAACGACCACCACATCCGTGTACTGTTCATCAGTCGTTTCTTCGGCTTCAATCGGCATTTTGGCAGATAACGGAATTAGAATTGCTACCACAATGCTGACAATCCTCTTAACCATCCGTAATACTCTGTCCCTGCTATATCTCAACCTCATTATTTCCCTTCCTCACCTGCTTGATATCATCCGTCACCCTTTTAGGGTGCTGAAAATTTACTCATCCCTGCCATTTTGCAGCTTTCCCAATATCAGCAGCATGGCTTCACAGACAACTGCCAGCATAAGCGCCGATGCCCAGGTTTTCTCTCCCAGTATGTTCAGCGGCCAGAAAAAAACATTGACTGCCGCCAGCAAACCCAGGCTCCTTTTTCTGAAATACTTTTTTTCTTCCAGATCGGAAGAGCGTCGTGTAGGGAAAGAGTGTTCTGTTGGGT
>CANDMD010000080.1 GCA_947385725.1 uncultured Lachnospiraceae bacterium | reverse complement strand
CACCCAACAGAACACTCTTTCCCTACACGACGCTCTTCCGATCTGTCCATTGATAGGCTCCCCGCTTCGCCGGATCGAACTCCGGGCATGACCATGTTTCCTGGTTGATCGCAGCCTGGATAACGCTGCCGTTTATCAGCTTTGCCGCCACCGTCTTTGGGTGCTGGTAAAGCCCGCCCTCGTACTGCTGTCTGGTGGCAGTCTGGGGCGCCGGCATGATCAGATAGTCAATATCCGTCTTCTCGAAGTCGGACAGATATTTCATGGTATAGACCGCCTTCACATCCAGGGGATTTGTGATGGAGCCATCCGCCGGCAGCTTCACATCCGCGGTCCATTGATAAGTGCCGATATTGGCAGGATCCAGGGTCTTATCCGACTTCCAGGAAGAGTCGTCGATCTGCAGTTCCAGCTCCTTATCGTCAGACAGCACCGCTGTCACCGATGTGGGATGGACGCCGGCAAAGCCTTTGTCGTAATCCGCCTTTGTGGCCTCCCTGTCCTCCAGGACTTTCAGTTCCTTGACAAAAGGCTTCTGCTCCACGGCGCCGCTCTCGCTGTATGTCATAGAAAAATTGTCGATGCCGATATTGGGATCATACGTTTTCCCTGTACCTTTTCCGCCATTCATGTTCAGCATCAGTTCCGTGACGCTGGCTGCCGAGGGGCTCAAGTCAGCCGTCACCTCATTCCCGCCATTGATGGTAATGGTTGCCTTATGCGCCGCAAAATCCAGGGAGATGGAAACCGCGATCTCCGCCGGTGCTTTATCCGCATTACAGATCTTCGTGATCTCCCCGCCCTGTACGGAATAATACACTGGCGTATTGCTGCTATTGTTACCGCTGGCCCGCCCATCGGACATGTAGACGGACACCACCTCCACCGGCCCGTTCATCAGGCTGAGACCGGCCCTGGCACTCGCGGAATCGGATGTCAGCCCATTATTGATGAGGGTAAAGGACACCTCCGCGCTTCCCAGGTTCGCCGGCACGCCCTCCAGCGTCTTCGTGGCCGTCTTGGTAGCCAGCTTTGATCCCTGAACCTTCAGATACTTGTTCCCGTCCTTATCTGCTATGCTGAGGGAGCCTGCCAGATCGCCGGCAAACCCCCATTTATCCGTGACTGACGAGAAATCTTCTGTGATACTGTTTCTGGGATCGCCTCCGGACACTGTCATGATCCCGTTCTCACCGGGGATTTCAGGGACATCGGACACCTCCGCCTCTTTCGCTCCTTCCCGGGCATTGGATGCATTCGCTCCATCCAGGGCGGCCGCATTCAAGCCCATGACAGGTGTCAGGGCAAGACATACGGTCAGCAGGATTGCTAAAATCCGTTTCTTCTTCATGCTAAATCTCCTTTGATATTCATGGCATGCACTGCCACATTTTTACGATCCAAAGGGATCGGCCGGACGGCATCAGCCATCCGGCATTCCCTCCGATACAAGCTTTTGCGCTCTCACAGGCCTTTGTCTCTTTACAGGTCTTTGCTCCTTGTCAGGATTTCCTGCGGCGCTTTCTTTCTGCAGCCGCGCTGATTCCTGCCACTGCCACAGCCAGCACCGCAAACCAGACTGCAGCCGCCGTATGCATGCTGTCTCCGGTCTTGGGCGCGGTGGTCGTCTGCGCTGTCTCCTCCGGGGAGTCGTCGCCATCATCCGGCTCAGACCCGGATGCGGCCTTCACTGTATCCTTTACCACCAGCACATAGGTGGAGAACAGCCTGGAACGGAAAGTCAGCTCCTGCCTGCCGCTGTCATACTGTGTTCCTTCCAGTATTTCAGCCTGTCCGTCATGTACCCTGACCATGATGTATTCTCTCTGGATGAGAGAATCCGTGTTGATCAGGCTGTCCGGAACCTTGATGGTGATCTCCAGGTCATTCTGGAATGTTGTCAACGCTTTGTTGGAACCTGCGATCTCCTGTCCGTCCTTCACCAGCTTCATGGACAGTGTGATGTCAATAAACTGCGCCGCTGCACACCGGACTCCTGCACCGCTTGCGATGCCGGCGATCGCTTCCTGTACTGCCTGCTTTTCGTCATCGGAAACGGTTCCCGCCATCTCCGCATCTTGAATGCTCATGGAAACCTCACACTTCGCACCCGCCTTGATCTGCTCAATTTCAGCGCTGCCCAGATATCCGCTCTCCTTCAGGTTATTCTCCATATCCGCCGAAGAGGTCTTCAGGCTGGCTGACGGCGCTTTCCCGTCTGAAGCGGGAGGAGCAATCACCACATCGCCGGCCTCAGATCCGGGACTCTGACCGGGTTCCGGACTGGTGCCAGGTTCCGGGCTGTTGCCAGGTTCCGGGCTGGTGCCGGGTTCCGGGCTGGTGCCGGGTTCCGGGCTGGTGCCGGGTTCCGGGCTGGTGCCGGGTCCGGGATCAGGCATCGCCTCCGCCAGCTTCGCCAGCTCGCCCAGGATGTAGTTGCTCAGCGACACTCCCAGATACTGCTTGTAGTGATTATGGTCCACATACCAGCTCTGCACCATCTCCAGGACGGTTGCAAACTCCGTATGGTTTTCAGCGTTATACGCAGCCACATCCGCCATTGTGAGGCTGTTCATCCAATCCTGACCCCACTGGCCCACTTCGATCAGATGCAGCCCCTTCTCCTCCGCAATGCTTCTGAGGACATCGTTGCGCACACTGTCACCCCTGCTGTTGGTAAACTTCCCGGAAGACGCATCGTAATTCTGACTCAGCCTGTCTCCCACCGGGCCGTCCGGCGTGGCGGTCAGGATCACAGGGATACCGCCTCTCTGAAGGATACCTTCCACATAATAATCCCTCAGCAGTATGGGATAAGCCGCCGCCTCGCCTGTCTCGCTGTTGATTCCCATATTCACGGTCACATAATCGCCGGGACAGATTGCCAGAAGTACACTCTCCACTCTCGCCAGCCTATAGTAGCTTACGGAATTCTTTCCTCCCCAGCCGTAGTTCACAAATCCGCCAAATGCCTCGGGAAGGGTCACATCGCCGTCCGCCGTACAATTGCCCCAGGATTTGGCTCCGTTTGCAGTATTGGCAGCCGTTGAATCGCCGATCACATAAAGCATGGGTTTCTCCATGGCTGTCTTGGGCGCCATCTGGGAAATTTCGATGGTCTTCACGGAAGAGGATGCCGGGAAGGTCAGATCCAGCACGCCGTCGCAGACTGCCACCTGGAAGCTGGAGCCGGTCTTTTCGATTCCCGTTGCACAGGTGGTCACTGCCTCCACTGTCTCGGAAATCATTTTATCCGCCGTGGTATCCACCTGCACCGTGTAGTTTCCGTTGGGAACCTTTGCCTTAAACCGGAAATCCCCGGTTCCCGTCACACTGTCACTGTTCGCAGCCAACCCCTCGGTCTTCCAGAATCCGAATCCGAGCCTGTCGTTATACAGGGTCGCCGCCGTCACCTGGGTAAAGCCTTCCGCTGGATCCGCTGAGCCAAATGCAAAGGACAGACCATGGATATTTACTTTCACTTTGTTTGAAAGGCCCTGGGCATTGACCGCCTTCACGTAAATCACCGCGGGGAATGCCCCGGGCGCCACGGTGAGCGTCCCGTTCTCAAAAGTCACGCCCCTGGGCAGGGATGCCAGCGGTGTCACGCCGTCTTTTCCCAGCAGGGAGTAAGTGATCTCACCGCCGTCTGTGGCCGGGCTGCCGTCACCCTTCAGGGTCTCCGCCTCATAGGTAACAACGGCCGCCGCTTCTCCGTCAAAAGGAATGGTGACGGAACCGGTTTGCTTTCTAAAACTCACAGCATTGGAGGAGGTGGTAAGCTGAATGGTCTTTTCAGCCGTCCTTCCGTCCATGGACGCCACGATCCTTACCTTTCCGGACGCCTCATCGCTGACTTTCAGGGTGGCGCCCTGTTTTCCGTCAGATACCACTTCCACGCCCTGATTCTCATCCGGCAGTGTCCATGTCACGATGCCTGTCATCTTCATGCCTTCCGTGCTCAGGAGCGATGCAGACAAGGCCAGCTGAGCCGTATTCCCCGCATCCGGCACCTTGAGGGTATCGGAATCCGCGTTGATGGTTATGGTATCCAGTATGGGCAGATAAGCCTTGAAGCTGTTCAGGTACACCGGGAAAGTCCCGTTGAAGCAGAAGTACCTGTGATTCGCCTCAGGATTTGTCATATCCTTGTCTTCGATTGCCCCAAGCGCCTGTCCCGCGCTGTCATATGCCGTCAGGGATACTTTCTGGGTGCTGGGATCCGCAGATACCACAATGCGGTACCATTGGTTTGCCTGGATACCAGGGATGCTCTCCCCACCCAGGCTCAGCTCGCCGGAGCCGTAGGAAACGGTCCACTCCGGCTTCGCCCTGTCTCCGTTATTGGGCGTATCCGCGTACACGCCAAAACTCATTGCTGCCGTAAACTGCACGGTCAGATCCATCACATATTGTTTTGTCTGATCCGTCCACTGGTATACCGCCACGGTAGAGCCTGAGCCGCCGTTGGAGGCAAACTTCAAAGCCTTCCTGCCGTCCTTCTCCTCCAGCGTAAAACCCCTCTTGCCGTTGGAACCGTAAATGGACCAGTTATTGAGGACGATGTCACCGGACTGATACCCGGTCTCTGTGCCGCTGTACCCGACCAGGCTGCTGCCAAGCTCATCCATGCTGATGGGATAACCGGGTCTTGGAGCCAGCCTGTTATCAGGAGCGGAAGGTGAACCGAGAACCGCCACCGGCGTCATGACCTCCAGTTCCTTATTGTTATAGGACACCTTCGCCTTTACATAGCCAAACAGGTTTCCCACGCCGTCCCGCACATTAAAATATG
Source organism: uncultured Lachnospiraceae bacterium (assembly GCA_947385725.1). Lineage (GTDB taxonomy): Bacteria > Bacillota > Clostridia > Lachnospirales > Lachnospiraceae > Acetatifactor. Next base: position 10,372 of record CANDMD010000080.1, on the reverse strand, counting down.
CAGTTGCTCCATCGGGAGCCGCGCCTTCGGTACCAAGTCCGCTCCCTTCCCCTTTGGTGAGGGAGATATAACCGTCCGCATTGTCCATGCCGCCCATGGACCAGGTCACTGTGACCTGGCCGGAGAGATCGCTGCCCTGGTCGCCGATCACCTTTAACTCGATGGGTTGATGTACCGGCGCACCCGGAGCGGGCGCACTGATCACACGGTTCAGCTGTGACCCGAACTCCACTTTCAAAAGAGCCTCCGCCTGCAGTTCGCCGAACTCATCCGTATCCAGCACGGTACGCACCAGGATATCGTTGACCCTGATCGCTCCGCCGTATCTTCCGGGACACAGATAAAAGCCGTTCACAACGCCGTTCCCGCTGTAGGACGTAATCACCTTATCCGCAACCACCTGGTCATTGTCCAGCCTGGTGATGGAAGTGGATGCCATTCCGCCGGTGCCCTTCTCCTGGTCCACATATACCGTATAATGGCACCATACCCCGGAAGGAACCACGGCCTTCTGTTCCTGATTCTGATTGATGGTATATTCCGTACTGCCTGATCCCCCATTGCGCAGATCAAACAGATATCCGCCGGTGATGGGGGCGTTTGCCGCATAAGCGGCATCTGCGCCCATGACAGCCATATTGGTGGCGTCCTTATTCCCGGGTGTAACGAAAGCGTCAAATTCCACCACATACTGCTTCAGTCCCGCAATCTTCTCCGCCGCCTCTTCCGTATAGCCAAACTTCATAACGGCGTTGCGTGTATTGATCTTGCTGTCGCCGATAAAATCAAAGGCCAGGACATCCCCGAAGGTCTCATTCTCCTGCTTAATCACAAGCCGGTCTCCGGCATTGGCGGAGGAAGCACCTACTTCCGCGGCATTTGCGCGGCCGTCAAAATCCTCGAAATATAATACGGCCTCTTCCGGCACCTGGCTGCCTGCCTTCTGTTCCCACTTCGCATACAGGGTCGTATCCCCGGACACCTTGTCAGCGGCGAAGTTCCACTTGACTGTGAAATTGGCATCCTTATACCAGCCCGCGAAAGTATAGCCATATACCTTGGATAAGGTGGGTTCTGCCAGTGCGGAACCCGTCAGTACCTTCTGCACCGGAACCTGCATGCCATGTCCCTGCATATCATAGGTCACGGTGACAACGCCCTCTATCTCCGAGCCATCCGCGGAACAGGAAACCACATTCCCGTGTCCATCGTCGAACCAGTGGATGACACCTCCATTGACCAGCCTGCCATAGCCCTGGTTTACCTTCAATTCCTGTGCCACCAGGGAAGCCCACTTCTGGGCGGCGTTATAGTTGGAATGTAATCCCTTTAATTCCGTCTCAATGTTATAAATCTCAGAAACCGTGAGCCTTACCGTATTGTCCGTGGGGTCATTTTCACCGTAAACGCTTTTCAGGAAATTATAACTCAGTTCAGAAAGGTCTATATATTTCGCACCGGTGGCTGTGGCCACTTCTTCCATCTTGTCGGACCATGCCACGGGATCGCCGTAATCATGGGCGGAAGCATTGGGGGAAACCAGAATTACATCCAGACCCTTTGCCTTTGCGTCGGTTACCATGGTGGTTACGGCCGCTTTCATCTGAGTGCCGTTGGCATCATCCTGAGGCGGGTTCTTGTCCTTGGCCGCCTTGTCATTGTACCCGCTTTCCAGCAGGAAGATATCGCCGCTTTGGCCGCTGATACGGATCCGTGAAAAGGCATCGCTCAGCAGACCCACAGCCGTCACGCCGCTGTTGGCCAGGTCCACCACCTCGACGTCATCTGTCAGGTAATCCTGGAGCACCTGACCCCAGCCGGTCTGCGGAGCCGTATTTTCCCTGCTTCCCCCATTGTAATAAATTGCCACCAGGGAGTCGCCCAGGACGTACACTTTCGGCACTCTCACCACAATGTCGGGAACCCTTACCACGTCCACCGTGATCTTGTCCGTGTTATAGGAATGGCCGCTGCTGAAATCCCCGATCTCAATGGCCGCCGTGCTGCCTGCGTGGATGATGTCACGCACTCTCATATGATCCGGGATATTGCCGTACTGGAACATATTGTTCAACAGCATCTGTCTGCCGTTTTCATCCGTAAGGAACACATCGCAGCGTTCGCCGGCTGTTTTATTATGGACGATGAAATCATATTTGCCTGCCGCAAGGTCAAAAGAGTAACTGGTGGAACCAGCCTGTCCGCTGTATGTATACACGGGAGCAATCTCCACCTTCGCCGCGCCGGCAGTACCAACGGTTTCGGGCAGCTCCGCCACGATCTCCTGGCTCACCAGCTTCTGATCCGCCGAGGCAGTGGTGATCTGATAGCCAGTGACCGCCCCTTCCTTGGGGACGATGGCGGAGGAGTCAATCGCCGTGCTATTCCCTGTGGCATCCAGAACCAGGTATTCCTTGGCGACCCCCGAAGTAACCGTCACCTTGAATTCAGTCTTCCGTGCTGCGTCAGCCTGGCTGGTCGCCGTAATCACATAGACGCCCGGCACCGCATTGGACGCCACAGTAAGTTTGCCATCCGCCGCCATAGTGACGCCGTCCGTGCTTCCGCCTTCTGCTTTCACGGTCCAGGCAAACGTCTCGCCTGAGACCGGGCTTGTAACGGTATATGTCTCCGTCACGGAACCGCTCTGCGGTCTGAGAATGCTCTTTTTGCCTGTGATCTCCGGGGCAGCGGCAGCCTCTTTCACAACGATGTTGTCGGCCCAGAACCTGGGTTGATATCGACCCATATCATCCCGCAAAAACGCCGCATTGCCATCGGCGCTTCCATAGGAAACGCTCTTTTGATCGATCAGCTTTTCCTGCGATGTGGAGTTGACCACTGTCAGAGTTATGGTTTTCGCAGTCTTATCCACCTCCGCCAGATAATGACACCATACGCCAGACGGGATGGTTACCTTGGACGCCGAGTCGTCGTTTATGGTATATTCAGTGCCGCCGGCTCCCGCATTGGCAAGCTTCAAAAGATAATTGCTGTCCTTACATTTTATTCCAAAAGTAGACACCGCATTGTTTCCGGGTGTGACGGCAGCGTCAAATTCCACCGTATAATGATCCACGCCGGAAAGATCCAGTCCCTTAAATTCCAGCTGACCCCACCGGCCTCCTCCTGCAGTCTGAGCTACCGTATGGGAAAAATAATATCCGTGGTTCTCGTCAGCGCTGATGATGTTTCCCACCTGGTCATTCGGCTGGTAAGTCACGCCCGCCGCCGCAGGATCTTTCGCCACGGCCGCGCTGAAGGTCTGGGCATACAGCGCGCCCGGATAGCTTTCCGCCGGATCCTGGATCCACTTCGCGTAGAGCGTCACGCCTCCCGCCGTTACCACGTCAGCCGCAAAATCCCACGCCGTGGCGCAGGCCGCTTCCCGATACCAGCCCACGAAAACAAAGCCTTCCGCCGTAGGGTCGGCAGGCTTCGTCACCTTGGTATCTACTATATATTCCTCGGAATCAATCGCGTCTCCATGCCCCTGAAGGTCATACGTTACCGTAGCCTTCACCTCCGCCGCGATCTCTCCGAACTCGTCCCCTTCCGCCGGCGCGCGAACCACAATGTCATCCACTGCTATCAGGGGATTATACCTGCCTGCCAGCATATAAAGCCCCTGTATGTTTCCCTCTCCGTCATAAGCAGTCTGCACCTTATTGGCGACATCGCCCTCCGCGTCTCTCGTAATGGTCGCGGAAACCTTGCCTATCGACTTATCCACATACAGCTTATAGCTGCACCATGCATTATCGGGAATCGTCACTTCCTTCGTGCCATTCATGATGAAAGTGCTTCCCTTTAGATCGCTGTTTGAGGTGCCATTGATCAGGCTCAGAAGATATCCGCTCCCCGGACCATAGTTGATATTATTAGAGTCATATTTAAAATCCGTTCCTTTTACCGCCAGACTGGTCAGCTGATTGCTGCCAGGCTTGATCAGCGCCTTAAATTCAACAATGTACTGATTTACAGAGGAAATATCCGCGCCTGTAAAATCCAAATATGCCCCACGGCTGCTGGTATTGCCGCCGCTGGGGATCGTCTGGCGGTCAAACGCCAGATAATTTCCGCGCGTGCCATCCGTTGCAATCTTTAGGAATTCCTGCGCATTTGTTGAAGTCGCCACATCGGTTGTGACATGACCATCTGTCCCGTTTTCAACGCTGCTGAAATCCTGGGCATAATAAACAGTCCCTTCAGCCTGTGCCGCAGGGACTGCCCCCAGTCCTTCATTCACCGCCGCCGTATCAGCCGTCGGAACTTGATTCCCGATTCCATCCCCGGCTTCATCCGTCAGGGCATTATCCCCGGTTCCATCCCCGGCTTCGTCCGTCAGGGCATTATCCCCGGTTCCATCCCCGGCTTCGTCCGTCAGGGCATTATCCCCGGTTCCATCCCCGGCTTCGTCCGTCAGGATGTCATCTCCGCTCCCTCCGGGCGCAGCAGGATTCCCGGCTTCCCCACCCGGGGCGAAAGCGCCGTCTACATCAACATTGCCTGCTCCCCCGCCGTCATCGGGCGAGGCGTCTGCATTGTCTGCCGACAATACTACGTCAGTATCCGCAGCTGCTGCAAAAGCAATGTTATTACCCCTCCCGGACAGCGGAGAGAGAATCATGCTGACACTAAGCGCAATAGCCAACATACTTTTTCTCAGCATCTCTCTACCTCCTCCTGGTTGTTATGCATTTTGTATATAAATACCACTCTTTCCTAATTTTACCTTTGCATATTGCCACTGTCCTGCTGTTTCCAATCAATATTTAAGCAATTTCGACCATATTGCGTAAAAATCCGGCTGTGTCATCCGGCATTTTGCCAAAAACGCCCCTCCTGCCGCATTTCCGGCAGGAAGCTCATTCCGTCTCCCGCAGGATTCCCAGCGCCACGAAGCGGGCATCGCTATGCTCATAACTGCACGTGGCAAGGGTGAGAATGCGGTCATCCTCCCCAGGCTTCACATCACTCTGAAAAGCGCTGCGTTCCATCATCCTGTCCAGCCAGGAGCGGTATTCCTCCCTGCCGGCAAATTCGATCTGCCACACATCACTGTCCGGATCCGTGACAAAGCCCGCAAAGAGTTCCACCTTGTAGCTTTTGTCAGGTGTCGTCAGCCACAGGATGGGATGGGTGTCATAATAGTCTTGGGACGAATATCCCGTCAGGTCGGCAAACATACTGCCGTTACGCATATGATGTCCATGAATAATGCTGTTGGTATTGGAGAAATCCGCCTCGTTCAGGCTGTCCATGAAAATACTGCCGCATTTGTTCTCCTTCCCATCAAACATATGGTTGAGATAATAGTCATTGTCCTCCCCCTGTACAACCGGGTAATTGATCTTGGTTCCGGGACCGTAAATCCAGCCCACCACATTACCGTTTAATTTTCTCAGGGATTCAAAGTCCACCTGAGGGCTCTGTCCATAGTATACCTGTCCCGATATGCCGGAAACCGCTGCCCCCTGATTCGAACCGTTGTCCCCGCCGTCGGACAGACCATCCCCGGAAGGTTTCTGTCCGTCCATCTGCTGAGAATCCGGTTCCTCCGGCAGAAACGCATATCCCTGCAGAAAATCGTATGTGTCATTGCCTCCCTTGTATTCCGACAGGATCCGGAACAATGCGATAACGGCCACAATCCCCGCAACGCCTAACAACCCCAGAACTGCAATCTCCGTTTTTTTCCACTTCATTTGTCATTACGCTCCTTTTCAGTTTTCCCCATGCAGGTAATTGCGGAACCCCCATTTGGCAAACAGCCTTAGGGCAATTCGCACAACAACTCCTCATAATACTTTTTATCCAGATCCTTGAACACATTAAAAATAACTCTGTCAATTTCGTTCCGTTGACCGTCCAGCACAGATGCAACTGTTTCCACTACAATCCTGGCTGCCTCGTCATTGGGAAAATGAAATTCTCCTGTGGAAATGCAGCAGAATGCCACAGAACGAATCTTGTTTTCCACACAGCATTTCAATACATTTTCATAGCAGTTCCTCAGATCCTGCCGAAGTTCCTCCGTAAGGCGGTATCCCACAATCGGCCCTACGGTGTGGATCACATATTCCGCAGGAAGGTTGTAACCCCCTGTGAGCATGGCCTGACCGGTGGGCTCCTCATAACGAGCGCCAAACTCAAGTCGTTTCCGACTCATTTTACGGCTGCATTCCACCCGCAGGTCGATTCCCGCCGCACTGTGGATGGCATTATCAATGCACCTGTGACAGGGCACAAAGCAGCCCAGCATCTGGGAGTTGGCGGCATTGACAATGGCGCCAACCGACAGCCTTGTAATATCACCCTGCCAGATAGAGATTCTGTCTCCACAAGGATGGCTGCTGCCATACTGTTCCCTGACTGTAGGGATATCACGCAGTGTCACAATGCCTTTTTCCTTTGCTTCCAGTTTGAGAAATTCATCCTGTACCTCCATGACATCCTCCGCCATCCTTTTCGGCATCCGGATATTCATCAGGGAGCGCAGCGCCATTCGTTTCTTTTCATAACCGCCCTCCACTTCCACATCTTTGTATTGTACGGAATCCTCTTTGAACTTTCGCAGCAGATAATCCAGCCTTTCTTCCTGCGTTTCAGGTTTATTCATCGATCTCCTCCTCCCAAGGTTTCCTTTTCCCCAGCCTGCGGTCCGGCAGGTACTGCGGCGTTCGGATTTTTATTGTAGCATACAGCCGGCATGTCAGGCAATGAAAAATCGCAACAGTTCCGCGCCCTGTCCGGATCGTTATAAAAAATCTGTAGCCGCAGCAGAAAAGATATGATATGTTAAATAAGAGACAGGGGACTGAACTGTCTGAACGATTACGAATTTATAACGCAAGGACTGATCGAACAATGACGCAAGACCTGACCAAAGGACCTGTGATGCGCTCCATGCTGCGTTTCGCTGTCCCCATGATCCTGGGAAACCTGTTACAACAATGCTATAATATCGCGGATACGCTGATCGTAGGGAAGTTTCTCGGCTCCAACGCTTTAGCCGCCGTGGGCTCTTCCTTTACGTTAATGACCTTTCTGACCTCTATTCTTCTGGGGCTCTGCATGGGCAGCGGAGCCGTGTTTTCCATCCGGTTTGGCAGACAGGATGAAAAAGGGTTAAAAGAAGGCGTGTATGCCTCTTTCGCGTTGATCGCGTCACTGACGCTTCTGCTGAATCTACTCGCCTTCGCCTGCCTGGACGGGATCCGCTCCTTTCTTCGGGTGCCGGCGGAAGTATGGGACGGTATGCGCGAGTATCTCGTGATTATTTTCTGGGGTATTACCGCCACCTTTTTCTATAACTATTTTGCATCCTTTCTGCGGGCTATCGGAAATTCCGTTGTGCCATTGGTCTTCCTGGCGGTTTCCGCCGTGCTGAATATTCTGATGGATCTGTGGTTCGTGCTGGGACTGAAGAGAGGCATTGCCGGGGCGGCAGAAGCCACCGTGATCGCCCAGTATCTTTCCGGCCTGGGCATCGCCGCCTACGCCGTGCTGCGCTGTCCACAGCTTCGGCCTGACGGGACTCCCTGCCGGATCCGTTGGGCATGCATCAGGGAAATTGCCGGATTTTCCGTCCTGACCTGTATCCAGCAGTCGGTCATGAACCTGGGCATCCTCATGGTACAGGGACTGGTCAACAGCTTCGGCCCGGCGATCATGGCAGCCTTTGCGGCGGCTGTGAAGATCGACGCCTTTGCCTATATGCCCGTACAGGACTTCGGAAATGCTTTCTCCACCTTTATCGCCCAGAATTATGGCGCAAAAAAAGAAGACCGCATCCGCAGCGGCCTCAAGGGAGCCATTCTGCTTTCCGCTGTCTTCTGTATCGCAGTGTCCGCCCTGGTATGGCTCTTTGCCCGTCCCCTGATGGAACTGTTCGTGGAAACGGGGGACGCAAAAGTTGTACAGGAGGGAATCCGTTACCTGCACATTGAGGGCGCCTTTTACTGCGGGATCGGCTGTCTGTTCCTGCTGTACGGTCTGTACCGCGCCCTGGGACGGCCGGGCATGTCCGTGATCCTCACCGTCATCTCCCTGGGCACCCGCGTGGCGCTGGCCTATCTTCTTTCCGCCATTCCTGCCTTCGGCGTGGCAGGAATCTGGTGGTCCGTTCCCATCGGCTGGTTCCTGGCAGATATGACGGGCATCCTCTACTACATGCTCCGAAGGAAACGACTGCTCTCCTTTGCATAGAACAGCCGACCTGCCAAATATGACAGTGCACGCGGACGGAACACAGGCAAAAATATCCATCTGTGCGATCCATCAGAACGCCACGTCAAATTCCCTGTCCTTAAAATAATATTTCCTGTCTTCCTCTGTGATTTTCCGGACTACTCTACAGGGATTGCCCACGGCAACCACCCAGTCGGGAATGTCCTTTGCCACAACACTTCCTCCGCCAATGACCACGTTGCTGCCGATGGTCACGCCCGGCAGGATCACAGAATTGCCCCCAATCCATACATTGTCCCCTATGGTAATGGGAATGCCGTACTCATACCCGGAATTCCTGGCTTCAGGGTGCAGCGGATGCCCTGCGGTATAGATAGAGACATTGGGACCAAACAGCGCGTTTTTCCCTATTTTCACCTTTGCCACATCCAGTATGGTACAATTATAATTTGCACCGAAATTTTCACCCACCTCTATATTATACCCATAGTCGCAGTGAAAGGGCGGCTCCATATAGACAGATTCCCCCGTCTCTCCGAACAATTCTTTCAGCAGTCCGGGAATTCTGTCATATTGATCCGGATGAAGATGATTCAGTTCATATACTTTCTTTTTGCATTCCATGCGCTCCCCGTTCAATTCCTCCCCAAACGCCAGATAGGGGAGCTCCGCAAGCATTCTCTCTTTCTGTTCCATATCGTTGGTTTTCTCCTTTCACAATCCCGGCCATGTCGCGAAGAGATGCATAGCCGCTCTATTCCCTTTCCCATTTTGCAGAGGACTCATCCATTTCAATATGCTCTGCCGTGGTTTCCCCGTAGGCATATGATACAGGCAGGCAGACCAGAGGCGGCTTCACCGGCATGTTTTCCTGCAGCAGAAGTTCCACGCACATTTCCGCGATTTCCGCTATAGGCTGCACAATGGTGGAGCAGATGTAATCTCCCCCGATATTTCTGATACCGTCAAACCCAATCACCTGCACATCCTCCGGAATCCTCAGCCCCAGCCTGCGCAGCACCTTCATGATATAGTAGGCTATGCCATCCGTCACACAGAAAAGACCGTCAAATTCCAGTTTACCGTCCTTCATATGAGCCATCAGGAACTCGTCAAATTCCTGGTAGGAATCCCCGTCATTTAATATTTTCATCTCATAATCAAGCTTCCGTGAAAGACAACCGTTCTCAAAGCCCGACCTGCGTTTATTCGGTTCATTGTTCAGAGATGCCCCCGTCCGCAGGAAAGCCACTTTCCGGCACCCCAGATCCGCAAGCTTCTCCGCAGCCAGCTGACCGCCCGCAAAGTTATCGCTTGCCACACAGGGAATCCTGCTTCCCATGGAACGGTCAATGGTCACAAAAGGAGTTCCTTCCTCAATCACCAGCCCCGGATTATAAGTCAGTCCTATGATCCCGTCCACCTTATTATTCTGTGCCATTTTAATATATTCCTGTTCCTGCCCCATATCGGAATCGGTGGAACACAGAAGCATCCTGTATTTTCTCTTCAGCAGTGCAATATTGATATGATACGCCAGCGCACCGTAAAACGGCTCCCTGGTGTTCGGGATCAGAAACGCTATGGTGCGGGTTTTCTGCAGCTTAAGCCCCTGAGCATAGCTGTTTACCTGATAATTCAGTTTTTTAATGGCATCCTCCACACGAACTTTATAGGAATCCCCTACCGGCAGGCCATTGACCACTTTGGAGACTGTGCCCAGCGCCACACCTGCCTCTGCTGCCACATCCTTCATGGTAGGAGTAGAATTTACTTTATTCATAACCGAAAACCTCTTGTATCTGGTTGCTTTGTATATCGTTTCATGGAAAAGTACGTTCCCACGGAAAAATCTACCGAAAAGTCATACTTTATTTCCACCACTCATCTATTATAGTACAGGAAAAACAGTTTGTAAAGTAACAAAACAAACCGGTTCATGAAACGTTACGCATCCTCATACATTGTGAAATATGCACTATTTGAAATGTTTAATTTTGTGCTATGTGACGTTTTTGTCAAAATGTATAAAATAAATATAAATAAAGATTGACCAAAATGTAAAATAGTGCTACCATTTCGGCAAGAAGTGAAATAACGTTTCACAGTAGCGTGCAAAATGAAATGTGATGTTCCATTGTGCTTACAAAAGTTCCGTCTGCAAGCTTTACCCTTGCCA
>CANDMD010000079.1 GCA_947385725.1 uncultured Lachnospiraceae bacterium | reverse complement strand
AGATCCTGAACTGTGACTGGAGTTCAGACGTGTGCTCTTCCGATCTCGCTCAGCCACCATCTGTGATCCCATCACAATATGCCCCAAAAGCTGTCCGTCGTCCGTGTAATCATTTTCCGGGAAAGGGGAAATTTCCTTTGTCTTCCCGATATCATGGCATATGGCCGCAGTCAGCAGTAAATCCCGTTTCAGCACCGGATACGCGGAGCAATAATAGTCACAGAGCTTCGCCACACTTAAAGTATGCTCCAATAAGCCGCCCACAAACCCATGATGCACCGTTTTTGCCGCGGAAGATTTTTTAAATGTCTTCACAAAGGTTTCATCCTTGACAAAAAAGGCTTCCAACAGACTCTTATAATAAGGATTTTCAATGCTTTTTATCAGTCCCAGCAGTTCCTGGTACATGGGTTCAATCCCTTTGGAACTCACCGGAAGATAATCTGCCGGATCATATTCTTCCTCCCGGCAGACCCTGATACGCTTTACACTGACCTGCAGGTTTCCCTGGAAATTATTCACATCCCCGTATACCTCTATGTAATCCAGGGCGCTGTAGTCGCCGATTCCGGGATTATTGGGCTCCCAGACCTTCGCGTCGATGGTACCCGTTTTATCCTGTAAAATCACATTCTCATAATTCTTACCGTTTTTTGTTACCGCGGACTGCTTATGCTTACAGAGATAGATATCAAAGATTCTGTCCCCTTCCTTCAATTCCTTAATATACTTCATCGTGAAACCTCCCCATGTGCTGCGCCTGTCTATCGGCGCTCTTTCAGTTCAATCGCAAAATTCATTTCCTTATATTCCTCCTGGACCTGGCGCATGATTGTCAGATTCACCGTCTGTCCCGGTTCTATCTGCATTAACAGGGCGGAATACTCGTTAAAGCTGGTTACCACATTTTCATTTACGGCAATCACGATATCTCCCTGTTGAACCCCCGCCAGCATCGCAGGCGAATCCATATCCGTCTCCTTCACATAGGCTCCCCTTGGAATATCGTGAAGTGAATAAGCTGAAAGGGGTACATCCCCGCCGCTGATTCCCATGTAAGGCAGCTTGTCCTCATTGGACATTTTTTCAATGACTTTTTTTAATTCCGAGATACCATAAGCATTGATCACATTTCCCGTGTCGGAATTCGTCTTGCTCCCGGCAATGATACCGATCAATTCTCCCTTTAAATTAAACAGGGCGCCGCTTGCCTTCCTGCTCCCTACAATATCCGTAAGAAGCAGCTTATAATTTCTGTCCACAGTGGAAAGTGTGTTGGAGGCCGTGATCATACCATAACCGATGGAATTGGTGGTTCCCATGGGGCTTCCCATAGCGATCACAGGAGTTCCCACCAGTGACCAGGAATTGGAAGATCCCATAGGCGCTACCGCCAGACCTCCTGTTTCCTGCCATTCCGCCGGCAGGCCGGGACGATCCACCGCCAGCACGGCAAGATTGGTGACAGGATCCAGACCTTTTAAGGTAGCTTCGATCTGATAAAATCCGTCATGTAATTCCAATACCAGGCTGTCCGCATTTTTCAGGGGGGTATAATCCACCAGGATCAGAAAATCTCTCCCGTTGTCCGCTATAATGACGCCGGAAGCCTGACTGTCACTCTCCTGTACATTGTTGAACCAGTCAATATTGGAAGAAATTCCCCTGATCGTCACTACATACTGGAGAATGCTCGGCTGTCCGGTGACATCCTCCGTGTCATAGATAAAATGGTGCAGCCCATCATAAAGCTCCACATAGCTGTCCTTATCCAGTGTCAATCTGTCCAGAATATCTTCCACCTGCTTCTGTTCCAGAGTAACACTGTCTGTTTCAGGCTCATCCGTAGGCGCGGGACTTTCCGTGGGGAGATTCTCCGCCAGCATTTCCTCCGGGGACATTTCCCTCTGATCCTCCGGAAACACAACGATCTGCGGCTCCTCCTCCGGATAGAGCCAGTTGTTGATCACCGGCTCCAGAACCAGAAAGGTCACGCACGCGATCAGGCCGAATATCACCGCCATGGACGCCGTGAGGATCGTTCTTCGGATCAGCTTCTTCCTGTTGATGGGACGCTGCTTGATCTTCTCTATCATAAAATCATTCTGATTTCCGGATTCCCTGTCAGGCATAACGGCTCCTTTCGTCCAGTGTTCCATAGGTAATTGTGAAACTCTCATTTGACAAACAGACTTTGTTCACTTTTATTCAGACTTCACAATTGCCTGCCAGCATTCCATTTTACGGTTTGGTACACCTTTTGTGAAATACAGGCATAATTACTTTTTTAAGTATACCCAATCAGATAAAAAAAGTAAAGACGCCAAAAGCAACAGCGGAAATACAACTGCCGCCAGGATCCCCATCTTCAGATCCTCGCTGAAATAGCTGGAGACCATACCCACCAGCGTAGGACCGCCGGAACAGCCTACATCCCCCGCCAGCGCCATCAGTGCGAACAGCGCCGTTCCTCCCCTGGGAATGGCTGCTGCCGCCTTGCTGAAAGTCCCAGGCCACAGGATCCCCACGGAAAAACCGCACACAGCACAGCCTACCAACCCAAAAACAGAACCGGGCATCAAAGCGATGCAGAGATATGCTCCAATACATAACAGACTGCTGCCGATCATGAACTTGTTCAAGTCGATCCTGTCGCCATACTTCCCGTACAATGCCCTGGCGCTTCCCATCAGAACCGCAAAAGCCATGGAACCTGCCAGGTCTCCCACTGTTTTGCTGACGCCCAGGCCCTTCTCCGCGAAGGTGGATGCCCACTGGCTGACAGACTGCTCACTGGCGCCTGCGCAGAGCATCATCAGCACCAGGATCCAGAAAAGCTTCTGCTTCGCCAGTTCTTTCATACTGAGCCCCCTTTCGCCCTCTTCTATCAGGGAAGCGATAGGTACCCTGGTGAAAAGCAGCGCATTACACAGTGGTATCAACGCCCAGATGCAGGCCATTATCTTCCAGTTTCTGATTCCGAAGATCCCAAAGAATACGGTGGAAATTAACACCACACCCACATGACCCCAGCAATAAAAGGAATGAAGCATACTCATGGTCTTTTCCTTATTGTCGGAGGGACACGCCTCCACCACAGGGCTGACCAGCACTTCCAGCAGACCGCCCCCGACGGCATAGACAGTGACGGCAATCAGAAGCCCTGTAAACGGGTCCGCAGGCAACTCCGGCAGTACCGTCAAAAGCAAAATACCCGTTGCCGCGAAAATATGGGCGATCACCATGGAAACGCGATAACCGATCCGGTCCACAAAAGTGACGGAAGCCAGGTCGATGACCAGCTGTAAGCCGAAATTAAAAGTCACAAGCATGGTTATTTTGGATAAGGGAATCCCATAACTGCCCTGAAAAGTCAAAAACAGTAACGGCACAAAGTTATTGACGATCGCCTGCACAATATAACCGATAAAACAGGCATAAATTGTTTTACGGTAATCCTGTTTCATGCTCATGCTCTCTCTCGTCCTCTCTTCTCGCATATTCCATCTACATTATTCTCTTCTACAGCTGCAAAGTCAATAAAAATTATCCTTTACACTGCCTTGGAAAAAGGTTAAAATATAGTTTATTAGAAGTTCACTTGCCTGCAAGGACGAGTTTTATAGGCTAATTTCATAAGTTAATTTTATAAGTTGACAGGAGGGAACACAATATGGATATAAAAGAACAGGTGACAAAGGCTGTGGAAAAGATTGCAAAAGATAAAAGCCTGCAGGAACAATTTCAGAAAGAACCGGTAAAAGCCCTGGAAAATGTACTTGGGGTAGACCTGCCCGATGAAATCATAGAACAGGTTATCAATGGCGTAAAGGCAAAGTTGACAACGGATAAGGTTTCCGATGCGGTAGATTCTTTGAAAGGTCTTCTGAACAAGTAAAATATCTTTTCACATGATGATCCAAGCCGTGTTTCAGGGAAGCGCGGCTTTTTCTTAACAATATTTGACTCGATGAATATTTATATTCGGAATGGAGCACTGAATGAACCAAAAAGTATTAAAGACCCTGGAATACAATAAAATAATTGACCTTTTGACAGAAAAGGCGGATTCGGAACCCGGAAAGAAGCTATGCCAGGAGCTCGTCCCCTCCACCGACCTTGCCCAGATCCGCCAGATGCAGCAGGAGACCAGGGATGCCCTGAACCGGCTCTTCAAATGCGGCGGCACTTCTTTCGGAAGCAACGCCAATCTGGGCTTTTCCATCAAATCCCTGGACATCGGCAGCACCCTTTCCATCCCGGAACTCTTGAAGATCGCCTCTTTCCTGGACAATGTGAACCGCATCAAGACTTATGGCAGAAAAGACAGGGACGACGCCCCGGAGGATTCCCTGGATCCTTACTTTGAACAGCTGACGCCCCTGACCCAGATTGCCAACGAGATCAACCGCTGCATCCTGTCAGAAGAGGAGATCGCGGATGACGCCAGTCCCAGGTTGAAGAGTATCCGCCGGTCCATGGTATTGACCAGCGAGAAAATCCATTCCCAGCTGAACTCCATGCTCAACGGCCCTTACCGCACTTACCTGCAGGATGCCGTCATCACCACCAGGAATAACCGCTACTGTATTCCCGTGAAATCCGAGTACAAGACCCAGGTAAACGGCATGGTGCACGACCAGTCCGCCACAGGCTCCACATTCTTTATTGAGCCTGCCGCCGTGGTCAGCCTGAACAATGAATTAAAGGAGCTGGATCTGCAGGAGCAGGAGGAAATCCATATCATCCTTGCCACCTTAAGCGCCCAGGCCGGGGAACACACGGAAGAACTGGCTGACAACCAGAAAATCATGACAGCGCTGGACTTTATCTTTGCCAAAGCGGAGCTGGCGATGGATATGAACGCCACAGAGCCCCTCTTTCATACGGAACATTCCATCAACATACGAAAGGGCCGCCATCCCCTTCTGGACAAGAAAAAAGTGGTTCCCATCGATATTCATCTGGGAAAGGATTTTGACCTTTTGATCATCACCGGCCCCAACACCGGCGGCAAGACCGTATCCCTGAAAACGGTAGGGCTTTTTACCCTGATGGGACAGGCAGGGCTTCACATTCCCGCCCTGGACCGCTCGGAGCTTTCTGTTTTCACGGAGGTTTACGCGGACATCGGCGATGAACAGAGCATTGAACAGAGTCTGTCCACATTCTCTTCCCATATGAAGAGCATTGTCCACATTTTAAAACATGCGGACGCGGATTCCCTGTGCCTCTTTGATGAGCTGGGCGCCGGTACGGATCCAACGGAGGGCGCCGCACTGGCCATTGCCATCCTGAATTTCCTGCATGACAGAGGCATACGTACCATGGCTACCACCCATTACAGTGAATTAAAGATTTACGCCCTCTCTACTTCCTTTGTGGAAAATGCCTGCTGTGAATTCAGCGTGGAGACATTGCAGCCCACTTACAGGCTTCTGATCGGCATTCCCGGCAAGAGTAACGCTTTCGCCATCTCATCCAAGCTGGGGCTGTCAGACGATATCATCAACGCCGCAAAGGAGCAGATCGGCAAAGAGGAAAAGAGTTTCGAGGATGTGATCGCCGACCTGGAACAGAGCCGCGTTACAATTGAAAAGGAACAGCGGGAGATCGCAGAATATAAGGAACGGATCCGCACCCTTCAGGATCAGCTTCAGAAGAAAAACGAGAAGATTGACCAGGCAAAGGACAAGATCTTAAGGGAAGCGAATGAAAAGGCAAGGGAAATCCTGCAGGAGGCAAAGGAGGTGGCGGACGAGACCATCCGCGACTTTAACAAGGCAGGCGCCAACACTGATATCAGGGAGCTGGAAAGAAAACGCCAGAAGGTGAGGGATAAGATCAGTGAGAAAAACGAAAGGCTCTCCCTGAAAAGCAATTCCTCCCAGAAGCAGCCCGACAAAAAGGCACTGGATCCCAAAAAGCTGAAAAAGGGCGACTCTGTAAAGATCCTATCCATGGGATTAAAGGGAATCGTAAATACCCTGCCCGATGCGAAGGGAAATCTCTTTGTACAATGCGGCATCATGCGCACCCAGACAAATATCCGCGATCTTGTCCTGATCGAGAAAAGCAGTATTTCCACTCCCGCCCTGCAGAGAACCAATGCAGGCAAGATCAAAATGTCCAAATCCTTTTCCATCTCCACGGAGATCAATCTGCTGGGCAAAACCGTGGATGAGGCCATTGCAGAGCTGGACAAATATCTGGATGACGCTTATCTGGCCCACCTGCCCAGCGTCCGGGTGGTTCACGGCAAGGGAACAGGCGCGCTGCGCAGCGCCGTCCAGAATCATCTGAAACGTTTGAAATATGTAAAGGAATACCGCCTGGGAGAATACGGCGAGGGAGACGCGGGCGTCACCATCGTAACTTTTAAATAAAACAAAAAATGTCACAAAGGCGCTTATGCACCAAGGGGATGCTTTCACACCCTTTTGGGCAGCGCGGAAACGGGAATGAATATGGTCAACAAACAGAAAATTTTAATATGTGATGACGATAATAATATTGCGGAGCTGATATCCTTATACCTGAACAAGGAGTGCTTTGAAACCCTGATTGTCAATGACGGGGAATCTGTCCTGCCCGCCATGGAGACTTTTGCCCCCAACCTGATCCTGCTGGATATCATGCTTCCCGGCATGGACGGCTATCAGGTGTGCAGGGAAGTGCGTGCCAAATATTCCGTACCTATCATCATGCTCTCCGCCAAGGGCGAAGTCTTTGATAAAGTGCTGGGACTGGAGCTGGGGGCTGACGATTATATTGAGAAGCCCTTTGACTCCAAGGAGCTTGTGGCCCGATCCAAGGCGGTACTGCGCCGCTATAAGCCTGCTGCCACAGTACCGGGAAATTCCGACGACAAATGCGTGGAGTATACCAATCTGTCCATCAACCTGACCAATTATTCCGTGGTCTATATGGGGCAGACCATCGATATGCCCCCTAAGGAACTGGAGCTCCTGTACTTCCTGGCCTCCTCACCCAATCATGTATTTACCAGGGAGCAGTTACTGGATCAGATCTGGGGATATGAATATATTGGCGATACCCGCACGGTGGATGTGCATATCAAGCGTCTGCGGGAAAAGATCAAGGATCACGCCAACTGGAAGATCTCTACCATCTGGGGGATCGGCTATAAATTCGAGGTAAGGAATCCATGAGAAAGACCCTCTATCTGAAGTTCATACTGGCCTATGTCATCTTCGGTATTTTCAGTTTCATTATGATGACTACCTTTGTCCCCAGCATGACCATGGAACATCTGACCCGTGAAAAAGCGGAAAACCTTTATGCCGAAGCTACACGGATCGCCAACACCTACGCCAACGGACTTTATACCAGCGAAACAGACCTGGAAACGGTAAAGACTCAGCTGGACTCCCTGGCAATCTATCTGGAATCCGTGATCCGTATCATCAACCCTTCCGGAAGGCTGGTCATGGATACGGAATCTCCCATCAACGTGGAGGAAGTGGTCATGGTGGAGGAATTTGATCCTACCGTGACCAGCGGCTCCTACTATATGGTGGATGATTTTTTCGGCAGCTTTGAGGGCGATATGCTTAATGTCATCGCCCCCATCACCACCGATTACAAGGTAAAAGGCTATGTGACCATCCACTGTGATATGATGGATATCCAGGAATCCTGCAACAGTCTCCTGAATATTTCTTACATTTCCCTCGTAATCCTGCTTCTGCTCTCCCTGATCATCCTGATCTTTTTCACGGAGATCGTATATATCCCGCTGCGGAAGATTACTTACGCCACAGAACAGTATGCCGAAGGAAATATGCACTATGAGTTCCAGGTGGAAAGTGATGATGAGATCGGTTATCTCGCCGCCTGCCTGAATTATATGGCAAGCCAGATCGCCAGCGCGGAGGACGACCAGAAAAAGTTTGTGGCAAATGTGTCCCATGACTTCCGCTCTCCCCTCACTTCCATCAGGGGTTACCTGGAGGCCATGATCGACGGGACCATCCCCCCGGAGATGCATGAGAAATATCTGAATATTGTATTAAATGAAACCGACCGCCTTACCAAGCTGACCAACAGCCTGTTAATGCTGAATAACCTGAATACAAAGGGAATGCTGCTGGACAGGACGGATTTCGATATCAATAAAGTCATCCGTAATACCGCCGCCTCTTTTGAGGGCACATGCAAAAAAAAGACCATTGCCATCGAACTGATCCTTACGGGACAGGAAATGCTTGTCAACGCCGACGTGGGCAGGATACAGCAGGTATTATATAACCTGATAGACAATGCCATCAAATTCAGCCATCACGATTCTGTCATAAAGATAGAAACTTCCCTGAAAAAGAATAAGCTGTTCGTTTCCGTGAAGGACACCGGCATCGGCATTCCAAAGGACGACCTGAAAATGATCTGGGACCGGTTCTATAAATCCGACCTGTCCAGGGGAAGGGATAAGAAGGGAACCGGGCTGGGTCTCTCCATTGTAAAGGAGATCATTAACTGCCACGGCGAACATATCAATGTGATCAGCACAGAGGGTGTTGGAAGCGAATTTATCTTCTCCCTGGCGCTCTCCGCACAGAACGAGGAGGAGGATTAATGTGGCAGTTACGCAGGAATATAAGGTATTACCTATAACTTTACGATATGCTTATGCAGCTTTTGAATAGTCAATGATGGCTATCTCCTGCATAAGCTGTTTCGCAATATTTACGAGATCCTCAAGCTGTTTCGCAACTTCATTGGAATAATATTTTTCGCCACATTGTTCACATTCTTCACAGGGAACGTTTTTAATGATAATTATGCTGTTCTTATAATTTACTACATGAGTTGTAAAAGATGGAATCGTAGTTTTACATTTACAATACATACACATATCTATTACTCCTTCCTGGTTTTTAAATCCGCTTCAAATTTATCTGTATTTGGATAATAAGCAGTTATAAAAAATATGGTATCACTGTTTGCACCAACAACAATATGCAATACCTTATTTCCCTTTGTACGTCCGAAAATAAGGCAGCTTAGGTGAGGAAAATCATCTGGGTAGTATTCTATGATTTCTCCCGAATGTAAGCAGTATTCTACATCATCTATACTAATGTCTCTTTCTTGCATTCGTTCTAAACAATGTTTTGCCCATTTTATATTAGAATCAGAAGCATCATATAGGCTTTGAAGCTGCTTAATATCCATATTTGTACTTCCCTCCCGCTACTGTATAAATATATTATACACCATTTTAACAGGAAATTACAAAAGAAAAACATACTGCCCTGTGAAACAGCAGCAGTATGGTTACTGTTCACGGCTTCGCCGTTCACAGCAACATAATGCACACAAAATGAGCAAAATGCGCTCATTTTGGCGCACGCAGTCTCGGGATTTTCGTGCAGAATGCGCACGAAAACGCCTCGCGGTGGCACCGAGTGAACAGTAACGCAATATGTTTCATAGGGCAGAATTATGATTTGGATTAGTGAGGGCATTTGGTATAATGAATGGAACCATATCGTTCTCCTTTCTCATATACACCACACAGGGAACACTTTTTTGTTACATAAATATAAACTGTACAGCTGCCGTCATTATTGTCAATATGAGTATAATACTTCCCGTTTTCCCATATATGATTGCAGGTCAACCGTTCCGTGTGGCCTCCTGTTTCATAAACTACGCTTGGAACACCGTCATCGTCTACGAAAACATCTTGACTTGTCCCCAGTTTCAGAAAGGGATCATACTCATCTAAATAATCAAAGTTAGTTCCGTCATGTACAAAATAATGTTCTCCTTCAAAACGGAAATAATCATCCGGGCTTTTTGATATTCCCTTCTCCCACGGATCATACGCCATCACCGGCAATGGACTCATTGCCAGGAGTAATACAGCTACAACAAAGGACACAATACGCACAAATTTCGAGGAAATAACTGATGTTCTCTTCATAAGATCAATCCTTTCTTTCAGTATTTTGAAATCACTGCTCAACGCGTTGGTAAAAATAATATCTTTTTTAAAGTCTTTTTGTGCTGTATTTATTATTAACTCTTGATAAGCTTCCTTCTCCTCCTGGGACATCCCCTGTGTGACCACTTCATCACATACCTGTTCGCCAGTCCTGCATATCTCCCAGTACAGGAAGTACGCCATGGGATTGTACCAGTGCAGAATCAAAACAAACAAGGCAAGAAATTTAATAAGAATATCATGATTCCTGATGTGAGTCAGTTCATGCAGCATCGCCATACGGAGAGTCTCTTCTTCCTTTAATTTTTCAGGAAGAATAATGCAAGGGGAAAATACACCTATTGCAAAGGGAACCTCCATATGTGGTTTACAGAACAGTCCCACCTTTTTCCTCATATGAAGTTTTTCCCTGCATTGTTCTAAAACCATATCACTATCAGAATCAGGAACATCTGAAATCTGTCGCAGCATTTTCCTGCAGGAAACGTACTTCACAATCTGATACACGACAAAGGATAGGACTGCAATGCACCAGACAGCCAATATTGTCACTATCATCTTTTCATTTTTTATGGAATAATGCCCGTCCACATCAACATAAACCAAAGTGTCCATATTATAAGGCCTAATCCCGTCACGGTCTTCCCGATCCCTGTATTGCCTGTGAAAAAGAGCGGGATACAAGATCCCATAATACCTGAATTTATAATACTGATACGGCAACAGGTAAAACACAAGGGAAAGTTTCAGAAGGCGGTAACGCCATGTTGAACTGAAATATTTGACTGCCAGAGGCCTTAAAATCAAATACACCAGATAGACCAGGCTTCCGGCCAGGGACATGGAAAGCAATAGGTTCAACGCATCATCCCCTCCTTTTGATCAATGCCTTAAGTTCGCTGACTTCCTG
Organism: uncultured Lachnospiraceae bacterium; assembly: GCA_947385725.1. GTDB lineage: Bacteria > Bacillota > Clostridia > Lachnospirales > Lachnospiraceae > Acetatifactor. The sequence continues at coordinate 4,295 of CANDMD010000079.1, read as the reverse complement.
GCTTGTGAGGGATCTGTTTGAGGTGAGTGCGGCAACAAATTTCTTCAGGGAACCGTCAAACAATTGCTCCACGACATGTTCCGCCAGCATATTGTCATACTCGGCACGGGGAATGAGCGGATAATAGAGATGCCTTCTTTCCTCCCCCTCCGCCTTCACAAACCCTTTCTCAATTAAATGGTGCAGATGGGTATTCACCGTCTGTCTCTGAAGCCTGGAATCACCAGTATTGGCATATATATATACCTCATTAAAGGTAACGCCCTCCGGGTTATCCCAGATATATTTCATGATAGTATATTCTTTTTCCGTAAGCTTACCGAACATATGACCACCTTTACTTAAACATTATACTTTTGTTTCATGTTATTTATTGTAATATATATATTTTATAAAATCAATGATTTATCTTAATTATTCACCAATTATTAAAGCTTTTCCTTGTTATAGATAATAAAATTTTATTTGTTATTGACATTTTTAAATATAACATAATATAATTAGTATTATAAGTATAATACTAATTGAGAAAGAGGTGATTCCATTGAACTTGTAAACAGAATTTTAGGTTGCACTGAAATTTTAATCTTTATGAAACGGAGGAAAATGTAATGAATAAGAAAAAAATATTTTAACAATTATCGTAGCAATAGCAATGTTTTGCATGATGTCAATGTCTGCCTTGGCAGATTCTGACGTACATATTTCTTTGCCTGAAAATAAAGTATGGACTTCCAGCCTGGCTATATCAAGAACGGGGATGTTTTCTTATGTTTGGGCTGGCTGCGACGCCGTATATCCATCAAGCGGAAGCGATCACTATACAAAGATTCAAACCCGGCTCGTTAACTCTTCAGGTACACTGATAATGACAAAAGATTATGAAACCTTAACGGAGGGCGACGTAGTTACGCCGCTTTACATTAAGGAAGGATATCTATCTTATAATACAGTATATATTCAGTTTAGAGGGAATACAAATGCGGCGGCTGAGGCAATAGTAGAATACTTTTCGTTTTAACAAAAAATAAAGTTTAAAAGATATGGCAAGTGACAAGTGACTTTATGATACGATACCGTTGACATTGCTTACCATTTGTCATATCTTATCAATATACTGTACTGTATTTGGAGGATTATATGCTATTCAGAGCTACGATATCACAAACTGTATTTATGCTGAAAAAGAAAGAATCCGTTTGTGTATTCTATATCTTATTTTTTATTATCATCATTAATTTTATAAGCAATGTGATCTATTTCCAAGGCAGGGATATTGTGGAGATGTACCACCCAATGAAATTGCTCCTGTTAAGCTATAACCGCACATATCTGAATGCAACAAATACACTGCTGCTGATCCAGCTATATCCGCTTCTGGTGGTATGCCCGGCTGGGTTTTCACTGGTAGGAGAATATCAGCTTGGCACAAATATATTTCTGGTTTCCAGACTTGGAAATTTTACATATCAGGTAAGTAAGTATTTGTCGGCATTTCTGACTACAATGATCGTTTTTACAGTACCTTTCTTATTGGAAATTATTTTGAACTGTCTGTCATTTCCCCTGTCTGCCACAGGTGACCTGTCAAATATATCAATATATGACAGCGCCTACAGGATGAGTGTAAATCATTACTTTATGAAAAATTTATTTCTATTTTCACCTTATCTGTATGCTGTGATTGGAACACTTTTCTGGGGTATTGTATCAGGACTTCTTGGCGTTTTTACCGTGTCGATATCTTCACTGATAAGGGTAAAATATAAAATTTTTCTTTTTCTGCCTGTCTTCGCCGCCTTAAATCTGTCAACAATATTGGCGAACGATCTGCCAAGGGAAGCGCTCAGCATCAAATGGTATGATTACGTTCTATTTTTTAATGATGAATTAAAAAGTATTAGGCTGTTGCTAATAGTTTTATTAGTACTTATTTTATTTCCGATAGGCGCTGTCTGTGCCGGCAGAAGAAAGGATTGTCTGTAATGAAGTATAAGTATGGGCCGCTGTTTTTGACAGCGGCAGCGGGCGGTGTGTATCTTTCTTTGATGTATATCAATCCATATAACGGAGTAATCACGCTTTCAGAAACTATCCTACAGCTAAGCGGTTCACGGGGGACGCTTGCACTGGGGTTTTCTTATTCTGAACTTGCTGCTTTTGCCATGCGCCTGTTTCCTGAGTTTATGATTGAGTTATATGCGGGGATTATGCTATATCGACATTTCTGCACGGCAAGCACCTATGTTTTTTCACGTTATCCGCACCGTGTAAAATGGTATCTTGGGGAAGTCGGCCGTATAGGGGGAGCAGTGTGTTTATTCAGTATGCTTTTATTGGCAACAGCAATATTGACAACCGCTGTCCGATATAAATTACTAGCAGACAATGCAGGAATACTGCTGCTGACATATCATTTTATCATACATTCGCTGTGGATTTATGTGATGACACTGTCAGTTAACCTGCTTGCCATCTATTTGGGGAGTAGTAGCGCATATGCGTGGGTGATATCTGTGCAGTTGGTCTGTATTGTACTGTTAAATCTCATAGATCTACTTGTGAGGTATTGCGACAGCAGGCTGACTTATGAGAATGCCGTAATATGGAATCCTATTGCCCACCTGGTACTGGGCTGGCACGGCAGCAGTTTGAAAGGTGTGAATCAAGTGCTTACTTCATCTGATATACGGATGGATCTGAATGGTTCCCTAATACTGTTTTTCCTGCTTGGATTGATTCTCACATCTGTAGGAGCTTTTGTCATAAAAAAACATGATTTATTGGTTTCAGATTTGGAAGCGGGGGTATAGATTAATGGAATTGGCTGTAAATGGCATAAACAAGACAATACGGAAAAAAGCGATACTTTCCAATGTCAGTCTTTGCTTAAAAAGCGGAAACATATATGGCTTTGTTGGCAGGAACGGTTCCGGGAAGACAATGCTGTTCCGGGCATTGTCAGGACTCATGAAAATAGATTCCGGCAGTATTGTATGGAAGGGAAAAACGCTGCACAAAGATTTTGCAGTATTGCCGAATTTGGGGACTATTTTAGAAAACGCAGGCCTGTATCCTCACCTTACGGGACTGCAGAATCTTACATATCTTGCCAACCTGACAAAGAAAATCGGGCAGGAAGAAATCATCCACGCCATTACCCGTGTGGGTCTGGATCCACAGGATAAAAGATTATACGGGAAATATTCGCTTGGAATGAAACAGCGTCTCGCGATTGCCCAGGCAATTATGGAAAAACCTGATATCATTATGCTGGATGAACCTACAAATGCCCTTGATGAAACGGGAATAGCGGAAATCCGAAAGGTCATTTTAGAGGAAAGGGAAAGAGGAGCATTGATTCTGGTAGCAAGCCATAATAAGGAGGATATCCAGGTTCTGGCAGACGAATGGTACAGAGTAGAAAATGGCCAGATAATCAGACAGGGAGAAGGTTTATGAGGCAGAGGTTATTATTGTTCTTTACCATATGTATACTCTTGGCAGTAGTGACGTTTGGTATTGTAAAAAAACTGACCTATACAGATTTAGCTAGACAGGAAAATTATCTGGCACAGCTTCAGGTCGCAGAATTGACAGAGGGTATTGCAGAGCAGGAATGTTCTGTCATGTCCCAAAGCCTGCCAGATTCAGCTATTATTTTAAGAGTTGAAGTGACTGGGGAAATCGAGCATTTGTTTCAGGTGGACAGGCAGAGAGCAGTCATACAGGAAGTATATACCGGAAATGGATTGGAAGCCGGTGAAGAAATATATGTTTTTTCCAGGCATTGGCAGTTAGTGATAGATGGAAATCCTAATGCAATTGAAAGAGGATTTGTGAATATCATGGAAGTTGGGACGGAGTATCTGATATTTGCGGAAGCTGTAAGTGAAGATATGGAAACTGGGATGGTGTCAATCAAACTTTATGACGATTTTTATATTACACCTGTATTCTGCTACGATGACCGTCAAAATAAAATCATGCCAATATCGGGCGATACTACTTATGTTTCTTATAAAGATGTAATGGATAACGAATTTTTTGTTACATCAGAAAAAACATTGCAGATTATGGAAACGCTGAAGAGCCAAATGCTTTCTTTGTATCCGGGAAATATAAGTAATTGAAAAACAGAACATATTTATATTATTTATTATTTCTATATTTTTGTGATATACTACTATTAATGATAAGGAAACTTAAACGAATGGTTGAATAAAAAGTTAAATTTCATTTCTAGAGCGTGTTTGAAAATTAAAAACTATACAAAACATTTGTTCATAGCCTCT
>CANDMD010000078.1 GCA_947385725.1 uncultured Lachnospiraceae bacterium | reverse complement strand
ATTCTGAACTGAGCTACATGACCTTTCAGTATCGGGTGGAAGCAATGGACTTTGTAATAAAAGACAACCCTGCCGAAGCGGAATTGAAAATCAAAGAATGCCTGTTAAATGCAATGGAACGCTATACCTTACAGACCAACAGGACACACAAAGTCTGTACGATTGAAGCCGGTGGGCGAAAAATCAACATAGATTATGACGACATTCTTTTTTTTGAAACTTCCAGCAATATACATAAAGTCATTCTCCATGCGAAAGACCGGCAGATTGAATTTCTCAGCACCATAAAAGAACTGACAAACACATTCGACGATAATTTTGTGCGCTGCCACCGATCATTTCTGGTAAATAAAAAGAATATAAAAGAAGTGGATTCCAAAAGTCGGCTCATCCATTTTGCCAATGGAGAAACCTGCCTGATATCCACACGCATGATGAAAGGGCTCTAAATACAGCACTTCATAATACGGGTTTTCTGATATAGCAGGGGTTTCTACGCAACAGTTCAGCCTTCGGCCAAACTGTTACGATGATGCACACAAAATGAGTTTTCATCCCATTTTGGCGCCTGCAAGTCTCTCAAAATTGCACAGGGAAGCAATTTTGACTTCGCGGTGCCGCATGGCTGAACCGTTACGCTTCTACAATGCATGGCAATGAAGCGGTAAATATATCGCCCACAAATATGGAAGGAGGACACAAACATGAATTATCGAACACTGGGGCAGACCGGATTAGAGATCAGCGAAATCGGACTTGGCGGTGAATGGCTGGAGCGCCATAACACGGCGGAGGTGAAAGCGGTCATTGACCGTTGTGCGGAGGCAGGAATCAACATCCTGGACTGCTGGATGTCGGAGCCGAATGTACGCTCCAATATCGGCGCCGCGCTGGAGGGACAGCGTGAACGCTGGATCATCCAGGGACACATCGGTTCCACATGGCAGAACGGCCAATATGTGCGCACACGCGACCTTGATAAAGTCCGGGAAGCGTTCCAGGATCTTCTGGATCGACTGCGCACAGATTATATTGACCTGGGCATGATCCATTTCGTGGATGAGACAGCGGAATTTCACAGGATCATGGCAGGAGAGTTTCTCGCTTTTGTAAAGGATTTAAAGCAAAAGGGCATTATCCACCACATCGGAATGAGTACGCACAATCCCGATGTAGCAAAGCTTGCAGCCCAAAGCGGGATCGTGGAAATGATCCTCTTCTCCGTAAATCCGGCTTTCGACATGCTGCCTGCCAGCGAAGACCTGAATGAATATTTCAAGGATGAATATGCGGAGAATCTGGGAGGGATCGCACCGGAGCGGGCTGAACTATATCGGATCTGCGAGCAGAACAACGTAGGGATCACTGTGATGAAAGGTTATGCAGGCGGAAGGCTGTTCTCCGCGGATGCCTCTCCTTTCGGCGTAGCCCTGACTCCTGTGCAATGTCTGCACTATGCCCTGACCAGACCTGCCGTAGCCAGCGTCATGGTGGGCTTTGACACGACAGAGCATGTGGATGCTGCTGTTGCCTATGAAACCGCGACCGAGGAAGAAAAAGACTATGCCACCGTTCTCGCAGGAGCACCCCGCCATGCCTACGTAGGCCAGTGTACTTACTGCGGGCACTGCGCGCCCTGTCCCGCCGGAATCGATATTGCCATGGTAAACAAACTGTATGATCTGGCAAAAATGCAGGATACCGTCCCGCCTACCATCCGCGCCCACTATCAGGAACTGTCCGCAAATGCCGCCGACTGTATCAAATGCGGGGGATGCGAATCCCGCTGTCCTTTCGGCGTACATATCATCGAAAGGATGCAGGCTGCAGCGGAACTGTTCCGTTAAAAAAGCGCCATAAATGGCGCTTAAAAGAATGCTTCGCATTCTTCCCTGACAAAAGCAATCGCTGAAACCAATACGCAAAGACGCCTTTTATACTTTGAACCGATACCCAACGCCCCAGATCGTCTCAATATACTGGGGCTTGGCGGTATCCTTCTCTATCTTCTCGCGGATTTTCTTAATATGCACGGTCACGGTTGCGATATCGCCGATGGAATCCATATCCCAGATTTCCCGAAACAGTTCCTCCTTTGTATACACGTGATTCGGGTTCTCCGCCAGGAATGTCAACAGGTCAAATTCCTTTGTGGTGAAAGTCTTCTCCACGCCGTCCACATAGACACGGCGGGCCGTCTTGTCAATCCGGATGCCCCGGATCTCCACAATGTCATTCTGGGGCTTCTGGTTCGTGCCCACCAGCCTGTCGTATCTGGCCATATGCGCCTTGACCCTGGCCACCAGTTCACTGGGACTGAAGGGCTTCGTCATATAATCGTCCGCACCCAGCCCAAGCCCCCTGATTTTATCAATATCATCTTTCTTGGCAGATACCATGATGATTGGAATGTTCTTCTCCTCGCGGATCTTGCGGCACACCTCAAACCCGTCGATCCCGGGCAGCATCAGATCCAGGATCACCAGATCATATTCCCCTGCCAGCGCCGTGGCAAGCCCCTCATCCCCGCTATTACAGATATCCACCTCAAAATCGGAAAGCTCCAGATAATCCCTCTCCAGATCCGCAATTGCAACTTCGTCTTCAATAATTAAAATTTTGCTCATCTTCTCTCAACCTTTCCCTGATTAATCTTCATTTGGCAATTCCATATATTTTCGTAACACAAAATGCATACAGGTTCCTTCCCCCTCCCTGCTGGTTGCCCAGATATATCCCCCATGGTCTTCAATGATCTTCTTTACAATGGAAAGTCCGATCCCGCTGCCTCCCTGGGCGGAATTGCGGGAAGCATCCGTGCGGTAAAACCGCTCAAATATCTTGCCAAGATCCTTCTGGGCGATCCCCTTGCCGTTATCCTCAATCTCAATGCGGATGGAGTCCACCTCATCCAGAATGCGGATATCAATGGTTCCTTTGGGCTTATTCATGTATTTTACACTGTTGCTGATGATATTATTGATGACCTTCTTCATTTGCTCAGGATCCGCGATCACAATGGTATCGGGCTGGATCAGATTGGAATAGTTCAATGCAATGCCCTTCTGTTCCAGATCCATTCCCACCTCTTCCAGACAGTCCCCAAAATAATCCGCCACATTGATACGGTGGAAATTATAGGGAATACGATTGTTATCAATATTGGAATAGACCGTGAGTTCATTGATCAGCCTGTCCATATCATTTGCCTTGTTATAGATTGTCCTGATATACTTATCTATTTTCTCAGGCGTATCCGCCACGCCGTCCATAATGCCCTCCACATATCCCTTGATGGCGGTAATGGGTGTTTTCAGGTCATGGGAGATATTACTGATCAGTTCCCGATTCTGTTTCTCATGCTCCTCCTTCTCCTCCGCAGACTCTTTCAGCCGAAGACGCATATCCTCGTAATCCCGATACAAATCGCCGATCTCGCCTTTACCGTCCACCTGAAGGGTATACTCAAAGTTTCCCTCCTTGATCTTGCGCATGGCCACATTTAATTCATTGATGGGACGAAAAACACTTCTGTATATCCATTGTGTCAGCATCAGGCTGGTAAACACCAGGATAACCACGATGGCGATAAGCATGTCCACCAGCAGATGCTTGGAGATCAGGGCATTTGCCTTCGTCACTACAAAGGCGCTGCCCTCGCTGCCATCCGGAAAAAGAAAGTTTACCTGCTTCACAAATTTATTGAGTTCATCAAAGTATATCCCTACATTTTCTGAAAAATCGCTGTTACCGTATTCCGGCAGCTCCTGGAATATGGTGCTGGCAGCTTCCTCGTTATCGGTATAATACAGTTCCTCTCCCTTCCTCACGATGATGTAAGTGGATTTCCTCGCAATATTGGAACTGACACCCTTCAAAAACTCCACATCCGACAGTTTTGATGGATCCTCCTCCGCCTGTCTGCGCAGGACAAAGTATGCCCTGTCCGTATTCTCCGCTATCTCATGCATATTCTGTGTGACATCCAGGTATTCAAACCTGGCAAAAGACAGACCCTTCTGCACATTCAAGAGATACATCCCGATCCCGCAGAAGGCCAGCGCGGTCAAAATAAGCGGCAGCATTACAATTGTAACAAAAGTGATATACAACCGAGTCTTAAATTTCATACCAGACCGTCTCCTCATTCCGGTACCTCGAATATTGATGATTCGCTGTGCCTGTAAAAAGTATAGCATATTCCTGCAATAAAAGTATAAACTTCCGAAAATTTAATCCTAAAAAAAGTGTAAACTCGTAATTTCCCAATAAGATAAAAATAGGGAGCCGTGAAGAACAGAGTTCTGAACCGTTATGAAAATATTAGGATTTAAGCAGGAAAGTCTTAAGTTTTTGGAAAGGAAAGCATTGCACACGGAAAACGCTTCTCTGGTACAATCTGTACCAATACTTGATTTGCTGTGGAATGGAGGAAACAGAATGCATACCAAAGACAATTATGAATGGCTCGACCGCTTCCGCCTGCCGGCGGCGCTGCTGGTCGTCGCCATCCATACTTCCCCCCTGGGCGCGTTCAGCCCGGAAGGAGATTTCTTTCTGACAAGAGTCCTGGCAAGGATTGCAGTACCCTTTTTCTTTATGGTAACCGGGCAGTTCACAGTGGGAAAGCTGATTCCCGCAGGCAATGAGCCAAACAGGCGTGCCTGTACGCATATTTGGCGAGGGTCAAAGCCCCCGTTGCCTACAGCGGGGGCTTTGATTGCCTCAGGGGAAAAGCAAAGCGAATACCGGATTCTTGTGCGCTACCTGCGGAAAATTTTGATTCTCTATCTTGCATCCATTTTATTATACCTTCCGGTCGGGATCTATGCCGGTCACTATCGGAATATGACGTTTGTGTCAATTCTGAAAATGATCCTTTTTGACGGCACCTTTTATCACCTCTGGTACTTTCCCGCCTGCCTGCTGGGCATTGTGCTGGTATACCTGATGAGCAGATTTCTCAAGCTTCGCGGCATACTGATTCTCTCAGCCGCCCTATATCTGGCCGGACTATTGGGGGACAGCTACTATGGACTGATTCAGAAACTGCCGATCCTGGAGAAAATATATACCTTTTTCTTTCACATCTGCTCCTATACACGGAACGGTCTTTTTTTCGCACCCCTGTTCCTGGCGCTGGGCGCATGGTGCGCGAAAGACAGCCGGCGCAGGATCTCCATCCATCTGACAACGCTGATTCTCTCCTTCCTGCTGATGACCGGGGAGGCTTTCACGCTGCGCCACTTTTCCTGGCAGCGTCATGACAGCATGTATCTGATGTTGATTCCGGTCATGATCTCCCTGTACCGCCTCCTGCAGCAAAAGGGTAACAGCTCAGCCCTCGCATTCATAAAAGCGTCTGCTTCGCATCCGACGCCGCTGTGCGGCTCACCTTTTATTTCATGTGAGGGCGCTCCGCTCATGCAACAATTCGAAGATCACGCTTTGTGTGCAAGCACCCACGCGCAATCTGTGAATTGCTGCATGGCTGAACCGTTACGCAAAAGGGGAAAATATTTCCGCAGCGCTTCCCTTTGGATTTATATCCTGCATCCCGCTTTTATCATCATTGTGCGGGGAGCGGCAAAAATCTTACATTTGACGCCGCTTCTTGTGGAAAACAGTCTGGTACATTACCTTGCCGTATCCGCCTTGTCCGTGGGTGCAGGTTTTGGAATCACTTTCCTTGCAGCGCCTGTCCGCGCTCTGTACCGCAAAGCATTTTCGGCCTCTCGCTGTATGACTTTTCGCTGTACGGCCTTCCGCGGTATGATTTCCCGTGGTATGACTTCCCACGGTACGGCTCCTTTTTGTGCGACTTCGTTCCGCAAGCCCTCCTTCTGTATGACTTCGTCTTACGAACCCTCTTCCCGGGGGCGCGCATGGATCGAGTTGGATAAGACCGCGCTGGCTGGGAACGTGGAATACCTGCGGTCTCTTATGCCGGAAAGCTGCCGCCTGATGCCTGCATTAAAAGCAAACGCTTATGGTCATGGCGCGGTATGGGCTGCCACTGTATTAAATCAGCTTGGCGTGGACGCCTTTTGCGTGGCCTGCCTGTCAGAAGGCATCGCCCTGCGCAAAGCGAAGGTAAAGGGCGAAATCCTGATCCTGGGCTACACAGCGCCGGAAGATCTCTCCTTCCTCTCGCGCTACAGACTGACACAGACCATTGTGGACTATGGGTATGCGGAAGAACTGGAACATGCAGGCATCACCCTCCATATACACATCGGCATCGACACAGGGATGCACCGGCTTGGCATCCGCTGTGAAGAAACAGAACACATCCTTGGGATCTTTGAAATGAAACATCTCATCGTAGACGGAATGTTCACCCATCTGTGCGCCTGTGATTCTCCCCTTCCGGAAAACAGGACTTTTACGGAGAGCCAGATAGAGGCGTTCTACCAGGTGGCAGACCTTCTGGAAGAACAGGGGATCCCCTGTCCAAAGCTGCATTTACAGTCCAGCTATGGCCTGCTGAACTATCCCGGATTAGATGCGGACTACGTGCGGGCAGGGATTGCGCTTTATGGGGTTCCCAGTTCCACGGAAAATGAGATTTTCGGAAATACCCCCAATGAAACTTCTGCGCTTCCCCATAATCTGTCTCCCGTATTATCGTTGAAAGCCCGCGTCATCTCCGTCCGGTCACTTTATGCCGGCGAATCCGCCGGATACAGCCTTGCCTTCACTGCGGAAAAAGACATGCGGGCAGCCGTACTTTCCATCGGCTATGCGGACGGCCTGCCAAGAGAACTGTCCTGCGGCAGAGGCCATGTGCTGCTCCACGGCTGCAGGGCTCCTATCATTGGCAGGATCTGCATGGATCTGACATTAGTAGATGTCAGCCACATACCACAGGTTTCCGCCGGAGATACCGCCGTCCTTATCGGTACCTCCGGAGAACAGGAAATCACTGCTACAGAACTTGCTTCCCGCTGTGGCACCATAACCAACGAACTGCTGAGCCGGCTGGGTGAAAGACTGGAAAGAATAGAAAAATAAAAATCCTATTGACATCCAATAAATAATGCGTATAATAAAAACAGTAATGATTACTGTTTTTAAGAAGGGATGTTTATGGCAACGCTGAAGTACAGTAGACAGCGGGAGTTGATCAAGGATTTCCTGATGACCAGAAAAGATCATCCTACCGCGGATATTGTATATAGGAATGTACGAAAGCAGAATCCAAGCATCAGCCTGGGAACTGTGTACCGCAACCTTACGCTGTTGGCGGATATCGGCGAGATCAGCCGCCTCAATGTGGGAGACGGGGTAGATCATTTCGATGCCGATACCTCCCCCCATTATCACTTTGTCTGTACGGAATGCGGCAGTGTGACAGACCTGGAAATGGACAGCATTGAAAACATTCTGGAGACTGCCAGGGCAAATTTTGAGGGACATATTGCAGGCCATGTGACTCATTTCTACGGAACCTGCAGCAATTGCACCCATGTATCATAGTAATCATAAATACGGAAATTTGTGATTGCCCGGGATTGCCAGATCAAAAGATCCTCCCCGGACAATTACAAAATATATAAAAGAAAAGGAGATAAGTATTATGAAATTTGTATGTCAGGTATGTGGTTATGTTCATGAAGGAGACGCTGCACCCGCTGAATGCCCCATTTGTCACGCAGGCGCTGACAAATTCAAGGCAGTGGAGGGAGAAATGACCCTTGCCGCCGAGCATGAGTTTGGCGTATACGGCGCAACCGTAAAGAACAATCCCGAGATCAGCGAAGAAGACAAGAAGTACATCTTCGAGCAGCTGAAAGCGAACTTCAACGGCGAGTGCTCCGAGGTTGGCATGTATCTCTGCATGGCACGCATCGCCCACCGCGAGGGATATCCCGAAATCGGTCTCTACTGGGAGAAGGCTGCTTACGAGGAAGCTGAGCATGCCGCTAAATTTGCAGAACTGTTAGGTTCTGACCTGGAGGCAAACATGACTGCGTCCACCAAAAAGAATCTGGCGTGGAGAGTGGAATGTGAGTTCGGCGCAACCAACGGCAAGACCGACCTGGCTAAGTGCGCCAAGAAGAATAATCTGGATGCAATCCATGACACCGTTCATGAAATGGCACGCGACGAGGCGAGACACGGCAAGGCTCTTGAAGGGTTATTAAAGAGATACTTCGGCTAATTAGAAATGCCGTAAAATCAACAACTTTGGGGACTTAGGGGGATGTTGGAGCAATCCGGCATACCCCTTATTTTTGTGCAGGCGGTTGTGTCTGAATGTGGGTTCAAAAAGGGATAAGGATTAGCATATCTCTCTCAGGTACTGCAATATGCAAACCGGAATTTCCTATAAAAATTCAACAGGAAAAAATAGTTTACTATTTCCTGTCGCAGGCTCAGTGTAATCACACACTGCCCCCACGAGTTTCATTCCTTTTTCAGAAATGGTATGATTTATTACCTCTTCAAATATTTCGCCATATCTGTTTGGTTCAACGTCCACGACAATATATTTTCGCGCTGGTATAACCCATTTTGTCCATCCATCAGGTGCAATTGCATCAGCATAAGTTTCAACACCTGCAAGGTATAATCCCCTTGTAAACTGATGAGTCCATGGACGAAAAGACTTATTTTCATCACTCATTGCTCCCCAAAATCCAACATATGCCCCATCTGAATTTTTCATTCCAAGAGCAGCCACCTCATCAAAGTGAGAATTGGCTTCTTGCCATAACTGTTGGACAATATTGTTTTCTGCAGTACACAAGCCTTCTTTACCAACAACAGTAATCATGGGTAAATCTATAATCTTTATTTCCATAAGCAATACCCTACCTCCAACCATTTATTCAATCCCGATTGTGATTTGATGATTTTTAAGGGAAACATCAGTGTATCGCCTGACGTTTTTACGGTTTCTTTTGAATATGATTATATCACTGTAAATGTTTTTTTTCAATGGATATCACCAGGCAATCTGCTTTTCTGAACGAATCTTCAAGTTGCGTTTTCCTTCTTTTGCATATATTATCATTAAAAATGTTCCTTGTGAAGAATGTGAACAATGTGGAGAAAAATATTATACTAATGAAGTTGCAAGACAGCTTGAAAACCTTGTTAATACCGCCAAACAGCTTATGCAGGAAATCGCCATTATCGATTATTCAAAAGCCGCATGACCATATCATGCAATAACAGGCAGCCGCACTTTTGTATCTACAATGCCGCTGCCTGTTATACTGCATAACGCCGAATACTGCCTAATGTAATCATGCGATTGAACCAGTCAGCGTTATGCAGTCTGGTTTACGGCAAGTGAAATTGTTAAGCAGTATAAACTATTACTTTTTTACATTTTCCGTTATGCCTTTTTCTTACAATAAGCTGACTTGCGAAGCATGGCATCGTTTGTTTGTTACAGGTATCCACACCTCATATTGTGCGTTCTGTGGATCCGGATTTAAATAGACCTCAATATCGGGGGCGTTGGCATATTCATATCCGGAGGTCGGAAGCCACTCCGTTATAATACGCTGCTCCAATTCCTGTATCGACTGGTTTGTTCCCGTTCCGGAAAAGATTGCCCAGGTAGATGCCGGTATGGTATATTCTTCAAACTCATCGCTTGCTTTCGTACTGGAAACGGCAATAAAATATTTCCACTGTTCTTCATCATTGCAGGCACTCACACCCAAAAGTCCCATGGGCGGCGTATCCATCATTCCTGCCAATTTCTGTATTGTTCCATTTACGGACGCCTCCTGCCACATCTTGGGCACCACCATAAAGTTATTTTCGATTTCCTGGTCAAGCGGTGCAGATACGCCAATTATGCGGAATGCTTCTTTTGTTTCAACCCTGTAATTCATTACTGTCGCTCCTTTCACAGCAATTCTAAACACAATGGGGGAAAAGGATTTCACGGATACGCCCTCGTCTTTCACGGACGAGGGGGCTATCCCGTGAAACGACTGGAACGCCCTGTTAAATGCAGTCGGGGAACGGTAACCGTATTTCTCTGCAACATCAATAATCCGTTCCTTTCCATCCTGCAGGTCTACCGCCGCCAAAGACATTTTTCTTCTTCGGATATATTCTGCCAGAGTGACACCCGCCATATAAGTAAACATCCTCTGATAGTGATAGGCAGAGCAGCAGGCGATCCGCGCAAGCTGTTCATAGTCAATTTCGCCTGTTAAATGTTCCTCAATATAATTCATGCTTTGGTTTAATCTTTCGACCCATTCCATGAGATGTCTCCTTCTCCGCACACATTATGTTATGCAGTTTTAAAGTTGTCTTTATCATTATAAGACATATCCTGAAACCTGTCCTCTCTATTCCTGCACAAAAAAGAGAGGCGGCGCAGCTACTGAATGGCTACAACCAGTTCCGAAGATATCCCCAAAACGCCAAGTTCATTCTCGCCGTCAGCAAGATTTTCATACTCTATTATCTGATCATCCTTTACATAATAAACATCACATTTCCGCCCTTTATTTATGACCTGGACCACATGATCTTCCGGAATATGGACAACAGCCTTTGCCTTCCATTGATTGATATCCAGCCTTCCCGTAATTTTATCAACTGTAATGTCGCAATCCGCCCTGGAGGTAAATTCCAGACTGCCGCTGCTGTTGGATATCAGAACCTGTTCCGCGTTACCGTCATATTCCAGGCGCCGCAGATGAAGATCCTTTATCACGAGAAGCTTAACCGAGGCTTCTATCTCGCAATGATCGGAATATTTATCAGGAAGAATGATCTCCAGCTTCAATGAATCCTCGGCTTCGTAGCGGCTCAGTTTCTTCCTGTTAAGGCAGTTCACATCCAGTCTGTTTTTCCTTTCATCCAGTTTGACCTTAAATATGGTATCCAGATTTTCCAGGGTTTCAGAATACAGCTTCACATGCAGCTTCTCGTCTGTTCCCGAAGACAGCGCTATGGCGGACGCATTCCCGATCTTGATATCAAAATGCTTCTCACAGTCAATATCATATATGGTTTCACTGGCAAAAACCGGCTTCCCCGTTTCCTGTCCCGCGGCAGAAACAGAATCACGAAGCAGTTCATCCAATGTGGTCTTAAAGATTTCCGCAATCATTACCATATTTTCAACATCCGGCAAGCCCTTTCCCGTTTCCCATTTCGTGATGGCCTGCCTGGAAACGCCTATTTTTTCGGCAAGCTGCTCCTGTGACAATCCTTCGTTTTTTCTTATCTCCTTTAATTTTTCAGAAAAGTTCATAATCTACCTCCATTTTACGCTAATCCTTTAAAAGGGAATATACCGAGATTTTTTTGATCGGCGCTGCCAGAAGCACGCTGATCAGGAACGCCGTGGCAGTAAAAATACCGGCGGTTACAAGCAGGATCCAGACCGATATCTCAAAATGATTTTTCGCCGCCCCTATCTGACTGAAAATGGTTTGATTGATTGCGGGAAGATACCATATTCCCGCAATCGCCGAAAATAAGGCAGACAGCGCTACTACAGGCATAAACCGTTTCACTGTCATTATGGTCAGCTGTCCGCTGGTATACCCGACGGCTTTATAGATGCCAAACTCCTGCCTGCGCCTGCTGATCATGGAATGGATGATGACATACAGCACAAGGAGTACCATCAGGACGGAGATCAGAAACAGGACGGCTGCCACCGCGGAAACAATCCCCGCATACAGTTTCTGTCCGTTCTCACTCAATTTTTCATAATTTACGGAGGCTGCGATCAACTCACTATGACCGGCCTCATACTCTGTTATAAACCTTTCGGCAGCTGCATCCTGCAGGTAAACGTTGACTGTACCTGTATTTCCGCCGATTCTTCCATACCCTTCCCTTGTCAGCTGGCACACCCGTCCGCCGTTATTTACGCTTTGGATATAGCCGGTTACCGTATAGTCCGCTGATCCGTCAGAGGCAGTTATCTCTATCCTGCTGCCAAGGGGATATTGATCCGCAAGTGCATTTCCCACCGCAATTTCCTTTTCGTCTCCCGGGCTGCGCCCCTCGTAGCATATGTCATTTGTCACCTTGCCAAAATCTTCACACACAAAGGCAGTAAGGCTTCCGTCCGCATAACTCACAGCTGCCGTGGAATATTCCAGGACCAGCTTTACACGGCTGTCACCCTGAAGAAACTCTTTCAGTTCCGACATGCCATCCGCCTGTACCGTGAAAATGACAGAGGGAGATTCTTCCGAAAGTGTATCCATAAAATTTTCCGGCTTAACGCTTACATTATAAAGGAACGTCCCCGCAAAGGACAGCAGAACCATTATACCAATTGACAAAGCAGACAGCAATATGCTTTGCCCTGCATTCCCTTTTCCGGCATTTCCCCTTATGGCATCTATAGGCTCCAGCTTCTGTATTTTCCTTGCAGAAAGATAAGAAAAAATAAAGATAACAGACACAGGTGCTATGACCACCATAAGCAGTGCGGCAATATCAAAGACAGGGGTATAGAGAAATCCTGATTGAATTGCCAAAATTGCAGCTGCATCAGGCAATACCGCATAGGATAAAGCCGCGCCAAGCACCGTGGAAACCAGGCCTGTCAGCGTGTAAGGCAGGACGGCTGAACGAAGGATCATTTTATTGGTATAACCGACTGCTTTCAGGACACCCATCTGCGCCAGCTCATCCTCAATCGTACTGCGGATCCGGAAGCTGCTCAGAAAAATGCTGACCGCCAGGATAATTGCCGCCAGAGCCAGAAATATGATAATAAGCAGGGTACAGACCATAGTCCTGGTCTGCCTGGCCGCAGCCCTGTCATTGATATTCAGCACAGCAATTCCTTTCTCATTCAGCAACTTGGTAATATCCTTTTTGACCTGGAGCAGATCAGCGTTATCGTCCGTTCTGACGGAATACTCTGTAACGACGTGCTCCCTCTGTTCCTCCGCCAGCTTCTCATAGGCGGCCGTGGGAAGATACCCACCGATCAGCCCGGTGCCATAATTGCCATATTGCATTTCTGATACCAGCCCGCCGATTTCATAGGTGTAGTCCGCATCCCCCACGGAATAAGTAATGCTTCCGCCTTGGGCAAAGCCGCCCAATTCCTTCATAAACACTGGTATGTAGGCCGTGTTTTCGTCCAATTCCAGATATTCTGAAAGGACAATCCGGTTCAAGGACCTGGCCTCGTCGATATTATAAAAAACAGTATTCATGTCAAAATCAGAATCCGCAAATTCACGGACCGTTGCGGAAACAAATATACCGTTATGCCTTTCTGCGATTAATATCCCGTCAATTTTTTCAATTCCGGCAATAATCTCACTGTCATCCTGAAGCTGTGGGATCATCACATTGATGTCTGCCGTATGAAGTTCCAGGAAACGGCTGTCATAGGCATCGAATGTCTGAAAGGCAAGCACAAGCGCAATGTTCATGATGAGTGCCGTTAAACAGATAATCAGGCCAAAGGAGATATACTGGCCTTTTGCTTTCCTCAGGTTGTGCAGAACCAGCATTTTCGTTTTATTCACGCCTGCACCCCCATGCCCGTCCCTGGCGGGCAATGATCCCGATATCCGGAAATTTTCTTTCAACCTTACCACCCCATTTCCCCAATAAACTTTTCAAAGGTTTCCGTCCTTTCGGCGTTATCCGGTTCATATTTCCCCAGCTTGCACTCGCCGAAAATTTTCCCGTCCTTGATATAGAGAATGCGGCTGCCCCTTAATGCTGACTTTTTGTCATGGGTAACCATGACAATGCTCTGTCCCTTCCCGTGAAGGGAACTGAAAACGTCGAGAACCGCCGTTCCGTTTGCTGAATTTAACGCGCCTGTGGGCTCATCCGCAAACAGCACATTGGGTTGGTTGATGACTGCCCTCACGATGCCAGCCCTCTGCGCCTCGCCGCCGGAAATCTGGGAAGAGGTTTTCTTCCATGTGTTCTCAGGAATATTTACCAAAGAAAAAAGCTGTCTTGCGCGGTTTTTGATGTCCTCCCTGTTCCTGCTCGTAAGAACCCCTGCCGTGATGACATTGTCCATAAGGCTCATCTTATCGATCAGATAGATCTGCTGGAATACGAATCCGCACTGCCTCCGCCTGAAAACCGCCAGCCTGTCGCTGTTCAGTTTCGTAATATCCGTGCCGTCAAAGTCAATCCGCCCGCCGTCCGGCTGATCCATTCCCGACAGGGAATACATTAAGGTAGATTTCCCCGCTCCCGAGGAACCCATGATAACCGTGAAGTCTCCCTTATAGATATCAAGATTCAGATCCGAGTAAATGGTCTGGATATTCTCTTTGGTACCAAAGGATTTTTTTAAGTGCCTTGCCGATATGATTGTCTGCTTCTCCATTGTGTGACCGCCCTTCTTGTTATGTTTATGGTGAGATCATAATGCAGCGGGCACGGCGCCGCTACCAACAGGCGTTTACAATGGAAAAATTTTGTGCTACTTTCCGTTGCGGGAGCATGTGGTACAGCATTTTAGCGTTGATAATGGCCACAGAAAACCACCCCTGGCATTATTTACTTTTGGGGCAGTTGTGTGGTAGAATAAGAAAAATGTCAGCGGCGCATTGGAATAAAGGAGAGCAGTGTGAAACTACAGGAAAAAGACATCTATTTGACAACATTAAGCCGGGAAAACTGTAGGACAATATGGAATGATTCTGAATATGATTTTGATAATCCAACAGAGGAATTTAATATCGGCCATTCTGATGAAAAGGCGAATGACTGGTTTGACGAAATACAAAAGCTGCAGGGGAACCGGCATGTTCGGCTGGGCATTTTCAAAAACGACGGAACAGTGATAGGCGACGTGGCCTTACAGGACATTGACAGAGTGAACAGGAAATGCAGTGTCGGTATAGGTATGTCCAAGATAGAATACCGTTCCAGGGGTTATGGCAGACAGGCGGTAATGCTCATGCTGAATTACGGATTCTTATATTTGGGATTGGAAAGAATCACCGCAAATACCCTGGATATCAATATAGGCGCCCAGAAGCTTTTAGATAAATGCGGTTTTATCTTAGAGGGAAGGGAAAGAAGATCTGTTTATTTAAATGCTGAAATGCATGATAAGTTAAACTACGCAATATTAAAAGAGGAATTTCTGGCAATTGGGTATCCTGGCTGGACTTGACCGCCCTGGTAATTTCCTGGGAATCACGACATAAAGTCCTGTCAGCTTATAAAAAAGTGCTTCTTCGAAGCACTTAAAAGAATGCTTCGCATTCTTCCCAAGCCAGGACGGAATTTCCTATAAGATAAAAAATTGCCTCTTCGAGGCAATTCGAAG
>CANDMD010000077.1 GCA_947385725.1 uncultured Lachnospiraceae bacterium | reverse complement strand
AATGAGGAAGAGGTGGGGAGCGCCATAAAGAAATCCGGGATTCCCAGAGAGGACATCTTCCTGACCAGTAAGGTATGGGTGGAACATTACGGCTATGAAGCGGCGAAAGCGTCTCTTCTTGAATCCATGAGAAAACTTCAGGTAGATTACATAGATCTTATGCTGCTGCACCAGCCTTTTAATGATTACTACGGGGCATACCGGGCTCTGGAAGATCTGTATAAGGAGGGCAGGCTGCGGGCCATCGGCGTTTCCAACTTCTATCCGGACCGTCTGGTCGATATTGCTTCTTTCACAGAGATTCCGCCTATGGTGAACCAGGTAGAGACCCATGTGCTGAACCAGCAGACAGAGGCAAAGCAGTGGATGGATAAATATGGGGTTCAGGCCGAGGCATGGGCGCCTTTCGGAGAGGGAAGGGGAGGCTTGTTTGAGAATCCTGTTTTGGCTGAGATCGGCGGAAAATATGGAAAGACTACAGCACAGGTGATGCTGCGGTGGAATATTCAGAGAGGGATTGTCGTACTCCCCAAATCTGTTCACAAAGACAGGATGGAGCAGAATCTCAATGTATTTGACTTTGTGCTGACTGATGAGGATATGGCGAGGATCGGGGCGCTGGATACAAAGACCAGTTCTTTCTTTTCCCATTATGATCCGGGGATGGTGGAGTGGTTTGTAAAAATGGTGGAAGAAAGAAAAAAACAGCATGACAGTTCTAAGGAAAAGAAAAACTGGTAAAGGGGAGGAAAAGCGGTTTCTTTTGAATTGAAAGAAGGAAAGCAGATAGAAGGGGGCGGCCTCTGGCTGCGCTATGTACCTAAAAACAGAAAAACAGAAAGTACAGGAGGTATGGCAGAATGAAACGGATTTGGAAACTGGTACTGGCAATTTGTGTGCTGACAATTGGTATGGCGTCCACTGCTTTTGCGGCGGGATGGACAACAGGGCAGGGAGCAAACAGCTCCAGATGGTGGTATGATCTGGGAAACGGGCAGTACTACGGGACTCCTACATCGGCGGTGGAGTGGCAGTGGCTGGACGGGAACAAGGACGGAATTGCGGAATGCTACGCTTTTGACAGGGAAGGATGGATGTACGCGGGAACCACTACGCCGGACGGGTATACGGTGAATGGGGACGGGGCATGGACTGTCAACGGTGCGGTACAGACTATGGCGGTAACTGCCGGATACGGCGGAACACGTGCTCAGGCGCAGCAGCCGGGGACAGCCGGAAAGAAAGTTCTGACCGCTTATTTTTCCAAGACAGGGACAACAAAGGAAGCGGCAGAGAAGATTCATTCCGTGGCCGGAGGAGATTTGTTTGAGATCAGGCCGGCAGTGGCTTACCCGTCAGGTTATCAGAGCACGGTGGATCAGGCAAGGAGAGAACTGGATCAGAACGCAAGGCCGGCGGTGGCTTCCCATGTGGAAAATATGAATGATTACGACATCATACTTGTGGGTTTCCCTATCTGGTGGCATACGACCCCTATGGTGGTCAACACATTTTTGGAGTCCTATGACTTGTCAGGCAAGACCATCCTTCCCTTCTGTACCAGCGGGGGCAGCGGGATTGAGGAAAGCATGGCAGGAGTCAGGGCTTCTGTGGGGAATGGAACTGTGGGAACCGGTCTTACAGCGAATTCTCTGACAGATGAACAGATCCGCAGCTGGCTTGCCGAAAACGGGCTGTAGGAAACAGGGGCTCTGCGCCAGACCGTGAAAGCTGCCCAGGAGTTTGTGCGCATATGCAACGGAAGAAGGATTCACGGCCGATGGAGGGCAGGAGAAAAATTTCCTGATTGTTTAGACTTTTGTTATTGGTTTGTTAGGAATTCCTGATAGGATGGAAAAGAACAGATTCCGAGTACCATTCTTGTGAAGCTGTCATGGGTGCCGGGTGTGGGGATGAGCCCTGCACCTGGCACTTTTCTGTGGACTATTGATAGAAAGCATATCTGTCTGTGGGCAGGAGGAAAGGGTAAACAGGAGAACAGAGAGAACAAAATGACAATAAAAAACAAAATCAGGCTGTCCAATATCCTGATGTTGGTGATTCCCCTTGCCGTCACCATGGCGGCAGTGCTTTTGGGAAGGTGCAGCCTTATAGGAAACTACTGGCATTCCATTGAAGCCATGTACCAGGATGAAAACGGAATCCAGTCTGCCCAGAGCTTGATCTATACCTATCAGAAGGAACTTTGGGAAATCAACTGGGGAGACCGGGCAGAACGGGACAGGGCGGCGGGGGAGATACGTCAAAGCGACACCATGTATTATCTGGAAAAGAAGCTGACAAAGATGGGGTATTATTTTCAGGTAAGTAAAAACGGAACCGTCCTTTACTCAAATATTTCGGACAGGGACATGGAAATCGCCGTAAAGACGGCAGGAGATGCTCTTTTTACAGCCAAAAGCCTGACTGCCAGCCTGGACCATGCCTCCGTACTCAAAAATACCTTTGTCCACGAGGAAAAAGAATTTTCCATTATCGCCGTCAACAACGGCCGGGAGAGATGTCAGGTAGAGTCCTATTTTCAAACTTACATAGTAAAATATGTAGGGATTCTTTTGGCTGTCTTTTTGGGGATAACCATGATGGTCAATGGGATTTTGTCCTGGTGGGTGTCAAAAAGCGTCCTGGTGCCTTTGAAAAAATTGAGCCAGGGAACCAGGCAGATTCGGGAAGGCAATCTGGATGTAGAGATTGATTACCATAAAAACGATGAATTCTACCAGGTGTGCCAGGATTTTGAGAAGATGAGAGCCTATCTGAAAGAGTCGGTAAGACAGCGGGTGGAAAATGAGAACCGGCGCAAGGAGATGATCAATGGGGTCTCTCATGATTTAAGGACGCCTCTTACTTCCATAGGAGGATATGTGGACGGCCTGATCGAGGGGATCGCCGATACCCCGCAGAAGGAGGAGCGTTATTTAAAAGCCATAAAAAGACGTGCCGGGGATCTGGAACGGCTGGTGAACAGCCTGTCTGACTATAACCGCCTGGAAAACGGACAGGCCAAATACCATATGGAGCGGGGAGACCTGAAGGTGTTTTTTGAACAGTATCTGTCCGCCTATAAAGAGGAGGCAGGGCAGAACCATGTGGAGATCTGTCTGGAGGCCCCGGACAGGGCGTATCCGCTGTTGTTTGACGGCAGTGAAATGAAACGGGTTGTTGATAATCTGTTTACCAACACCATCCGTTACCGGACGAATATTCCGTCAAAAGTATGGATACGGATTTCTAAAAAACAACAGCAGGACAGAATACGGATCGAATTTCAGGATGACGGGCCGGGAGTTTTCGAGGAGTGCCTGCCAAGGCTGTTTGACATGTTTTATCGTACCGATGAAGCAAGAAGCCAGTCTGGCAGGGGAAGCGGCATTGGCCTTGCGGTAGTGAAAGAGATCATCACGGCCCACAAAGGGGAGGTAAGGGCAGAAAACAGGAAAGGCCTTGCCATTATTATGGAGCTGCCGGCAATGGCTGAAAGGGGACAGAAGATAAGTGGGAAGGAGGCTTCTGATTTTGGAGAAAGTACTGATCATTGAGGATGACGAACTTATTGCGGAGCTGGAGAGGGATTATCTGGAAGCAGGGGGCTTTCAGGTGGAAATTGCGCTGGACGGGACGACAGGACTCCAAAAAGCGCAGACGGAAGAGTATGGCACGGTTGTCCTGGATGTAATGCTTCCGGGGAAAAACGGGTTTGAGATCTGCAGGGAGCTTCGCAGGAATCAGGATCTGCCCATCATCATGGTGACGGCCCGCAGGGAAGATGTAGATAAGATCCGGGGACTGGGGCTGGGAGCGGACGACTATATGGTAAAACCCTTCAGCCCGGCGGAGCTGGTGGCCAGAGTGCGCTCCCACATTATGATTCACCAGCGCCTTCTGGAACGAAAAGAGGGGCGTAAGCCGACACAGCTGCTTATGGGAAATCTGAAAATCCTGCCGGAAGAAAGAAGGGTGTTTTTGGGGGAGGAAGAGATTGCATTGGCCAATAAGGAGTTTGAGCTTCTTCTGCTCATGGCCCAGAACCCGAATATTGCTTTTTCAAAAGAAACACTCTTTAACCGGATCTGGGGGATGGATTCTGTGGGGGCTACGGATACGGTCACCGTACATATCAACCGTCTGAGGCAGAAACTGGAGCGGAATTCGGCCAGTCCCAAAATGATTGAAACGGTGTGGGGCGTGGGATACCGGTTTAAGATCAATATCTGAAGAACAACATAACACTTTTGGGTATAAACTGATGAACAAATCGAGACTTCTTTGGAGGTTTCGATTTTGTTATGATGAAATACATAAAAACAATTAAGAAACAGGTGGCTTATAATGAAACGGATAAAAGCAGCGGCGCTGCTTGGTATGTGCATGGCAGTTTTTACAGCCTGCAGAGGAAAAGCAGACGTCAACTCTGTCAGCGAACTGGAACAGGGAATCCAGACAGTGGAGGAAGCGGTCAATGCAGAAAGGAGTGAAATTTCGGTGCAGGATATAAAGAGCAGCCGGGAAGTCCGCGAAGGGACATCAGCCGACACCGTGGCCACACCGGAGGATTTCCCAATGGAGTACGATTATGGAAGCGGCCGTATCAGCGACTGGTCCAGAGAGGATATGCTTAAGAAGACGCCAAAGCCTAAGGGAAACGAAACCGTCCTGAATACAGTCCCAAACCCTGCCAAAATCCAGGCTCTCTATCTCTGGGAGGAGGGAAATGTACCGGCAGTGACCAGGTTTACAGAGGACATGGACGGATATTTTGATGAGTGGAATTTCCGGCCTTACGTGACGGCGATTCCGGTCAGGGACGGAGTGAAGCCCAAAGGGGCCGTTGTCCTGATGGCAGGCGGGGCTTATCAGTTTCGGGGCAATTATACGGATTCCCTGCCAACGGCAGCGGCTTTGAGGGAATATGGATTCCAAACCTTTCTTGTGGATTACCGGCTGCGGCCTTACACCCAGGAGGAAGGGGCGCTGGATGTTGCCAGAGCAGTCCGGTTCATCCGCAAATATGCGGACGTGTACGGGATTGCCCCGGATAATATCGCGGTCATGGGCTTTTCAGCCGGGGGAATCCAGGCAGGGGAATTTCTCATGCACTACGATGAAATGGTGGATGGGACTAAGCTGGATGCTGATTATATTCCGGATGAACTGGACGACATCCCGGCCCACACTTCGGCAGCGGGAATGATCTATTCCTTTTACGGAAGATTAAGCGTGGGCAATATGGACCCGGACTGGCTTTCCAAAGGGGAACTGCCTCCCACCTTTTACGTCTATGGCACGGAAGACCCTTTTTACACCCAGTTTGAGGAACAGTATGAGGTGATCAAAACTATGGGGATAGACACAGGAAGAATCGTGCTGAACAACTGGCCCCATGGGTTTGGCTCTGACGGCGGCTGGGTGGAGGATTACGCGCAGTGGCTGGAAGGAATCTTTCCGTCCGGCGGGGCGTTGGAAACAGCAGGCGAGGAGGGAATGGAACTGTTTACGCCTGAAACAAGGATACAGGATGTGATAGATGATCCGGCATTTGAAGGCTTTGGCAGACTGGTATTTCCGGTAGATTTAGGATTAGAGGGGACGTTGACTCTTAAGGAGGCGGGAAACCGCCTTGTGTGGTACAGCCATGTGAATCCAGAGCGGACGGTCTCCATTGTGAATGAGATGAAAGCCAGGGTACAGAGGGGTGAGAAGATTTTTTATGATATTTATACAGATGAGGAAAAGAAAAAGGATCCTTCCAAGGAGGATACGGGGCTGTTTTACTTTCGGGGCGATCCCGGTGAGAAGTTTGCGGTGGTAAATGCAGGCGGCGGTTTTATGTATGTGGCTGCCATGCACGACAGCTTTCCCCATATGCAGGAGCTGGCGAAGCAGGGGTATCACGCTTTTGCGCTGATCTACCGCCCCGGCGCCCAGACCGCCTGTGAGGATCTGGCCAGGGCAGTCGCTTTTATTCAGGAGCACGCAGAAGAGTTTCAGGTTCACAGGGAAGGGTATTCCCTGTGGGGAGGCTCTGCGGGGGCGAGAATGGCGGCATGGCTTGGTTCCTATGGAACGGCCGCTTTTGGGGAGAAGGAGTATCCGGCTCCGGGGGCGGTGATCATGCAGTATACGGGGCTGTCGGAAGTATATGGGAACGAGCCTCCCACCTATGCATGTGTAGGCGTCAATGACGGAATCGCTTCGTACAGAACCATGGAGCGCCGGATCAGGGGGATCAGGGCCAATGGGACTGCCGGGGAGATTGAAGTTTTTGACGGCCTTTCTCATGGCTTTGGCCTGGGGGAAGGAACCGTGGCGGAGGGATGGATCAACCGGGCTGTGGCGTTTTGGGAAGAGAACACAGATCAATAAAGCAGATACCTTTCGGTTGATACAGGGTAACAAAAAGTGACTTCTGTGTGTGGCAGAGAGTGGTTATAATGAATCTGCTGATTTTCGGCCCTTCTGCTCCGGTATCACAAATAATTTAAGAGAGAGGATATAAGACTATGAGAAAACAAACGTTAATGAGAATGGCAGCTATGGCTGCGGCAGGGATGGTCCTTATGACCGGCTGTGGGGGCAACGGTTCCCAGGCGGCCACGACAGCAGCGACAGCGGCTCCAGAGACGACACAGTCTTCTGAAACGACAGCTCCGGAAACAACCGAAGCGGAAACTACAGCTTTAGAGGAAGCCGGGGAGACGGATGTGCCTTTGGCGCCGGAGGGCGCGCTGGCTATCGCAAAGCAGGGGATGTTTTCTTCCGGCGGCACGGTTACGGAGCCGGTTGAGGGAGAGTATGATGAGACCCAGAACTGGCAGGATTCCACCAGGGCAGGGAATACCGCCCATGTAGACCATGCCAATGTGCTTTATCAGATTCCGGTCAATGATAATGGAAACCCCATTGTCTATCTTCATGGCTATGGACAGTCCAGGATGGGCTGGATGACTACGCCTGACGGGAGAGAGGGCTGGTCGGACATATTCCTGAAAAAAGGGCACAGCGCGTTTCTGGTGGACCAGCCCAGACGGGGAGAAGCAGGTTCCACAGCAGCCATGACTACGGACGGCATTGATACCTGGAGTGAGGATTCCAAGGAATATATGCCGGGCGACCAGGCGTGGTACACCCATTTTAGGATCGGGCGGGTGGCGCCGGAACGGTATGAGGGTTCCCAGTTCCCGGAGGGAGATGAGGCCCAGGATCAGTTTTTCCGCCAGATGACGCCCAACACCGGTTCCTATGATGAGGGAATGGACGGCCAGGCCCTTGGCCAGGTGATGGAAGATGTTTATGAGATGACGGGAAACAAGGCCATCTACATTACCCATTCCCAGGGAAGCAGGGTGGGGTGGGCTACCCCGGTAGAGAACATATCAGCGATTGTGGCTATTGAGCCAGGCGGAACTCCGGAGATCGGCTCGGAATATTACCAGAGACTTTTGGATGCGAAAATCCCCATTGCCGTTTACTTCGGCGACTACATTGAGAACGGACCGGAGGATATCCATTCCTCCCAGTTCTGGAAAAATGTAAAGGACGCGGCCTTTGCTTTTGCCGAAGCCTATAACGCGGACGGCGGAGACTGTACGGTTGTAGATCTGCCCCAGGAGGGAATCACGGGCAACAGCCATTTCATGTTTCAGGAAATGAATAATCAGGAGATTGCGGACCATATTGAAGCCTGGCTGGCAGAGAGAGGGCTGAACTAACACCAGGCATTCGTTATCTTTTGACAGAGACAGAAAGAGAGGAAAAATCGAAATGAGTATTTTATTTATCAACGGAAGTCCCAACAAGAACGGAAATACAGCGGCTCTGGCAGCCGCGCTTCTGAAAGGGAAGGAGTATGAGACGCTGAATCTGACTGAGTACCGGATTGGAAGTTATGGACAGGCTTTTGAGGACGACCAGCTGAACCAGGTGATCGCAAAGATGAAGGAAGCCCATGTGATCGTAGTCGGTTCCCCGCTGTACTGGCACAATATCTGCGGCTCTGTGCGGAATGTACTGGACCGGTTTTATGGCCTGATGGAATACGGGGAGCTTTCGGGAAGGACCCTTTACTTTTTATTCCAGGGCGCGTCACCGGAGAAGTGGATGATGGAGGCCGGAGAATATACCATGAAACGTTTTGCGGCGCTTTATGGTATGGAGTACGGTGGGATGGCCACAAACAAAGGCGAGGCGGATAAGCTGGGAAAAGGCATTTGAGAATCCACAGACAAGAGTTTGAGACAGCAGGGGATTAAGAGAAGGGAGACAACAGGAGATGAAATTTAAAATCATAAGCAAAGGCGCGGCGGTATTTCTGGTTTCCGGGTTATTAGCGGGCTGCGGCAGCCAGACACAGGAGACTCTTGTGAGTCAGACAGAAGCCATGCAGTCAGAGTCTGTGAGTGAGGCAAAAAACGTTTCGGGTACGGAAGCAGCTCCAGAGGAGAGTGTAGAGGCAGAGGAGAATGGGGAGACTGTTACAGCAGAGAGTGTCCGGACCAACGGCGGCGAGGTGATTGGGCTTTCGGCGTTGGAACATCAGGATAAAGGCGGGGAATCGGCTGTGTATTTCACATCTGATATCAGTTCTCAGGCCCTGGTGGATATATACGCGGCTCTTGGCACGGAGCTTATTGGTGACAAGATTGCTGTGAAGCTGTCCACCGGCGAGCCTCCGGCAAGCAACTACCTGGACCCGGCTCTGATTGCGGAGCTGGTCCGTCAGGTAAATGGCACGATTGTTGAGAATAATACGGCTTACGGCGGACAGCGCTCCGGCACGGCCATGCACTACCAGGTGGCAGAGGATCATGGATTTACGGCGATTGCTGATTTTGTCGTTATGGATGAGAACGGTTCCGTGTCATTGCCGGTGGAAGGGGGAACACGTCTTACGGAGAATCTGGTGGGCGCCCATTTCCCGGAATATGACGGATACCTGGTGCTTTCCCATTTTAAGGGACATGCCATGGCAGGCTTTGGCGGCGCCATCAAAAATATATCCATTGGCCTTGGCTCCCAGGAAGGGAAATGCCTGATCCACACAGCCGGGGCAAGCCGTACCAGTCCGTGGGGCGGCGAACAGGACCCATTTACGGAAAGCATGGCTGAGGCGGGAAAATCCGTGGTGGACGCCCTGGACGGAAATATTTTATATATCAGTGTTATGAACCGGCTGTCCATTGACTGTGACTGTGATGGAAATCCGTCTGAACCAGATATGCATGATATTGGGATTCTTGCCTCCACGGACCCGGTGGCTCTTGACCAGGCGTGTGTGGATCTAATCTATGCCTCAAAGGATGATACCGCGTCCCTGATTGAGCGGATGGAATCCCGGAACGCCATTCACGTTCTGGAGCACGGGGAAGAGATTGGTCTTGGAACCAGAACCTATCGGTTGGTGAACTGTGATGATTGACGTGCTGCATAGGGAATTCGTTTATCTCTGGTATTATTTTGACATACAGCTGCGGCAGATCTTCGGGTACTGGGCGTTGGGGATCGTTCTCGGCTCCCTGGTATCGGTTTTTTTGAAGGAGCGGATTCACGGACTGCTTCATTCTATGAGCAGCAGCAAAATGGGGCTTGTGGGAATTATCCCCGCAAGCCTGCTGGGGATCGCCTCCCCTCTTTGTATGTATGGAACCATTCCCCTGGCGGCTTCCTTTTCCAGAAGCGGAATGCGGGATGAATGGCTTGCGTCTTTTATGATGTGTTCCATTCTCCTAAACCCGCAGCTGATCGTGTACAGCACAGCTTTAGGAGTGACCGCCCTGGCTGTGCGGGTGCTTTCCTCATTTTTATGCGGAATTCTGGCAGGTCTTTTGCTCTGCCGGACAGGCAAGGGAAAGCCGTTTTTTCGTTTTGAGTATTTTGATGGTCCTCATAATCACGACACAGATCCCAATGGGTTTTTGCGCCTGCTTAAAAATATCGGGAGGAATATCCGGGTGACCGGGCCGTATTTTCTGTTTGGCATTCTGCTTTCTGCACTGTTTCAGCGGTATGTTCCTGAAAATCTGATGACGGGCCTCTTTGGAGGAAATGAGGCATTTGGAGTGCTTATGGCGGCTACGGTAGGAGTTCCGCTCTACGCCTGCGGAGGAGGAACCATTCCGCTTCTACAGGCGTGGCTCATAGATGGGATGAGCATGGGGAGTGCGGCGGCCTTTATGATTACCGGCCCGTCTACCAAGATCACCAATCTGGGGGCATTGAAAATTGTGCTGGGCATGAAGAATTTTGTGATCTATCTGGCGTTTGTTATGGTGTTTGCTTTTTCTGTCGGGCTGCTTGTGAATCTGGTAGTGTAATGATCTGCGGCAGGTAACTGGGGCGCACGAGCCTTTTGGCTGGCACGCCCCTGATATTTTTTATGCATATGATGGAACATGAAAAAGGAAGGAGACAGAATATGAGAGGGAAGAATGAATGCTGGAACTTGGGGGGCTTGCCTACTGGCCGGAGGGTGCTGCCGTAGCGCTGTTTTTCCGTGACAATGTGGAGCGGACCGTGGTTCCGGTCTATACGCTGGGAAAGGTTCTGGACGATGTCCGGATATTTGAAGAGTATGAGGGCGGCATTAAGATAACACGTTTAAGTATAAACTGATGAACCAATTGAGACTTCTTTTGAGGTCTCAATTTTGTTATGGTAATACCATAAAGGAAAACCCGAAGGGATATCAATAAGGCCATATGGCGAAAACATAAGAAAGGAAAATGTATCATGAAGAAAGCAGCAGTACTTTTGATGTGCATGGCTCTTGCTTCGGCGGCTGCCGGCTGTAGCGGGTCAGGAGAAAGGAACACACCGAACGCGGCAGCCGTACAGGCACAGATGACAGAAGGAAGAGAAAGTGCCGGGGACGAATTGACTGTATCAGGTAACAGCCGGGACGCAGAAACCGCACTTCAAAATACAGACCGTGTACAAAATGGGAAAGATTTGGAAGGTGGTGATTCATCAGGGGAGTCCGGTGTACTGATCGTGTATTTTTCCGTTCCTGAAGATGTGGACATATCGGGAGTGGATGCGGTGGCCGGAGCAAGTATTGTAGT
Source organism: uncultured Lachnospiraceae bacterium (assembly GCA_947385725.1). Classification (GTDB taxonomy): domain Bacteria; phylum Bacillota; class Clostridia; order Lachnospirales; family Lachnospiraceae; genus Acetatifactor. Next base: position 4,199 of record CANDMD010000077.1, on the reverse strand, counting down.
ACGTGACGGGGAAAAAATGGGCAATACGGAGTACGTGGCAGAACTGATCCGGGAAACCATAGGAGGTGATATGTTCCGTATCGAGACCGTGGACGGCTATCCCCTGGATCATGACCCGCTGGTGGATCAGGCGGCTGACGAGCAGGACGAAGACGCCCGGCCCCAGCTTGCCTCGCATATAGAGAATTTAGACCAGTACGAAACCATTCTGCTGGGCTATCCTAACTGGTGGGGAGACTTGCCGATGCCCCTGTATTCTTTCCTGGAGGAATATGATTTCGGAGGCAAGACCGTGATTCCTTTTGTCACCCATGGGGGAAGCGGAGCGTCCCGAACCATTGACACCATCTCAGAGCTGGAGCCGGAAGCACAGATTTATGAGGATGCGCTGGTGATCTCCAGAAATGATGTGGCAGACAGCGCGAAAACAGTGACAGACTGGGCAAAGGGTCTGGCATTGCAGGAAAGATCGCAGGAAGCCTTGCTCCAGGAGACTGCGGTTTTGGAAACAGCAGCAGCTTCTTCCGCAGAACTTCCCTTTCCTTTAGGGCAGAGGATCGAATCGGATTCCTTTACAGGGAATGCCTATATCGAGATGATGATCGCCAATGATGAAACCTACCATTTCCCTCAGACCAACCACCTCACCTTTGAGCCGGGAGCCAGAAGCAGCTGGCACAGCCACGGGGGAATGGTGCTTCTGATTACGGGAGGCAAAGGGTTCTATCAGGAAGAAGGGAAACCGGCCCAGATCTTAAGGCCGGGAGACGTGGTGGATATTGAGCCGGGAGTGAAACACTGGCATGGGGCAGCGCCCGACAGCTGGTTTTCCCAGATCGTGATTTTTGATTCCCATTATGTGCCGGAGGAGGGAGCGGCGCCTTTGGAGGAGCCGGTTACGGATGAACAGTATAACAATCTGGAGACTCAGGAATATACAGGACGCAGGGTGAAACCAGACGATATGCTTATGTTTCAGCGAGCAGAACAGGCGGCAGCATTTGACACGTTCAGCGGCCTGGCTTATGTGTCATCTTTAATCGGAGCGGATAATGCCGCGGGAGCGCCGGATCTTCATTATGTGGTTTTTGAACCTGGGGTGATTAATAACTGGCATACCCATGAGGGCGGCCAGATCCTTATTGCCACTGACGGAATCGGCTATCATCAGATGGAGGGGGAGCCTGTGCAGGTTCTCTATCCGGGGGATGTGGCCTTGTGCCCGCCGGGAGTGAAACACTGGCATGGCGGCAGCGCAGACGCCAGCTTTGGGCATATTGCGGTAAATACCAATCCGGAACTGGCAGGCCTTACATGGTTTGACCGGATTACGGAAGAGGAATATGCGGCGCTTCCTGCAGAAAAAGACGTGGAATCAGATGATTAAACTTTGAAAAGAAAAACTGATGGAAGAATAGGAAACCGAAAGAAGGTGTGATATGGTGTGGCAGGCATGGATGTTTGGTCTGACACTCTTGACATTGACAGGATGTGTTGGCGCCTATGGGGGAGATGATGCCGCAAAAGAGGCAAAAAGTGAGATTTCAGTAGAAATGACAGAGAAAACGGAAACAGGGGCAGGGAAACATATACCGGAAACAGAGAGAATGGAGGAAGGCGGGGAGTTGGGAGAGCGAGACAGCAGCTATGTAACGGAAGGTACGGAAAATTACCGTGATTTTGTGGTGGACAGCGTACTGCATTCCCATGAACTGGGCGATATCCATTACTGCGTTTTTATTCCTGACGGATATGACGGCGGCAAGGCATACAGCCTTTACATTACCCTTCCCGGCTATCAGGGACTTTACTTTCAGGGATCTGCCATGAACCTTCGGACAGAGGAATTTGGGTTTGAAGCACAAAATTACCGGAAAGATATGATCATCCTTGCGCCGCAGCTGGAGGATTGGGGTGAAACATCTGCCAGAAAAACGATTGCGCTGACCGAGTATTTTCTGGAACACTACAATGTTCAAAGGGAACAGGTCTATATTAGCGGGTATTCCGGCGGCGGAGAAACCCTTTCCCTGGTGCTTGACAGGCGCCCGGAACTTTATACGGCAGCACTGATGTGCAGCTCCCGGTGGGACGGAGGATACCAGACAATTGCAGGGGCCAAAACTCCGGTATACTTTGTGACCGGGGAATCGGACGAATATTATGGATCGGAACCATTTGACAGGGCATATAGGGAGATACGCAGTCTTTATGAAGCAGAAGGGCTTTCGGAAACAGAAATAGACCGTTTCGTGGTGCTGGATATAAAACCTGGGGCTTACTTTACAGACAAAGGCATGAAAAATCAGCATGGCGGAGGCGCAGGACTGTTTAGCAGAGACAGCGAGATCATGGGATGGCTCTTTGGCGAACATGAATCATAGGGCAGAGAGGAAGGTTAGAATCATGAGAAAGAGAAAACAAATACTTGCGGCTGCACTGGCCGGGGCCATGGCTTTTAGCCTGACGGCCTGTGGCAAAACCAATACTGCCGCAGGACAGACGGAAAGTATACAGCAGACGGAAAGCAGAGGGCAGGCAGAACCTACAGAAGAAACTGCCGATGAAGCAAATACGGCTTCAGAAGAAAATGAAAACGGGGGGACTGTGGTGCAGACTACGGCTGGTCTGGTACAGGGAACCGATGAGGATGGTATCTCCCGGTATCTTGGTATTCCCTATGCCCAGGCGGAGGAACGATTTGTCCCTGCGGCGGAGGTGACAGCCTGGGAAGGGATACGTATAGCAGATTCCTATGGCCCCATCTCTCCCCAGGGAGCAATTTCCGGTCTGGGGCAGGCAGGAAATCAGGATGGCACAGACAATAACAGCCAGAATCTGAATATCTGGACGCCCGGTGTAAATGACGGAGAAAAACGCCCGGTCATGGTATGGCTTCATGGCGGCGGTTTTTCCACCGGTTCTGCCAATGAGGAGGGATATGACGGTGAAAATTTAAGCCGCAGCGGGGACGTGGTGGTGGTTTCGGTGAACCATCGGCTCAATGTGTTCGGCTACCTGGACCTGTCTGCCTATGGGGAGAAATATAAGGATTCCGCCAATGTAGGAATCCGGGATATCGTGGACTCCCTGGAATGGATTCAGGATAATATCGAGGCGTTTGGAGGTGATCCTGACAATGTAACCGTATTTGGACAGTCGGGCGGCGGCGCAAAGGTTCTGGCTCTGATGACTTCTCCCTATGCGGAAGGACTGTTCCATAAGGGGATTGTTCAGAGCGGCGCTACAGAGACCATGGGAGTTATTTTCAACAGCCAGGAGGCCAGTACAAGGCTGACCGAACATATCCTTAAAAGACTGGATATTACGGAGGATAATATTGAAGATATTCAGACGGTTCCCGTAGAGGAGTTGGAAACAGCGGCCATGGAGGCCCTCCAGGAAACAGGGGAAGAGCTGAAACTTCCGGCAGCCCTGGGCGGCGGCTATTCTATGGACTGGGAACCAGTGGTGGATGGAGATTTCCTTCCCACAAACCCGGTGACAGAGGATTCCTTTGCGGAGGCGGGAGCGGATATACCACTTTTAATCGGCAGCAATTTAAACGAATGGAGCGGTTTTTTTGAGACGGCTCCTATAGAGCCTACAAAAGAACTGGAGACGGCACTCCGCGAAGCGTACCCGGATAAGACGGAACTGACAGCGGAACAGGTAGATACCACAACCATTCGTCTGCCGCTTTTAAAGATTATGTCCCACAAGGCAGATCAGAAGGCGGCTCCGGTCTATGCTTATGTGTTTACCTACGGCAATTCCTACCATGGAGCCGAGATTCCTTATGTGTTTCAACGTGTAAGCGGCAGCGGGGAAGAGCAGGAGCTGGCAGAGCAGGTAAGCCAGGCATGGATAAACTTTGCCAGGACAGGGAGACCAGGGGCAGGCAAAATCCCGGAATGGGAGCCTTATACCAGAGAAAGCGGGGCAACCATGCTTTTGGATGTGGAGCCGGAACTTGTTTATCATCATGATCAGGAACTTCTCTCTATTTTGGTTCCGGATTATGAATATTAGAAAGTCTGTTCCGGGAGGCGGGAAATCCGACAGGAAAACATGTGACTGGCTTCCGCATAAGCATATTTTGATGAAAGGTTTTGTATAAGAGGAGGAAGATTGATGAAAGCAAATAAATGGATTGTAGCGATGACGGCAGGAGTAATGGCTATTGGTATCTTGTCTGG
>CANDMD010000076.1 GCA_947385725.1 uncultured Lachnospiraceae bacterium | reverse complement strand
GTGAGTATTTGACCCCGCGGCATTCGCCAGCCAGCCCTGGCTGGCTTTCCTATCCATGTAAACATGGCCATTTTCCTCATTGCTCAACAAGCAGTGTTTGCTCGCGGGAAAATAAAGCTGCCGCAGTTATGGTGCCCACCATGGCTGCGGCAGTTCTACATTGTCAGTTTCATACGCCGACAGCCCAGGAGCGAGAACCCCCTTTTGGCTTCATGGGAGGGCGAATTGCGGCATGGCTGGACTTTTACCCAAATGGGAAGTCATCATGCAAAAGCCTTGTCCTCTGCGCTGATTCTTGCTATAGTATATACAGAAACAGATGCCATGCGGAAACAAGATACAGGAGGGGTAATACATGTTCAAAAAATACTGAAAAGGAACAAATACCAGTTTTTGGTCAGCCTGATCCCGGTAGTGATCGTTGGCATCATGGCTCCCCTGCGTTCTTATATCATGCAGCTTCTGATCGATTCCGCAGATTACAGGGAACTGCTGAAAATGTGCCTGATCGCCGTTGTTTTCAGCGTAGGAGTATTCGCTTTTGAATGGATAAGCAAGAAGAGCCAGGCAATGGTGGTGCTGATTTTTGCAATAATATATACAGAAAACTGTCACAGCAGACTGTCCAGCACCCCCTGAATTCCCTTTTCCTCATAGAGCCCCTTATAATAATTCACCTCGTCCATGATCAGGTCATCGATCACACGCATCCCCAACAGTTCCACCGGCGCCTTGTCATCGGTCATCAGATAGTCTCCCGCTTCATAGGCCGAAAGGCCTGCGGAGACCCTCTCCATCATGTCCGCCAGATCCTGATTCTCCAGCTTTCCAAGACCCGCCGCCAGGTTGTCTTTCATGTCCGAATTATTGGACGCAAAAAGTTCCCGGTTGGTGGATCCATGGACATCTATGGTGTATACATGGTCAAATACGGAGGCAATGGTGTCCGCAAGATACTGATTGATATTGCCCTCTTCCCTTCCCCGCATGTTCATATTCACCACCATCACTCCGTCCTCCGTCAGATGCTCTTTCACCAGCGTGAAAAATTCCACCGAGGACATCTGGAAAGGTATGGTGATATCCTGATAGGCATCCACCATAATCACATCATATTTCTCATCCACCGCATTCAGATATGCCCTGCCGTCATAAGTGGTAACAGGCACCGACTCCGGCAGCTCAAAATACTCCCTGGCCAGACCGGTGATCTTTTCATCGATCTCCACGCCCTCTATGTCCATATCCCCGAAATAGCGGCTGCACTGGGTGGCATAGGTTCCCGTGCCCATGCCGAGGATCAGCACGCTGCAGTCCCCCGGCTGCTCCTGCCCCGCCATCAGCGGCGCCGCCATGGCATAGTCGTAATACATCCCTGTCAGAGCCTGCTCCTTCACCAGCACCGACTGGACGCCAAACAGAACGTTGGTGGACAGGATTACCCTGCGGCTGTCTTCTTTTACCTGTAAATAGTTGTAGATCGATTCTCCCTCGTAAGTCAGATTACTCTCCCAGAAAGCAAAGCTGCTGGAAGCCCCAAGGATACAGCACACCAGAAACAGTGCCGACACCGATGCGCTTTTCACCGCCCCCGCCCTCCTGCTCACAAAGTAGACAATACACAATACCAGCAGGATCCCCGCAAAGATCAGGAAGGTAACGGAGGTGCCCACCGCCGGGATGGTGACGAAGGTGGGAACAAAAGTACCGATAATGCTTCCAATGGTGTTAAACGCCCCCAGCGTTCCCACGATCTTCCCGCTGTCCTCCAGGCTGTCCACGGAATATTTTGCCAGCGAGGGCGTCACCGTGCCCAGCAGGAACAGCGGAAAGACAAAAATGATCATACACGCCGCAAAAGCCGCCCAGATCAGGAAATTACTATTTACCGCCAGGATCAGCAGGGCGGAGATGCCAAGGATAACGTACTTTCCTGCCGCCGGTATGGCGGCAATCCACACCGCGGCGATCAGGATCCTTCCATAGAGCCTGTCCGGGTCCGGCTTTTTGTCCGCGCTCCTGCCGCCATATACATTTCCCAGCGCCATAGCGATCATGATGGTGCCGATAATGATGGTCCACACGATCTGGGACGAACTGAAATAAGGCGCCAACAGCCTGCTGGCGCCCAGTTCCACAGCCATAACGGACATTCCCGCGAAAAATTCCGTCAGATATAAGAACAGCTTGTTCCCCAAAACGGGGGATCTGTTTACAGTTTCTGCCATGTTTCTATCAGCCTCCTGTTTTCCTTTCTGGTGCGAACGGCAATCCGGAAATACTTGTTGGACAGATTCCTGAAATTGCCGCAGCTTCGAATCAGAATGCCCTCCTGCTGCAAGCGCTTCGCCAGATCCGGCCTTGCCTGGAACAGAATAAAGTTTGCATGGGTGGGATAAACCTTATCCGCCAGCCCGTCCCTGAGCGCATCGCACAGATAAGTCCGCTCCCTGGCGATCAGCAGCCTTGTCTTTTCCACATAATCCTTATCCTGCAGCGCCGCCACCCCCGCCAGCTGCGCCGGCAGGGAAGTATTCCAGGGCTGCATGCTGCTGCGCACCGCGCTTAAAATAGTGCTGTTGCCGCTGATCATATATCCCAGCCGCATCCCCGGCATGCCGAACAGCTTGGTAAAGGCGCGAAGGACAATCAGTCTGGAGAATCTGCCCATCATGCGTTTCATGCTGTAATTTTCCTCATCCGGCAGAAAAGGCAGAAAGCATTCGTCCACACACAGCCAGGTTCCCGTGGCTTCACACTTTGCCGCAATACGGAACAGCAGGGACTGCTCCGTCATCTGCCCTGTGGGATTGTTGGGATTACAGATGAACACAATGTCCGTGTCCTCCTCGATGGCTGCCAGAATGGAATCCGGTGTCTGGAAGCAGTCCCTCTCCCGCAGATTCACAAATTCTGTCTGGCCGCCCATGGCCTGTACCGCCCTGGCATATTCCTGAAAGGTAGGCGCCAGGGTGAGACATTTCCTGGGCTTCACAGCCACACAGAGGGCATAGATCAGCTCCGCGGATCCGTTCCCAAGCAGTACGTTCTCTGCGTGTACCTTCTCCCACGCCGCCAGTTCCCGGCATAGCTCCTCTCCCCGGTAATCGGGGTACTGTCCCGCCAGCCTGACCCCTCTGACCGCCTCCCCGATGCTCCGCCTGGGCATTCCGAGAGGATTGCTGTTCACAGAAAAATCCAACGCCACCGGATTATGGTAAATATCCCCGCCATGCAAGTATTCCGCTTTATCTTTCATACCGTTCACCTCCGGACCTGAAAACACTGTGTGTTTGTGAACTGTTGCGTTTACTATATCATACACCATTTTCCGCCTTAAAGCAAATATAACAGCCGGACTTCCCCATTCATGGCAACAGTTCAGTTACCTTTCACATCCACGCCACCGCGAGGCGTTTTCCCCCTCTTCAGCCATCTTTTCACAGCCGCGGCCGCCAGGCTGACAGGCCTGCGCACCGGCCTCATCAGAAGCCATATGGAGCAGGGAAGCCTGTAGGGCAGCGAGCCCACGTCTATCTCTTTTCCGTTCCGGACCAGAGCGACCATCCTTCCCCTGATCTGATCCGGGCGCAGGGGACCCTCGATCTCGGTCTGGTTGTCGCCAACCATGTAGAATCCCTTTTCATCCTTCCTGCAGATTCTGTGGATCACCAGGATTCCCCCGTCGCGCCGGTACAGCGCCACGTCACCCCGCTTCAGCTTTGCGGGATCCTCCTTCTGTACGATCACCGCATCCCTTCCCGGCACAATCACCGGATACATACTATAACCCCGGGGGCTGATCTGTACCGCCTTTCCCGACCCCAATAATTCCTCGATATTCTGTCCCTGAAATCCGCTTTCCATCCCGATCTCCGTTTCATGAAAGGAAACAGGATAGCCTTATGCTATCCTGTTGAAAAAACAGTTCAGCCCTCACATTCCTAACGAGGTGGGCGAGCCCCCTCCTCCCCGTCTGCTTCGCATCCGACGCCGCTGTGCGGCTCACCTTTCATCTCCGCGTACACCGAGCCATATGTGTGCTTGTACAAACATATGGCGAATGTCGCGGGAACCCTTTGGGGCTTCCTGTGAGAGCCCTACAAGTCTATATCAAAGATATACTTTTCAAAGGCATTCACGACCTGCGTCTCATTGTAGCTGGACAGGCGCGGAAATTTCCTCCCGTAATTCATGTGCACATGCCCGTGGATAAAATAAGCCGGCTTGTACTTGTCCATCAGATCCCGGAAGGCGTCAAATCCCCTGTGGGGCAGATCATCGCCGTCATTTACCTGATAGGCAGGGGCATGAGCCACCAGAATGTCAAACCCCTTGTGCCGCCACAGCTTCCACCAGAGCTTCCGCACACGCCTGCGCATCTCCTTCTGGGTATACTGATGGATACCGGGCTTATAGCGCACAGAGCCTCCCAGCCCCAGAATCCTTACCCCGTCATGCACATAAATATCATCTTCAATGCTGATACAGCCGTCCGGCGGCACCTTCTCATACCTGTCATCATGGTTCCCGTGCACATACAGAACCGGCGCATGGGTAAATGTGGCCAGGAATGATAAATACTGCGGCTTCAGATCCCCGCAGGAAATAATCAGGTCGATTCCCTCCAGATAACTCCTGTCAAAATAATCCCACAACAATTCAGATTCGTGGTCAGCAATAGCCATAATTCTCATCAGACGTACCCGCTTCTCTCAAAATTTAGACATAACGCTTCTGCAGCGCTTCCTTTCTGCATCGTCAGGCATCCGTTTCCTGCGTCTTATCCAGTCCCTGCATCTTCGCCACCGCCTGGGCATTCTCCGTCAGGTCGGAGACCCTGGGGATGCTGCCCACCACATTGTCCAGCAGCCAGTCCATGGTAATGATATCCTGAGGCAGGATGACCTGACCGGAGGTATTCATGACCGACCCGTCCTGGGCGCGCAGATCCCCGGAAAAGGGAATCAGGGTATCCGAGCAGATATCATTGCGCAGCAGATCTACCAGGCGCTGTGTGCCCCGGGGCAGATCACGGGAGCAGATCAGATCCACCACACCTGCGGAGATTCCCCACCAGTAACTGGTGGCACGGCTTCCCGCCGCGGCATCCTCCTTCCAGGTGCCGTTCAGTATGATGCGGATAATCTTTTCATACAGTTTTCCCCAATGCCAGGTGGTCATAGCCAGATTATCGGGCGTTTCCCCACTGACATAATAGAGTCCGAAATGCCGGGATGCCTTATCAGGGGACGTCATATCCAGTCCCATCACATAATTGATCTCGGGATCCTCCTTGATCTTCACAGTATGCTCCTTCAAAGTACTCCAGTCCAGATAGACCTTCGCATGAGGATTCACCATCCTGGCGCCCATGGCAAAGGCATTGATGTTAGCCGCCATCCCGTAGATCGGATAATCGGCAATGTAACCAAGCTTGTTTGTCGTGGTCATGGATCCCGCGATAATGCCTGCCAGGAACTTGGCCTCGTACATTCTGGCATAATAAGTCCGCAGGGTCGGATGCGATGTATTCAGGGAGCAGTTTAAGATTTTCACCTCAGGATAGTTCGCCGCAATCTTCAAGCTTGCGGGCATCATCACCGGGGAAGTGGTAAACAGCACATTATAGCCGTCCCTGATAGCCTGCTCCATGCATTCCAGATCGTTCTCTCCCGCCGCAATGTTCTCAAAGGAAGCGGTCTCAATCTGTCCGGGAAATACATTTTCCAGATACAGGCGCCCCAGTTCATGGCTGTAGGTCCAGCTGGATGTTCTGTGGGTCTTTTCATATAAAAATGCAATTTTTACATTGTTCCCATTGTCCGGCCGGATCAGGTTCAGCAGATTCTTGTAAAGGTTCGGGGAGGTATCTTCCTGGGGCGGTTCCATGCGGAGTTCTATGGACTGCTCCTCCGTCAGCACCACAAATTCATCCCATACCTTGGCAAGATCCCGCTTCATCTCCTGAGCGGACTTCTGTTTGGCCTCCTCATAGCCGAATACGGTGAGAAATGCAAGAAGCGCGTCACCCACGGTGATCGGCAGCTTGCCCCCGCCCTTTGCTTCAAAGGCCTTCCTGAAACGGGTGTAAACGGCCTCAAACTCCTGACGGTCCTCGGAGGTCCACTTTTCCCCTTTCGGCGTCCCCACCTGCTCCAGAAACTGCGCAAACCGTCCCTTTTCACTGAAATAAATGGAATAGATGCCGGCGACCTCATAAAAGTCCATAAATTCAAAATAAATGGCGTTTTCCTTTGTGTCACTCCGCTTGGGCACTACCCGGATCACAGAACAGGGCACGCTGTAGGCGTCCAGGGATTTCAGCACACTGACACGCTTATTGCCCTCCAGCACATAAAACCTTCCCATGAACTCATACGCCTTTATGGGGTCACGAAGCCCTTCCTCCAGCAGATTGGTATGCAAATTGATCCATTTGGACGAAAATTCCGTTCCCGTATCCAGAAGCGGCATAAAATTAGACGCAAAGGAATTCGTGCGTCCCTTCGTCTTCGTCCCCACGATCAGTTCCAGGGGGATCTCGCAGAGGCCGATGTTCACTTCATATTCCACCTTGGTATAGGACAGGATCTCATCCAATACCGGCAGATAAGGGTAATCGCCCTTTGTCAGACGGGCACGGTATTCCTTCTGCCCCGACTTCAAGGCCATTGTATATTGTTCGTATGACATATAAGTCTCCTTCTCATTCCATTTCCCTGTCGTTTTCAGTTCAGTGTAGTTCCAGATCAGATCATATCATACTTTTACAGATTTTACCAGTGTACCCGAAACTTTTGATGCAAATTTGATGGAATGCTGTGCTACCCTGTTATTATACACCACATATTCTTTTTCATGAATCGGGAGATGTAAAAATGCAGACAAAAGAAATGCCGATTAAAATTCAAGTTAAAATGCTGATTATAAAGAGAGTCATGACTGCTGCCCTGCTCCTCCTTGCAGGGGCGTCCCTCTTTTTGACTGCCTGTGGAAGCGCCTCGGCAAACCGGGACTCCCGGAATCGTCCTGTCCCTGACGCCCCTCTTCCGGAAAGCCCGGATCCGGATGCGCTCCCCTCGGACAGCCTGACACAGGACGGGGCTTCCCAGGCCGGCTCCCCCTTCCATTCCGTGCCTTATTTCCGTGACGATACGGGAAAAGCCATCCAGTCCCTGGACGGGTATCTGTACGGTTACTGGAACGGACGGCTGTGCAGCTATGATCCGGACACCTTAAAGGAATCCTGCTATTTCAGCGCCGTTTCCGACCAGTCCGGTCAGTTCTGTATCTATGAGGGCAGTCTCTATTTCCTGGAAAGACCCCATACCTCCTCCCTGACCAATGTGGACACCTGCCTGTATATGGTCGGTCTGGACGGACGGGAGCGGAAACTGCTGACCTCCCAGGTGCCCAACAGCACCAGAGAGTATATCAATTATGACGACTATCCTATCTATTACAGGATCGACATATATGACGATATCATCTATCTCTTCAGACAGAACCAGACAGACAGGGTCTTCTACCGCCTGGACCGGGAGAATGATTCCGTCACAAGGATCCCCGAGTCGGAGACCCTGTACGGCCTGCTGCCGGAGGGTTATACAGAACCCTACCGGTACTCCAACCTGCCCTCCCTGCCCTACCAGATGCGTCACTACGGCTACCTGCTCCTGATGGATGCGGACGCAAAACTCGCCGCCTATGACGTGAAGAGCGGCAGGCTGGAGAAGATTGCCTTTCCCACCGACTCCATTGCCATGGACAGCGTATTTCTCACGCATGATGCCCTGTACTGTGCGGAGAAGGTGGAATTCAACCAGCCTCTGGCCACATGGTACCGCATTTCCCTGGACGATCTCCAGACAGCCGAGGTATGGGGACAGTTTTACAACATGCAATGGGGTGACAGAAACGAGATTTTCTATGATGAATCAGGAGCCTATTTTGTCAAAAAGAAAGGAGCCTCTGTCAGCCTCTACCAGATTCCCTGGGACGGGAGCAATATGATCCTTCTGCAGAACCGATACCTGGAAGGAGGCGACTATTTCCCGGGGCCCGCCTGCAATTTCGGGGCTGCATATGCTGTGGACGGCGGCTATTTTTACTTTAACGACAAAAAAGGCTCCCAGTACTGCATGATGCGGACACCGCTGCACGGCGCTTCTGTCGAGCCCCAGGTGGTGGCTGCGTATGGGGAGGAATCCACGGAAACGATCTTTGCCCATGACACGCTGGAGCATAACTATACCACGAATACTGTCGTAGACGGTGAAATAGAATATATTTCCTGTGAGACCTCCCTTGCCAGGCTTCTTCTGACGGAGGACACCGCAGGCAGCCATGCCATCAATGCCTACCTGGAAAAAGTATATGGAGATATCCAGCAGGAGCTGGAGGACTTTGAGGCAGACTACCTTTCGGACAGTGAAAGCTGGCCTGTCTCCGGGATCGGCAGCTATATGCTGGTCGATGCCTATTCCAGTTATCTGGACGAACATTATGTCGGCATCACCATTTCCACGGAATCCTACTACGCTTTCGCCGCCCACCCCAACATATGGTCAGAGGAATATGTCTTTGACCGCCGGACGGGAAAGCGGATCGCCATTACGGATCTTGTGGAAAATCCTGCGGATGAAATCTGTGAGATCGTCTCCGCTTATGTGGAGGCGAATCATCCCGGCTTCCGCCAGGGGCAGGACTACCGGGAAAGCATCCTGGAGGATTTCCGCTTCTTCCTGACAGAAGAAGGGTTCGGATTCCTCTATAATACCTATGAACTGGGAAGCTATGTGGAGGGACCTGACGATTATATCATCCCCTTCTGGGAATTTGACTTAAAACCGGATACGATTACATACTACGAGCCGGAAAAGGTACGCTACCAGTACCATTCCTGGCTGGAACCAAAGGAGCCGCCCCTGCCAGACTATATCGAAGAACTGGGAAATGTGCTGGCAGAACAGCTGAAGGCGGGGACACTGCCCGGCTTTCTGGAGGAACATGCGTCCAGCTACAGGGAGTTGTCTGTTGGGGAAAGCCTTAACGAAATAGCCGCAGACCAGAACGGCGTGCTGAAGCAGTTCTACATATCAGGGAAGCAGCCCGGTGACCAATGGCTCTGCCTGGAGGACAGCAGGGACATCTGGATCCGTCAATCCTGTGAATCGGAGGGTACGGCTTATTGGAAGTACTATCGGTTTCCCCATGCGGAAAACGGATACCTTGCCGCCCTGGATGCCATCAGTACCTGCGAAGAATACTTTTTCCTGGACTGGAAGGATACCTATTACCTGGTGACCATAGGCCGGAACCAGGAAGGCGACATTACCGCCGTTTCCACCCACTGTCTGATGGCCGATTCCGTGTACAACGGCTGGATCCTGGACCAGACACTGGAGGAAAACGGGGATGTCACCGTGGAATGCCGAACCTATTGGATGTGACAAAGCATTCAAAAACATCTCCACGGAAAACCTTTAATTTCTGCTGAAGAACCCACCCACCCGGGAAGCCATGCCTCCCATCTTCTCACTGATTTCCCTGATCTTCTCCACTGCTTCGTTGAGGTTCTTCAGGGACTGGGTAAGTTCCTCCGTATCCAGTCCTTCTATGGCGGAATTGATGGCATCCACATCCAGTTTCTCCATGGCGGAGTTGATCGCTTCCACATCCAACTGGCTCAGCGACCTTGCCACCTGCTCCCAGTCCACTGTTTCCAGAGATGTATTGATATAGGTCAGGGTCTCGTTCAGGCTCTCCACATCCAGCTTTGCCACCTTCTCCACCACAGGCTCACAGCTTTGTGCCAGCCCTCGCACCCTGCAGAACAGAAAGATTCCTCCCGCCAGCAGACAGAGCGTCAGGATGGAAGAGATCACGCAGATGATCTGCGTAAATTTCAGTTGCTTCATCAGTTGATGTACTACGGGGTCTGTTGCAATATTCTCCATTGATTGCTCCTTTCTCGAAACCCTCATTTTTCTTAACAGAAAAGAGCAGCGCCATTCAACTGCTCTTTTCGTATTGTCCGCCCTGTTCGGAATCTGCAAGAAATAACCTGCGATTTCTTTCAGCTTCCTAAATCTTATCTGGTGACTACCTCTACCTGGACATTGAAGATCTTCGCAACCTTCAGGATCGTATCAATGTGCCTGCCGGTGGCAGCCGCAAAGTGATGGGTGGGGCCGCATTCGCTCCAGCGGTTTACAAACTCCCTTGCCCCACAGGTAAAGCGTGTCCTCATATTGGTATCCCCGAAGGACAGGATCGGTCCCTCCTCGTTGATCCCTTCCGCGGCAATGAACTTGAAGTGTCCATCCCCGTCCTGGGTAATCGCCAGATAGGTCACAGGACCTGTATAAGGATAGAACTGCGTCAGATAACCGCCACCTGTCTTTCCGTGGAACACTTCCACGATCTTCATGGTGGGCTTCTTATCGGAGATATCCGCATCGCCGGAACCACTGTGCCCGATGATGGCGATATCTTCATTAAAGTCTATGGAATACATTTCCGCAAGCTGGCCTGTGCCTGAGATGGTCTTCAGAATGCTCATTGCCATGGCAACCTTCATATCGCCTTCCACCGCACAGGCAACTCCCTGCTTGATCAGCATGGAAAAGGCCGGAATCAGCATACTGTCAAGGACGCCCGCCTGCCCCTTCGCGAAACCGTCATAGTGGGAAGCGATCAGACCCAGCTTCTCATCCTCACACCACTTTTCGAAAGCGACTACATACTTCGCCATATCCCATACCTTCTCGATGGTTCCGCCGCCTTCAATGTCAAATGTATCCAGGATCTCCTGTGCTTTTCCGCGGATCGCTTCCTCGTCCGTTATATTATCCGCAATGACCCACATCTTCTCCCAGTCAAACTGCTTGGTATACAAATTCATTCTCCTGTACAGATTGGACTCGTCAATATAGAGATCCATCATACCGGGATAAGGCCGCCCGATCTGCGCGATATTGGTGTCCCTGAACCTTCTCCTGGTCTGGGCTGCACGGCACCAGTCCTCAATCTCCGCCTGCACGCCAGGATCTCCGCCCTCCACAACGCCGGTGATCACCGCATGTCTCTTGCCATACCGCTCCAGGTCAGCCACCATCTCGCCGACAGCGCCACAGGCATAGCCTTCACCCAGCCATGACGCGATATCCGTATGGTCATAATCCAGCGCCTTCAGCTTCTGGATATTGACAAGGACTACCGGAACATCCAGATCCTTCACGGCAGGAAGCATATTGTAGGATGTGGCATATGTAAGCAACTGTAAAAATACCAGGTCTACATCCGCGGCACGGAATAAATCCCCTGCAGCCTGGGACTGTTCTTTTGTCGTCACCATGCCGCCGTCAATAATTTCCACTGTGTCGGGAAGCGTCTTCTTAAACGCCTCATACTGGCTTTCAAACTCAGGCACCAGCTGCGGGAACTGCGGCAGATACGCTCCCAGTGCAATCGAAAAAACACCCACCTTTGCTTTTGTCTTGACTAACATCTTAATCTCCCTTCTGCCGACTGATGACCGGCATAAAATTTCATGAGCATTCTCATTCCTATTATAAGCGTTGTCCGCCGCAAAAACAAGAGGTCATTACATATTTGGCATGGGTCCAACTGTTACCTGTTCATTATCTTCAGCCTTTCCGTTGATCCTGTGTCAGGAATTTCAATCCTTTTTCATTGTCCAATATCCGTCGTAGGCGTATCCTGTTTTCCCGGTCAGAAGAGCATCGGACTTCACAAAGCCCGCTCTCTGGACTGCATTCATTCTCTCCACCGCATATATTGGAACTTTCGTAATAATTCCATCACATCCCAGCATCTCATAAATGTGAGGCGCTATCAGCGTTACAATGTCATACAGCATGTCTTCCCTCTCATAGTCGCTCCTTACATCAACCCGCAAAATACCCATATGGTTAAACGCATCTTCGGAAACCCGTAAACATAACTCTATCGTTCCAATCACGCCCGGCGCAGCTTTATCTACAATGGAAAGCCTGACAAACCAGCCGTTTTTATAGGACAAGTCCCAAAAATCAAGCGCCTTGGCCATCCTCTCTCTCGTTGCATAATAGAAATTGTCTCCGTCACAGTTATCACTGTTAAAAAACGGCAGGGCATTCTTGTCGCTGTAAACCCGTAACAGGTCGTCACAATCCTCCATCTCCACCATTCTCAATAAAAATTGCCCGTTCTCCAGAGCAGGGCATGTCTCATAAATGTTCATATGCGTATCTCCTCAACTTCCTGTTTTTGTCCGGTTCTGTGTCTCCATTAGCATAACACACTCCTCCCCGAATTGCCATATGGATAGAAAAAAAAGGGGCCATATGATAAAATAACCAATATAATTTTGTCACAGATTCACAAGAGGATTGTCTAATTTAACAGGAGGTAAAATTCTATGAATAGAAAAACAAATGATGAACTACTGGCTTTAGTTGAGAAAGCCACGGCAGGGGATAAAAACACCCTCGAAACGCTAATTGTAAACGTGCAGGATATTGTATTCAATCTATCCCTGCGGATGCTTGGTACATTTGCAGACGCGGAAGATGCCACGCAGGACATCCTGCTGAAAATGATTACGCATCTTTCTTCTTTCAGAGGCGACAGTTCCTTCACAACCTGGGTATTCCGCATTGCGGCTAATCACCTGAAAAATTATAAAAAGCATATGTTCGCCCACTATCCGTTGAGTTTTGAATATTATGGGAATGACATACAAAACGGCAAAGCACAGGATGTGCCGGATCTAACCCAGAATGTGGAAAAGGATATATTGGCGGAAGAACTGAAAATGTCCTGTACCAATGTGATGCTGCAATGCCTTGATATGGAGAGCAGGTGCATTTTCATTTTGGGCACCATGTTTAAGGTTGACAGCCGGATCGCCGGGGATATTCTGGAAATGACTCCGGAAGCGTATCGCCAGAAGCTTTCCCGGATACGAAAAAAAATGGCCGGTTTCTTAAGCGAATACTGCGGAGAATATGGCAGCGGCAGATGTAAATGCAAGGACAGAGTGAATTATGCAATACAGAGCCACCGGCTGAACCCGCTGCAGCTGGATTATGTGAAAGCCGAAGAAATCGCCGTCCAGACCATGATAGATGTGAAAAATGCCATGGAAGACATCGACGGTTTGTCACAGGACTTTTCGTTCTGTAAGCCCTACCGGTCCCCCGAACACGTGAAGCGTCTGATACAGGAATTTTTAGATTCCACGCAGCTATCTATTATTCAGAAATCATAAAGGAGTTGACAGCTTATGAATACAGAATTTATTATGGACTACTTATCGTCATTAAGCATGAATAATAACCGTGAATGGTATCATGCAAACAAGAACGATTACAAAAAGGCAACTGCTGAATTTGAAACACTGTTGCAGACATTGATACTGGGAATCGGCAAATTTGACAGCGGCATTCTCCATAACAATCCGAAGGATCTTACGTTCAAGCTTGTCAGGGATACCCGGTTCAGCCATGACAAATCACCCTATAATCCTGCATTCCGCGCCCACATTTCCCCGCAGGGGAAGCTGCCTGTTCCCGTCGGGTACTATCTCATGATAAAGCCGGACAATCAGTCCTTTCTGGGCGGCGGATTATTTGCGGACATGTTTAAGGACGCAACAGCGATGGTACGGGATTATATTGCCGGAAATGGCGAAGAATGGGAAAGGATCATTCACGATCCGGATTTTGAAAAATATTTCACTGTACAGGGCTCCGCGTTAAAGAATGTTCCCGCAGGATACGAGAAAGAACACCCTCAGGCAGACTACCTGAAATTCAAGAGCTGGTATCTGGAGTATCCGCTGAAAGACGAAGAAGTGAAAGATGCAGAGTTATTTTTGGCAAAGGCAGTCGAACTTTTCCAGATCATGAAACCTTTTAACGACTATCTGAACAAGGCGCTTGCCGGCTTCCAGATGCCGTCCAGATAACGAAGCGCTGTGAAAAGCCCGCAGACATTCACATTTGCGGGCTCTTCCTCGCTTAAAATTAACATAGAGCGTTCACATATCTGCCTGTGCCGGATTCACATGCACCATGATATGTTTTATCTTTTGGAAATTCCTTTCGATATCCTCGTGCACCTCTTCTGCAATCTCATGAGCCCTTTGCAGAGTATAAGAACCATCCACCGCAATTTCTATGTCCACATACATTCTATTGCCAAAAATGCGCGTATGAAGGGAGTCTATGCCCATCACTTCCCTGTTCTTCATAACACATTCACAAATCTGTCTTTCCGTCTCCTCGTCACAGGAATGATCCACCATTTTGTCAATGGCATCCTTAAAGATGTCATACGCAGCTTTCAGGATAAACGCAAAGATTACCAGACTGGCAATGGAATCCATGACCGGAAAACCCTGCCTTGCTCCCACAATTCCTATCAAAGCCCCAACGGAAGAAAATGCGTCTGAACGGTGATGCCATGCATCTGCCAGCAAGGCGCTGGAGTCAATTCGCACCGCATAATATTTTGTATACCAAAACATTGCCTCTTTGGCCGCAATGGATACCACCGCCGCAACCAGCGCTAAAATCCCCGGCACCTGTAGATCGTTATAGCTGCCGGAAAGAATGTTCTTCAAGGCTTCCATCCCGATACCAAGCCCTGTCATAAAAAGAACCATGGCCAGTATAATAGCCGCCACACACTCCAGACGTTCATGCCCGTAAGGATGTTCTTTATCCGCCTTCTTTGAGGCAAGCCTGATTCCGATCATTACCACTACCGTACTGAATACGTCCGATGCAGAATGGATCGCGTCACTGATCATCGCATTGGAATGCGCTGCGATACCCGCTATGAGCTTAAACCCGGACAGTATCATATTACCAGTAATGCTAGTGACGCTCACCCTGTCTGCGACTCTCTGAAAATCATCGGCAATATCGTCATTCCCCTTTTGCATCATCCTGTTTTCCTTCATATCAGGTTACCTCCAAAAATGTAAGATAGCTCTATGACACCAATATATGTGGGGATTTTAGAAGAATGCCCTTGTAAAAAGCATAAAAAACACCCACGGACAGTATTAGCAGCTACTGTCCCGTGGATGAAGCTTCCACTGCCACTCATGTGACCCGACTCCATGACACTCGTCACGGCCTGTTCAGTTTGTACTGTAGATTTATATGCAGTGCAAAGAGTAACTACAGGATAGCATGAATATTCCAGCCTGTCAATGGCTGAAAATTACAAAAATGGCTAGTACATCGTTGCATTAATCCTGAAGTAAATCAGTGCTTGATGTTTGCGTCA
>CANDMD010000075.1 GCA_947385725.1 uncultured Lachnospiraceae bacterium | reverse complement strand
ACACCGCCATCTTCTTCGGCCTGTCCGGCACCGGCAAGACCACCCTGTCCACCGACCCCAAGCGTCTGCTCATCGGCGATGACGAGCACGGCTGGGACGACAACGGCGTGTTCAACTTCGAGGGCGGCTGCTATGCGAAGGTGATCAACCTGGACAAGGATTCCGAGCCCGATATCTACAATGCGATCAAGCGCGACGCGCTGCTTGAGAACGTTACCGTAGATGAGGCAGGCAAGATTGATTTCAATGATAAGAGTGTGACCGAGAATACCCGTGTTTCTTATCCGATCAACCATATTAAGAATATTGTGCGCCCTGTATCTTCCGCACCTGCAGCAAAGAACGTGATCTTCCTGTCCGCAGATGCATTTGGCGTACTTCCTCCCGTATCCATCCTGACACCTGAGCAGACACAGTACTACTTCCTTTCCGGATTTACGGCTAAGCTGGCAGGTACGGAGCGCGGCATCACAGAGCCTACCCCTACCTTCTCAGCATGCTTCGGTCAGGCATTCCTGGAGCTGCATCCCACAAAGTATGCGGAGGAGCTGGTTAAGAGAATGGAGAAGAGCGGTGCGAAGGCTTACCTGGTAAATACCGGATGGAACGGCACCGGCAAGAGAATCTCCATCAAGGATACCAGAGGTATCATCGATGCGATCCTGAACGGAGACATCAACAAGGCGCCTACCAAGAAGCTTCCGATCTTTAATTTTGATATTCCTACGGAGCTGCCAGGTGTGGATACAGGTATCCTTGATCCTCGTGACACTTATGCGAATGTTGCTGACTGGGAGGCAAAGGCAGACGATCTGTCCTCCAGATTTGTCAAGAACTTTGCGAAGTATGAAGGTAATGACGCAGGCAAGGCGCTGGTAGCGGCAGGTCCTCAGAAGTAAGAAAGAACCGGAATCGACAGATCCACCGGATGATAAAGATGAAAGGCCATCGGTTTCATAGCCGGTGGTCTTTTTGATGTGTTTTTCCGCAATGAAATACGCTGTTTTTTTCCCCATTGCTCGCGGTAATAAAAACCGGTCTCCGCATTGCGAAGACCGGTTCATTGTCATACAGGAACTATTGATTATTCGTTTGCAACATCACCAGAGTAGAGCTCAGTGCCATCAGCGGTAAGGAATGTAAAACGAGCGCCGCCCAGCTTGATGCCATAGGAATCCTCAAAGGACTTGAACAAGTCTGCAAGCCCTGCCTTGTTTGCTTCGATAACGGGATCAAAAGCAGCAGCCAGATCATCAGCTGTCAAGGAGCTGTATGTGTCATCGTTGGGCAATGTGTACTCATAGACAAAGATATCTCCGTCTGCAGCAAGCTTAACAGACATTCCGGTGGATGCCAGTGCGGAGTTTGTCTGGCTCTCAGCTGTCTTTGCATCATCAGTCTGCAGCCAATCCTCCAGAGTCATGACATCACTCTCTGCCTGGGAACTGGACTCAGCAGATGCGGAAGACTGTGTGGTAGCAGCGGAAGACTGCGTGGTAGCAGAACTTCCTGTACTTGCGGAATTATTACCATCGGAACCACATGCCGCGAATGACAGAGCCATGGTGGCAGCAACTACAAGTGTCAATAATTTTTTCTTCATAACTATAATCCTCTCTTAAAAAAAATATTAAAATAACGAAATTAATGTTACCACCCTGAATTTAAAAATTCAATGTGAAAAATCACTAAAGAAAGATGCAAAATCCAAAAATTGCTGTTGTATTTTGCCATGTGTTTCGTTATAATAATAGTAACCTGAAATGTGCGATAACTCCTGTTTATTTTTGAACCTACATTTACTTTAAACGGGATTCCTATATCGCCGGCTGGCTGTCAAGCCCTCACTTGTTACAAGGATTGGAAGGGAAGGCAAAAGGTCGGTTGCGGTCACCCACCTAGCATTGCTAGGAGTCAAAAAACAGGAGGCGGCATTTTGGGGATATCAACAGAAGAAAAGAGCAGTCCATGAGGGCTGCTCTTTTGAGGTAGAATAAGTCTGGAATCATGGTGATCATGGCATAAGATGCAGACAAGGATAATAAGTTTGAAAGAAAGGCATTTTCAAACGGGGACTTTGATTCATGCAGTACCGCAAGCAGGGCTTGTGATATGCTCTTTCAAACTTTCCGCCATGCCGCCTCCGGCGGCACAAACATTCAATGGGAAGAATGCCCGTTCTTGGCATTCTTTAGTGTGTAATTTAGAAATTCTTAGTCAGCGTACTTTGCTGGCTTAGAATTTCTTTACACACTTGTCAGGTGATACAAATTTGATTTATAAGGAGAAGATGATTGAACAGAGATAGAGACAGAAAGGGTTTTAATAAGTCCCAGAGAATGCAGCTGAAAGCGCTCATATGTCTTCTGGGCGTACTGCTGCTCATGATCCTGCTGCTGGCGAAGTTCGTGTCGCTGTTGGTACATAGAACGGGGGAAAGGCCGGGGGAGAATGAGCCCTCCCTTCCGATTCCCCATATTCCGGTGGTGAGTGTGCTGACAAATGTATGGATCCTGGATGTGGGAAAGGAGGAACTGGTGATTTTCCGGGATGGCCAGCGGGAAAGCTATCCCTATGGCATTCTGACCGAGGGAGCCCAGGAGGATCTGGGCGCTGTGATGTACGGTCCCGACTCTGCGGTCAGGGAACAGGTCGCGGATGTTGTTCTGACGGACGGCGCAGTCACAGGCGTCTTTGCAAAAACTGAGAAGATCAACGGCAGGATTCTCCGTGCGGACGAGAACGGGATTGAGGTGGAAGGATATGGCGTGTATCCCCTGGATGAGGACTATAAGGGATACCGGCTGTATGATGCGATGGCCATGTGTACCGTGCGGGATATCTGCTTTGGTTATGATTTTACCGACCTTGTGCTGGATGGAGGAAGCGTCTGCGGCATTCTGCAGGCAAAGGAAGAAGCCATGGAGTACATCCGTGTGCTGTTGAAAAGCGGAAATTACGACGGGATCTATCACGAGCAGCTGGTTTTGTCAGGAAATACGGATTTTACAGTCACATACGGGCCGTACGGGAACAGGACACAGGAGACTTACCATGCGGGGGAAGAGGTCACCATTGAGCGGGACAGCGGCTATTTTGACGGTGACAGGGTCTGGATACAGCCGGAGGTGTTAACGGGAAAGCTGACACTGAAAAATGTAGGAAGGAGCCAGGGAATTCCCTTATATCGCGGGGCGCTGGAACTGCTGGACACGGAGGAGGGGATCATTGTCATCAATGAAGTCCTTCTGGAAGAATATCTCTACAGTGTGGTGCCCAGTGAGATGCCCTCCAAATATCCCGGGGAGGCGCTGAAGGCGCAGGCGGTCTGTGCCAGAACCTATGCCTATGGGCATATGGAACATGCCGGATACCCCCAGTACGGGGCGCATGTGGATGACAGCACCTCCTATCAGGTCTACAACAATATATTGGAGCAGGAGAGCACCAGCGCCGCGGTGAAGGAAACCTATGGACAGCTGCTTCTGACCGGTCAGGGAGCCACGGCAGGCACTTATTACTATTCCACTTCCTGCGGCGTGGGCACGGAGGCCACGATCTGGAAGACGGAGGCGGCTGCACTGATTGATTACCTCCCTGCAATGGCGCTGAATCCGGCGGGCAGCCTGGGAAATATTCCGGAAGACAGCACAACGGGCAGTTACCTGCAGGAGGAGGATCACTTTGACGCCTTTATCCGTCAGGAAAATGTGGCGGATTTTGAATCCGGCGAAAGCTGGTACCGCTGGACCTATGAAGTGAAAAAGCTGGATACGGAGCATATGCTGGAGGTGCTGCAGAAACGGTATGATGCCAATCAAAAGCTGGTTCTGACACTGGTGGACGGGGAATATGTCAGTCAGGAGATCGGGGAACTGGATGTGATCAGGGACATTTACATCGAAAAGCGGGGCAGCGGCGGTGTGGCGGATGAACTGATCATAGAGACAAAGGAGCATACCTACAAGGTCATTTCCGAGCATAATATCCGCTATGTGCTGAATGACGGGCAGAGTAAGGTGCGACGGCAGGACGGAAGCCTAGTGGCAAGTCCCAGCCTGCTGCCCAGCGGTTTTTTTGTCATTACAACTGGAAAAGAGAAGGGAAATGTGGTAGGATATAGCCTGACCGGAGGAGGATTCGGCCATGGCGTTGGCATGAGCCAGAACGGCGCAAAGGAGATGGCAAAAGCCGGCTATGACGCGCAGGATATCCTGCTGTTCTTCTATGACGGATGTCACCTGGAAAATATTTATGACGCGGAGGGTGCAAGTGATTCGTAAATTATATCTGATCGGAATGGATTTTTCCGAGCATATGAAAAAACAGAATATCAGCGCATATGCTGCCAGCATCGCCTTTTTTTTCTTTTTGTCGCTGGGGCCTATGCTGATCATGATCTGCACCATCATTCCTTATACACCGCTGACGGAGGAAAATCTGGTGACGGCGGTGACGGATCTTACTCCCGACCGGATCGATCCTCTGGCGGAAAGCCTGATTGCGGATGTATACGACAAGTCGGCGGGCATTTTGTCCATTGCCCTTTTGGCTACCCTCTGGTCTGCTGCCAAAGGTGTTATGGCGTTGATGACAGGCCTGAACGCAGTAAATGGAGTGGAGGAAAAGCGAAATTACTTTCTGGTCAGGGCAGTGGCATCCGTGTATACGGTGGTGATGCTGCTGGTGGTGATACTGTCCCTGTTCCTTATGGTGTTTGGCGACCAGCTGGTGACGCTGGCGCTTCACCGGATTCCCCAGCTGGAAACTGTGGTATCCTTTGCCATGAATTTCCGTTTTATTCTGGTGTGGGCGGTGCTGACGCTGCTGTTCGCCGCCGTGTATACCTACGTGCCGGATGTGAAGCTGAAATTCAAGGAGCAGATCCCGGGGGCAATATTCGCGGCTGTGGTGTGGAGCGTCTTTTCCTGGGGCTTTTCCATCTATGTGACTTATGGCAACTCCTACGGCATATACGGCAGCCTGTCCATCATCATTATTGTACTGCTGTGGATGTACTTCTGTATGTACATCATAATGATTGGGGCATACATGAACCGCTATTTCAGTCCGGTGAACAAGGTGCTGGTGAAGCATTTCTGAGAGAGTAGGATGATAAACAATTTTTTGAACGATAAGATGGTGAATAATTTTTTAAATTATAGTAGATTTTTTGCTCCCATTATGATATGATAAACGCAGGCAGCCCTGAAAAAGGAGGAAATGTATGACAGATAATGAATTATTGCTTGCAATGTCGGATTTAATGGATGCAAAATTAAAGTCTGCATTAGAGTCCGGACTGCAGCCCATAAAAGATGATATCAGAGATTTGAAAATTGATGTCGAGAACATGGACACCCGTCTCGGAGAAGTGGAAGTCCGTCTTGGGGACATGGACACCCGTCTCGGAGAAGTGGAAGTCCGTCTTGGGGACATGGACACCCGTCTCGGAGAAGTGGAAGTCCGTCTTGGGGACATGGATACCCGTCTCGGAGAAGTGGAAGTCCGTCTTGGAGAAGTGGACACCCATCTCGGGGAGTTGGACACCCAGGTCAGGTATATGGCGCTTCATATCGAGAATGTTACGGACAAAAATATTCAACTCTTGGCTGAAAATTACGTTCCAGCTGCGAAACAGTATGAAAGGGCATCAGTTCAGATTGATGCCATGGAGGCGGATATAGATCTGCTGAAGAAGGTCGTCACAAGTCACAGCGAAAAGATACAGAAATTGGCCTGAATGGCTGCTGCTGTTTTTCCCGTGAGCAGCGACTGATTTTCAGGTAAGGTCTTGACTTTTCCAATTTCAACCGTTAAAATAGGGAACAGTTGGAAAAAGGCATTGATGGTGCATAGTAGGGTTTCATCTTCCTACAGAGAGAGGAAGTCATCGGCTGGAAGCTTCCTTATGTTCAGATGAGATCTCGAATTTCCCACCGGAGCTGCCGGAGTGAAGGCTTGTCCTGTGCCATGGAAAGGGATCGGCTGGTAGCTGCGGACGTGGACGCTCGTTACGCGTGAATGAGAGCCGTACATTCGTAGGAACGGATGGTGGAAGCAGGGTGGTACCGCGGAAATATTTCGCCCCATGCACAGGAATTGTGCATGGGGTTTTGCTATGTTTCCGGGAACGTGAACCGTCTTCGGCGGGAGGAATACCAAATCCCTGCACAAGGAATGAGTGGAATTAACAATGTCTTTGAAAAAAAGCACAGAGAATGGATACTGAAGGGAAGAGACCGGAACAAATTCAAACTGTGCGGTTGCAACAAATTACTGTAGACAGCAATTGGAATGGAGGAAATCTGAAATGAATGACAGACTAGCGGGCATCAGACAGGAGATCCTGAACGGGATCGAACAGCACGCCAGTTCAAGGGCGGCGGCTTTTGAACTGAGGAAACAGTTTCTGGATTCCAAGACCGGTAAGATCGGCCAGATGATGAAGGAAATGAAAAACATTGCTCCGGAGGAGCGCGCCAGCTTTGGCAAAAATATCAACGAATTGAAGGAATGGGCACAGCAGAAGTTTTCCGAACTGGATGAGAAACTGAAGGCAAAAGAACTGGAGCGCAGATATGAGTCCGAGAAGATTGACGTGACAATGCCCGCGCAGAAGGTAGAAACAGGTAATCTGCATCCGGTTACCCAGATCCGTAACCAGCTTATGGACATTTTCGCGGGTATGGGCTTTGAGGTAGCGCAGACGCGGGAGATCGAGAAAGACTATTACAATTTTGAAGCGCTGAATATCCCCAAGGATCATCCGGCCAGGGATATGCAGGATACCTTTTACCTGTCGCCGGAATTCCTTCTGGCTACCCAGACCAGCGCGGCGCAGATCCATACCATGGAGAAGAAAAAGCCGCCCATCAAGATTGTCGCTGCACCGGGCAAGGTGTTCCGCTCGGATGATGACGCAACCCATTCCCCCATGTTCCATCAGATGGAGGGACTGGTGGTGGATGAAAAGATTACCCTGTGTGACCTGAAGGGAATGCTGGAGCTTTTCGCGAAGAAGATTTTCGGGGAGGAAACGACCACAAGGCTGCGTCCCTCCTATTTCCCCTTCACGGAACCTTCCGTTGAGGTGGATGTGAGCTGCTTTTCCTGCGGAGGCAGGGGCTGCAGGCTGTGCAAGGGCACAGGCTGGATCGAACTGCTGGGTGCAGGCATTGTGAATAAAAAGGTTCTGGAAAACTGCGGTATCGATTCGGAGAAGTACAGCGGACTGGCTTTCGGTATCGGACTGGACCGCGCTGCCATGCTGAAATACGGTATCAATAATGTGAAACTGCTGTTCGAATCAGATCTGCGCGTACTACGCCAGATCGATGACGACTAAAATAGGGATGAACAGTGCAGGGGCGCAGAAGTGGAGAGACGGAACTGGAATAGGAGGAGAAAAATGTTAGTACCATTGAGTTGGTTGAAGGAATATGTAGAGATTGATATTACGCCACAGGAACTGGAACAGAAGCTGTTCTCCTGCGGCTTTGAAGTGGAAGAATTGACGGAAGTGGGAAAGGAGATCAGCAAGGTTGTAGTAGGGCTGGTGGAGGAGTGCGAACCCATCCCCGAAACCCATCTGCATGTATGCAAGGTTAATGCGGGTCCGCACGGAACCTTCCAGGTCTGCTGCGGGGCAGACAATGTGAAGGCAGGCGGGAAATTCCCCCTGGCGCTGGTAGGGGCAACCGTCTATATGACCGCAAAGGATCATAAGACCGTGGAGGGAACCATGACCATCAAGAAGGGCAAACTGCGGGGGTATGAATCCGAGGGAATGCTTTGTTCGGGCGTGGAACTGGGGGTCAGCGAAAATATGTTCCCCGGTGCAGGCTACAACGGACTGCTGGCGCTGCCGGAGGAGGCGGAGACAGGAGTGGACGTAAAACCCATGCTGGGGCTGGATGACTGGATCTTCGACATTTCCATCACGGCCAATAGGCCGGACTGCCAGAGTATCCTTGGCATTGCCAGGGAAGTGGCGGCGGCGCTGGACAAGGAACTGAAAGAGCCCTCTCTGGAATATACGGAAACGGAAGGGAAGAAAGAGGGATTCACCGTTACTGTGGACGCAACCGATCTCTGCCCCAGATACATCGGGCATTATGTATATGATGTGAAGATCGGGGAGTCTCCCCTGTGGATGAAGCGCAGGCTGGCGCTGGTGGGGCAGGACACTATCTCCAATATTGTGGATATCACCAATTATGTCCTGCTGGAAATGGGCCAGCCTATGCATGCCTTTGACTGTGACTATCTGGAGGGCAATGCCATTCAGGTAAGACGGGCAGGCGAGGAAGAGAGGCTTGTAACGCTGGATGCACAGGAGTATACTTTAAACAGCAGTAATCTGGTGATCTGTGACGGTGTGAAGCCTGTGGCGCTGGCCGGCGTTATGGGGGGACTGAATTCCGAGATCAGGGATACCACCACGGAGGTACTGTTCGAGTCCGCCAAATTCATACGCGACAATATCCGCAAGACTTCCCGTGCCCTGGGCAAGCGTACCGATGCCAGCGCAAGGTATGAGAAGGGTGTGGACGAGTATACTGTGGTGCGCGCCATGAAACGTGCCCTGCATCTGGTGGAGGAGCTGGGCTGCGGCAGGGTTTCCTGTACCCATGTGGATGTAAATACCGGCAATTCCATTGAGCCCAGGGAGATGAAGGTGAGCGTCCGGAAAGTGAATGATGTGCTGGGGATCGACGTGCCGGAAACAGAAATCATGATGATCATGAGGAATTTACAGTTCAATCCCTCTATTTCAGGTGATGAACTGACGCTGCAGGTGCCTGCCTACCGTGAGGATATGGACTCCTATCCGGATGTGGCGGAGGAAGTGATCCGTATGTATGGCTACGACCATGTCATCCCGACGTTTATGCCGGAAGCAAAGGTCACAATGGGCGGACTGGACCAGAAGCAGAAGAAGGATCTGAAACTGAAAAGGGCGCTCTGCGGCGCGGGGGCATACGAGTGCATCCACTATTCTTTTATCTCGCCCGCAGACCTTGATCTGCTGCGGCTGCCTGAGGACGCGCCGGAGAGAAATGCGATCCGTCTCCTGAATCCCATCAACGAGGACCTTTCCCTGATGCGTACCACGCTGGCGGCCTCCAT
The DNA here is from genome assembly GCA_947385725.1 of uncultured Lachnospiraceae bacterium. GTDB lineage: Bacteria > Bacillota > Clostridia > Lachnospirales > Lachnospiraceae > Acetatifactor. The sequence goes on along the minus strand of CANDMD010000075.1, from coordinate 6,278 downwards.
GCTGAACGCCATTGCCAGGAACCAGAAAAAGGGAAATCTTGAGGGCAGACTGTTTGAAATGGCAAACGTATTTATTCCCGGAGAGCTGCCTTTGAAAGACTACCCTGATGAGCGGGATACCCTCTGTATCGGCATTTTCGGGGAGCGGGAAAGTTTCTTCACCCTGAAGGGCATGGCGGAGAAGGCGGCGGAAACGCTGTTTGTGGAGTTTTCCTATGAGCCTGTAAAAAAGCCCTTCCTGCATCCCTATCAGAGCGCGGCAATCCTTTTTGAGGGAAAAGAGATCGGTTATCTCGGCAAAGCGGCTTACGAGGTCAGCGAGAGTCTTGATCTGCGCACAGATGCCTATATTCTTGAGATTGACCTGAAAGCGCTCTCGGCAGAGTATGACAGGGCGGCATCGTTTACGCCGTTGCCCAGATTTTCCGGAGAGAGTCGCGACCTGGCTCTTGTGATGGATCGGTCGGTGACCTGTGGACAGGTGGAGGATGTCATGAAGAAGTCCTGTTCCCATATCGGGGACATCCGGCTGTTTGATGTCTATGAGGGTTCCCAGATTCCGGCGGACAAGCGCAGCATGGCATTCACCGTTGACTTTGTGCCGGGTGAAGAGGCTTTCGAGCCGGATGCCGTGGACCGGTTTGTGAAAAAGATCTTGAAGAATCTGAAGAATCAGCTGGATATTGACCTGAGAAGTTAGCGTTCTTTCTGGAACGAAGTCCCATGGGATTGGTTTGTGTTGACTGCGTCGGCATGCTTGAAAGTGTTTAAAGAAATTCTAAGCGGCTCCAATACGCCCGCTAAGAATTTCTAAGTTACACACTGAGGAATGTTTGTGCCGCCGGAGGCGGCATGTCTGGAAGTATGAAAGAAGAAAGGAAAAAAGAATGGAAAAGAAAAATGTCTGGGAAACATATGACGCAAAGCATCTGAAAAAGCTGGAGAGCCTGAACCAGGAGTACAGGAACTTCCTGGATAACGGCAAGACGGAACGGGAGTGTATTGGCACCATCGTGAATATCATCGAAAAGGAGGGTTACCGCGAGCTGGAGGGTATCATAAAGAGTGGGGAGGAGCTTTCCACGGGCGACAAGGTATACAGTGTCTGGATGAATAAGTCCATCGCCATGTTCCGGATCGGTGAGAGGCCCATGGCGGAGGGCATGAATATCCTGGGCGCGCATATCGACAGCCCCAGGCTGGATGTGAAGCAGAATCCTCTTTACGAGGACGGCGGCTTTGCCTATTTTGACACCCATTATTACGGCGGTGTGAAGAAATACCAGTGGGTAACCATTCCCCTTGCCATCCACGGCGTGGTGGTAAAGAAGGATGGCACTACCATTGAATTGAATATCGGTGAGAATGAGGAGGATCCCGTGTTCTTCATCTCCGACCTGCTGATACACCTGTCCCAGGAGCAGCTGGAAAAGAAGGCTGCGAAGGTCATAGAGGGCGAGGCTCTGGATCTCATTATCGGCAATAAGCCCCTCGTGATCGACAAGAAAGCGGAGAAGGGCAAAGACAAGGAGCACAATAAGGAAAAAGACAAGGAGAATGATAAGGAAAACAATGGTGAAAAGGAGCAGGCCAAGGACGCTGTGAAGAAAGGCATCCTGGAGATCCTGAAGGACAGCTATGGGATCGAGGAAGAAGATTTCATCTCCGCCGAGCTGGAGATCGTTCCCGCAGGAAAGGCAAGGGAGGCGGGATTTGACCGCAGCATGATCCTGTCCTATGGTCAGGACGACAGAGTCTGCGCGTTTACCTCCATGAGAGCCATGCTGGATGTGAAGGAATCCGACAGGACAGCATGCTGTATCCTGGTGGACAAGGAAGAGATCGGCTCCGTGGGAGCTACCGGTATGCGGTCCAGGTTTTTTGAGAACGCGGTGGCGGAGGTCATGGAGCTCTGCAGGGAATACAGTGAACTGAATCTGAGGAGATGTCTGGCTCATAGCTGTATGCTGTCCTCCGATGTGAGCAGCGCCTTTGATCCTTCCTTCGCCGCCAGCTTTGATAAGAAAAACGTGGCTTATCTGGGCGGCGGCATGGTATTTAACAAATTTACCGGCTCCAGGGGAAAATCCGGCTCCAATGACGCCAATGCGGAATACCTGGCGCATCTGCGCAAGGTTATGGCGGATAAGAAGGTGAATTTCCAGACCGCGGAACTGGGCAAGGTGGATCTGGGCGGCGGTGGAACCATTGCCTATATCCTGGCGCTCTACGGCATGAACGTGATCGACAGCGGCGTGGCGGTGCTGAATATGCATGCCCCCTGGGAGGCTACCAGTAAGGCGGATGTGTATGAGGCATACAGGGGCTATATGGCATTTGTGGAAGAGGCTTCGATGTGAGTACGGAGAACAGGAACGCCATATCCCCGGATGAAGGATCCGTAAAGGAAGAGCCCATAAAGGAAGAGCCCATAAAGGAAGAGCCCGTAAACAGCGGATGGAAAAAGTCGGATTATTATTTCGACCTTCCCCAGGAACTGATCGCCCAGGATCCCCTGGAAGACCGCTCCGCCTCCCGGCTGCTGGTGCTGGATAAGGTGTCCGGCGGCGTGTCCCATCATGTGTTCCGTGAGATCGCGGATTTCTTGGAGCCCGGGGACTGCCTGGTGCTGAATAACACGAAGGTGATCCCTGCAAGGCTTCTGGGAGAGCGGGAGGGCACAGGCGCCCATGTGGAAGTACTGCTGTTGAAACGCCGTGAAAAGGATACCTGGGAAACCCTGGTAAGGCCGGGGAAAAAATGTCGCCCCGGTACAAGGCTGACCTTTGGCGGGGGGCTGTTGAAAGCGGAGGTGCTGGAGACTGTGGAGGAGGGCAACCGCCTGATCCGTTTCGTGTATGATGGCATTTTCGAGGAGATCCTGGACCGGCTTGGGGAAATGCCGCTGCCTCCCTACATCACACACAAGCTGCAGGATAGGAACCGATACCAGACAGTCTACGCGAGACAGGAAGGTTCCGCCGCGGCACCCACGGCTGGGCTGCACTTTACGGAGGAATTATTACAGCGCATCCAGTCAAGGGGCGTCAGGATCGCCTATGTGACCCTGCATGTGGGACTTGGCACATTCCGTCCCGTGAAAGAAGAGAATATATTGGAACACCATATGCATTCCGAGCACTATCAGGTATCGGTGGAGGCTGCCGACATAATTAATGATACAAAGAAAAACGGGGGCAGGGTGGTCTGCGTGGGAACCACCAGCTGCCGCACCGTGGAAAGCGCGTCGGAGGAGAGCGGCTGGGTGGTGGCGGGCAGCGGGGACACGCAGATCTTTATTTACCCCGGGTATCGCTTTAAGGTGCTGGACGCGCTGGTCACCAATTTCCATCTGCCCGAATCCACGCTGGTAATGCTGGTGTCGGCGCTTGCCGGAAGGGAGAATGTGCTGAACGCGTACCGGGAGGCAGTGAGGGAACGTTATCGTTTTTTCAGCTTTGGGGATGCGATGCTGATCAGATAGAGCAAAGAAAGGATATTACTTATGGACGAAAGAAGAAAGAACAAAAGGACAAGCATGCCATCCAAGCTTGTCATAAAGCGGCTAGACGGCGGCGAGGACAGACAGGTTTCCATTGAGATCACCGATGTGTCTAAAAGCGGCATAGGTTTCGAGTGTAAGGAGCAGCTTCAGGTGGGAGAGGTATATGAGTCTTTCTTGACGATCTGGACCAAGGAAGTGATCCATGCGATTCTCCGGATCGTGCGCATTGAACTGCAGAACCGCACTTATTCATACGGTGCGGTGTTTGTGGGGATGCCTGATACGGAATCTGCCAGAATAGAGGTATATCAGACCATTGAAGACACCAAGAAGAATCAGTAAACAGATTGTGGTGTCCGCAGGCGCCGGTATTCTGTTGATCGCTTTATATGTGGTTATCTTCAGCTTCTCGGCGCAGGATGCAGAACATTCCGGCTCTCTGAGCCGGAATGTTTCCGGAAAATGGGTGGATATGGTGAACTCGCTTTCCCGCAGAAATTGGAGCAAGTCCGTAATGGGGCAATGGATCGACTATTTTGAGTATCCGATCAGAAAGCTGGCTCATTTTACCGAGTATGCCTGTATGGGCGTCCTTGTCTATGTGTTGTGGAGCCAGTGGATGAAGCGTGGGAAAGCCCTATACTTGTTGACCATAGCATGGGTCGTCCTCTCAGCGGCAGCGGACGAGTGCCATCAACTCTTTGTGCCGGGCAGGGATGGTAATTTCGCGGATGTCTGCCTGGATACCTGTGGCGGGGCAGCGGGTATGCTGTTCTGTCTCCTATTGGGAAAAATATTCGACAGATGTAGGAAGAAACATATGCTCCAGTATACAAAAAAGGCATGATCCCTGACCATTCAGGTTCATGCCTTTGCTGTTGCAGCAGGGGCTGATTACTGTATATGGGGCGAATACCCCTTCGTTTCCAGAAGGGCGGCTGCAGCTGACAGGGAAGCTTCCTCATAAAATTCGATCTGCAGCACGCCGTCCTCGGTTTCCCTGTTATGGGTGATGCCGATATTTTTGATACTGAGTCCGTGTTCTGACAGCAGTGTGACGATGCCTGCCAGTGCGCCCGTCCTGTCGGCAATGTCCACACTGACGCGGAAGGAGCGCTTGATAGGCCCGCTGGAAGCACTGATAAAAGAATCGCGGTATATGCGGGCGCTGTCGAAGAAATCATATAATCCGTCTTTGTCTTTTGCGTCAAGGATTTCTTTGGTTCGTGTGAGCGCGTCGATATATTCCCCCAGCAGCCGTGAAATATTTGCGGTGTTGGTGAGACAGATCTGCTGCCACATTGTCGTGGAAGAGGAGGCGATCCTTGTAATGTCCTTAAAGCCTCCCGCAGCCACCATTTTCATGATGCCGTCCGCGGAATCGCTGTCCCGTACCAGATTGACCAGAGAGGATGCCACCACATGGGGAAGATGGCTGATGGCGGCGGTGACATAATCGTGCTGCTCGCAGTCCAGTATTAAGGGGATAGCGCCCATATGCTCCACCAATTGCCGGTAATTTTCCAGCTTTTCAGAGGGAACCTTGTCAGTGGGTGTCAGAATATAATAAATATTTTCCAGAAGGGAGGCCTTGGAATTAATAAAGCCGGTGCGTTCGCTGCCTGCCATGGGGTGGCCGCCGATGAAACAGTGTTCCAGCCCGGCATTGCGGACGGCGGCGTGGATGGCGGACTTGACGCTGCCCACATCCGTCAGGAGACAGTCCGGTGACAGGATCTTCTTTACTGCCGCCAGATTGGCATCATTCTTCTGCACCGGGGCACATAAAAAGAGATAATCGCAGCAGGAAAAACGGCGGTCGATTTCCTCTGCCGCTACATCAACGATATGCTGTTCCAGGGCCAGACCCAGGGACGCACGGTTTAAATCGTAAGCTATGATACGGCTCCCCGGGACAGATTTCCTTAAGGCCCTGGCAATGGAGCCGCCGATCAGGCCAAGACCGATAAAACCACAGGTTAACTGAGACATGTTCTTTTCCTCCCAAGGAGACTATAACACTTTAAAGTGTGAAAGTCAAGGGAGAAAGAAATACTTTATCCGATTTTATCCGATTGTATTTTTGGTTGCATTTTTTTTATTTCACTTATTGCATTTTCTTTTTAAAGTGCTATAATATAAGTCACGGAAGCATAGCTCAGCCGGGATGAGCGTTCGCCTCACACGCGAGAGGTCATGGGTTCGAGCCCCATTGCTTCCATTTTTTTCGGTAAAAACACAGTAAAATCAGGACGTAAGCTATGTACAATAGACTTACGCCCTGATTTGTCTGCTGTTTCATTCTTATACACTTATTCTTTGATCTCATCAATGTCTGTCAGGATTACGCCTAAAGAAGTTAAAACCGCCTTTAAAGACTTATAATCCTTTTTAAGCCCTTCATATGTTTCAACGGCGTTTTCCTTTTTGGCATTTTTCATATGAGCCTGTACTTTTTGGAAATCAAGTACAGTTCTTTCAATAATTTCACCATTACTAGGCATTTGATCACCTCCTGAATATGGGAAACTGTTGTTTCAGTTACATTTAGTATAGCATAATCAGGGTACATAGTCTATTTTTTTTATGGAACAAAAGTGCACAAAGTAAAAAAATATATTTTTAAATGTCGAAATTTCTGCTATAATGTAAAAAAATTAAGCAAGCATTAAATTAATGTAAAAGATATGTTATAAAATGAAACGTTTTACAGAAGGGGAAATGTCATGCTGTTCAAGATCGGAAGAGCACACGTCTGAACTCCAGTCACAGT
>CANDMD010000074.1 GCA_947385725.1 uncultured Lachnospiraceae bacterium | reverse complement strand
GTGCTCTTCCGATCTTGTCTGTGAGATCCGGTTGCCGGATGCGTCATAGACGCTGCTCACGCTGTAGCCAAGGGGGTCTGTCTCCGTGACAAGGTTGCCCCGCTCATCGTAGCCAAAGCGGTATTCATTCCCCAGGGCGTCCGTGACAAGGGATACCTGTCCCGTCTCATTGTATTCCAGGCGCTGGCTGTTGCCCATCCTGTCGGTAATTTCGCTGCGGCTTCCCTTTGCATTATAGGCAAAGAGTACCTTGCCGTCCCCGTCCTCCATGGACAGCAGATCCCCCGCCGCCGAATAAGCATAGCGGACCGTCCTGCCTCCGGGAGAGGTGTAAGAGGTCATCCTGCCGATGGCATCATGGGTGTAGAGACAGATGTTGCCCTCCGGATCCGCAGCCTGCTTCAGATGATTCTGTCCGTCGTAGGCATAGGTCCAGACATTGCCGCTCCTGTCGGTAAAGGAGGTCAGGTTGTCATTTTCATCATAAGTATAAGAGCTGGTATTCCCCCTCTCGTCCTGTGCTCCGGTCAAATTGCCCTGTTCGTCATACTGGTACAGGATTACCGTGCCGTCACGCCCCTCCACCCTCAAGGGCTGGTTCCTGTCATTATAGGTGACGCTCTCCTGTGTACCGTCAGGGTGGATCACACGGTTCATCCGTCCATGATCATCATACTCCATTTTCGTGACATTGCCAAGGGTATCCGTGCGTTCTGTCAGCTGGCCGTTTTCATTGTAGCTGTTGCGGACAGTCTTCCCGTCCAGGGACACACTGGTGACATGGCCTGCCTCATCATAGGTATACCTTGTGACATTCCCCTGCTCGTCCGTAAAGCTTGTGACACGGTTCTCCCCGTCGTATGCGGCATGGCTTCTGCCCCTGCCCGCCGTAAGCTGCTCCGTTACCCGTCCCTGCAGATCGTAGGTATTGGTCAGCCAGACATCCCCGGAGAAATCCGTGATGGTCAGCAGGTTGCAGGCATCGTCATAGGCAAAGGACATTTCCCTGCCGTCAGGATTGACCGCGGACAGCAGCCTTCCGCCTTCATAGGTGAACGTCACCGCATTTCCCATGGCGTCCGTCACTCCGGTAATATGGCCGTCGGTACAGGTAAGCTCCATGGCCGCCCCGTGCCGCCCCTCTATACGGGTGGTCTGACCCGCCTCATCTGACTGGAACCGGAAAGACACAAGGCCGTTCTCCAGGATCCCGGTCAGGCACAGCCTGCTGTCGAAGACGTATTCCGTACCGTCCAGAGCCCTGACGCACCAGGCGCCGTCCTCTTTTCCTTCCAGGGCATAGGATACCGATCCGTCCACAGGCAGGAAGCTGCCGTCCTCCCTGTTTCTCACAAAGGGGATTACATCGTCATAGGGAGTGGAGAAATAAGCGTATTCCTCATCCATATACAGCATGTAGTTCAGGGAGTGGGTCCACTTCCTGCCAAGCACGTCCTGCCTTGCATCCCTGCGGGAATCGTACATCGCCGTAAAGTGCAGGCCGTCCTTCCCCTGGTCCTCCAGCCAGGTATAACTCCACAGGAATGCGCCGGTGAGGGCATTGACGGGATCATTGCCCGTATAAGTCCGTCTGCCGTCAGGATAGGTCCTGCGCCTGCTGCCGCCCTGTGCCAGACCGCTGGATTTCCGGAAATCCGTCCTGACAGATTTCAGCGGGGTGTACAGGCTGGAGCCTTCCGAATTGTTGGCCCTTGCGCAATAGCTGTACTCCCTGTTGGGTTCCAGCCCCATGAAGATCCTGTACATTTTTCCTTCCCCATGCTCCGCAGCAACAGCCGCCGCATCAAAGGCCGCCGCCATTTCCCAGCCTGTTCCCCCGGCTTTTGCGGGAGAAAGCATACGGTTCCGGCTCACATAGGATGCGGTTCCGCTCTCCGTCACATGGTAGTCCGCACCGTCAAACTGAATATCATAGCTTTCCGCCCCTTCCACCGGACTCCAACTTAAAATGACACAGTCCATGGTGGCCGCGGCCGTGAGATCCGAGGGCATTCCGGGTCCCGGGCGGAGCGTCCTGACGCTCTGCGTTTTGCTGTAGCCGCTGTCCACATATTCGTTTTTCGCGCGGACTGCATACTCATACTCCGTCTCCGGTTTCAATTCCCCAAATACTTTAAAGGGATCCGTGATATTGTAGTAAACGTCATGATAGAAAATTATGTCGTAGCCGGTGGCTCCCTCTACCGGATCAAAGCTTACCGTCACCGTCTTTGCAGTCGCTTCCGCACGGATATTCGCCGGTACCTCCAGACGTGTCCTGATGGTCTGGGGCGCACTGTACGCGCTGGCTCCTGCCCCGTTGATCGCCCGGACCTGATAGGTGTATACCGTGTTGGGTGTCAGCCCTTCGATTCGATAATATCCTCCGGCCAGCGGGTAGACCGTTCCCGCAAACAGGAGTTCATAGCTGTCTGCTCCCTCTACCGCGTTCCAGCTGATATTCACGGCATATGTATCAGCCAACGCCCCTACATTACCGGGAACCGCAGGCGCCACCTGAAGGGTCCGTATGGTCTTCAAAGCGCTGTAGGCACTGTTTCCGCCCGCATTACAGGCACAGACGGCATAGGTGTATTCCGTGTTAGACGACAGACCGGTAAATCCTTTGGAAGTGCCCGTCACAGAATAGACCACCCTGTTAAATTCCACACGATACCCTGTGGCTCCGCTCACCGCGCTCCAGCTTACCGTGACAGTGTCCGCGGATGCAGCGGCGTTTACATTTGCGGGTGTCGCCGGCGGCGCAACCAGGGTGGTCACCCTGTAGGTCCCGGAATAACTGCTGGTTCCGCCGGAGTTCCTTGCACGGACCTGATAGCTGTAGCTGGTGCTTGGATTCAGGCCTGTGATCGTCCTGGAGGTTCCGGTGACGCTGTATACCGTGCCGTTAAATGCCAGATCATAGCTGGCCGCGCCACTTACCGCATTCCAGCTTACCGTGACGGCATAGGACTGCGCGGTGGCACGGATATTCGTGGGCACCGCAGGCGGCGCAGCCAGGGTACGTATGGAATAGGTGGAAGAATACAAGCCATTCCCTCCCGCGTTATTGGCGCGCACGCGATACATATAACCGGTGTCCGACCGCAATCCGGTGATGGTCCTGGAGGTGCCGGTCACATGGTACTCCGTGTTATCCAGCAGGACATCATAGCTGGTCGCCCCGCTCACCGCACTCCAGCTTATGGTGACCGAATTGACGGTGGAGGAAGCGCTGATGTTCCCGGGCGCTGCAGGCGGGTTCGGAATGGTCGTCACCGTCCTCGGTGTGCCGTAGGAACTGGAACCGTCCGCGTTGTTGCATCGGATCTGATAGGTATAACTGGTACCCGGGGTCAGTCTGCTGACGGTATAAGAGGTTCCATACGCCCTGTAGACGTTTCCGCCAAAAAGCACATCATAGCTGGCGGCTCCGGTTACCGCGCTCCAGTTCACCGTGACGGAATCCTTACCGGCGGTCACAGTGGCGGACGCAGGCGGCAGCGGCGCGGTCTTCACTGTCTGGGCGCTGCAGTATGCACTGGAGCCATCCGCGTTATTTACCCTCACCTGATAGCTATAACTGGTATTGGCGGCTAATCCGGTTACCGTATGGGAGGTTCCGGTCACATGGTACACCTTGCCGTTGAACAGCAGATCATAGCTGGCCGCTCCGCTCACCGGGCTCCAGCTCACCGTGACGGAATTTTCACTTGTGGTCCTGCTGATGCCTGAGGGCGCCTTGGGCGTGGTCCTGACTGTCTGCACCGCACTGTACTCTCCCACCCGGCTGCTGGATTTTTTAGACCGGATCTGATAGGAATATGACCGGTCGGAATACAGGCCGGTAAATTCCCTGGAAGTCCCTGTCACAGAATAGACGCTGCCATTAAATTTCACATCGTAGCCAAGGGCGCCTGTCACTGCGTTCCAGCTTACCGTGACGGAGGTATCCGTGGATCTGTGGGTGATTCCCGTGGGAACGGTCAGACCCTGTTCCAGTGTCTTGACGGATTTTGCGGAACTGTAGGACCCGGAGCCGTCCACACTTTTCGAGCATACCTGATAGCTGTAGCTGGTATTCTCCTTCAGCCCCGTAAGGGTATAAGATGTGCTGGTGGCAGGCATCTCATAATTTGTGCCGCCAAAGGACAGGGTGTAGCCTGCCGCACCGCTGACCGCGCTCCAGCTCACCGTGACGGAATCCTCCGTGCTGGTGGCGCTGACGGTTGCCGGCGGCACAGGCGCCGTGGTCACAGTCATGTCTGCGGAATAGCTGCCGGTGACACTCCCGTTCTTAGCACAGACCTTAAAGGAATAACTTCTTCCTGCCGTCAGTCCCGTAAATGTTTTGGAGGTGGCAGTAGTGCTGTAGACAGAACCGTTAAACTGAATACTGTAACCCGTTGCACCGCTGACTGCATCCCAGCTGACCGTCGCGGTAGTCCCTGTTGCCGACTTCCTGATATTAACGGGTACGGCAGGCGTCTGCATCAAGGTCTTGATGGTTCTGGAGCTGCTGTAATTCCCTGTTCCGTCTGCGCTCTTACAGCAGATCTGGTAAGAGTATGAGGTATTCTGGGCCAGCCCCGTGACCGTATAGGAAGTGCCTGAGGCGGACACGTCATAAGACGCACTGCCGCATCTGACAAGGTATCCGGAAGCGCCGCTCACTGCGTTCCAGCTAATGGTGACGGAATTGGCCGTACTGGTGGCGCTGATGGATGCCGGCGCCCTGGACGGTGTCGTGACCGATGCCTGGGGTGTGTATGCGCTGTTTCCGTCCGCATTGCGGGAGCGCACCGCAAAAGGATAGGACCTGCCGGCAGTCAGGCTGGTAAAAGACTTGGAGGTACCGCTTACAGCGTAGGTAGTACCGTTGAACAGCAGATCATAGCCAGTCGCCCCGCTCACCGCTCCCCAGCTTATCGTTACGCTGGTCTCCGTCGCTGTTTTTTTCACATTGGAAGGCACAGCAGGCATCTGCACCCCCGTTGTGATCGTCTGCTTGCTGCTGTACGCGCCCGTCCTGCTGGAATTTTTTGCGCGCACGGCATAGGTATGACGGCTTTTGGGTGTAAGGCCTGTAAATCTTCTGGACAGGGATGTCACATTGTAAACGGTATTGTCAAACAATATGTCATAGCTTGTTGCGCGGGCAACCGCGCTGAAGCTTACCGTCACAGACGAGGTGTCCGCCGTTGCCCTCACATTCTGCGGAACATCCAACGGTTTATTATTGTAAAAGTCTGACGGGATCAATATTTTCGCGCCGTCGGAGGCAAGCGTAACATTCTGTCCATATGCCGTCACGATGACCTGATACTGCCTGTTTGCAGTCAGATTTCCCTGGCTGGTATAGGAAGTCGAGGTCAGATTCGTTTCATTAAAAATCGCATAATGTTCGTTCACCGGATACATATAGGCCTCATATCTCACAGTGCCCGAAACCGGGGACCAGCTTGCCGTAATGGAACCATTCTGGTTCAGGGTTAATTTTAAGTTTAGTTGTGCCATATTTCTTCTCCTTTTCCTGTCCGGTCTCTTCCCTTAAGGCCCTGTCGGCGCTTCCGGTCTGAGACCCTTTCTTTAGCCGGCTATATAAGGAAAAGAAAATAATGGCGGATTTGTAAATCAATTCATTTATTTTTTTTAAAAATTTTCTTCCGGAAGCACATTCCGCTTCAGCCCCGTATAGGCGAGCAGGATGTACACTCCATAGATCAGGAAGAACAGCCCCAGGGCCGTGCCTGTGATCACAAGGGGATGGCTGGTTCCTGTCAGGGTTCCCGGCTCCACGGCGCCTCCCAGGTTGATCAGGAATGTGACCCCGATCAGCACCGAGGGTATGGCAGGCATAGTGTAATATATGGCAACCTGCGTCCTCAGCGCCTTCACCATTTCCCTATGATCCATACCCAGCTGATACAGCAGCCCATACTGCTGTCTGTAGCGCCGGGTCTCGTCAAGCTGCTGAATGGTCAGGATCGTGGCAGCCGCCATGGTGAGCACCAGCGCCAGATAAAACAGCGGGAATACCGTCATCGCCGTAAAGGATGCCGCCTCCGCAGCCTCCGCGGACTTTACATATAAGCTGAACATATCATACGGAAAGGTACTCCCGTCATGTGCACCCTGATCCAGGATATCCTCCAGCGTCTCGTACTGGCCCTCCGTCACCGGCTCCCCGGTCCTGGCGGCATAGATGTTGTGGCTGACGGCAAGACCCTCCGCCGCCTCGTCAGGCACCACAAGGAGAAACCTGTTTCCGTTGAAGCCCAATAGATACTGGGCAAATGTCTCTGTGTAAATGCCTCCCGGCTCCAGCGTATACCCTCCCATACAGACCGGCCTGCCAAAGCCTTTCAGCACCTCCCCCACATAGGGATGACAATGTATGAGATACTGCCCTGTGGAATGGCCACCCTGTGTCCTCCCCGCTTCCACCGTCACCTCCGGGTAACCCAGCATCCTGCGAAGCGCCGCATAATCACTGGCCTTCATCACCACATCCCTGGAATAAAAGGGATAATATCCTGCCTGTTCCTCAAGGTACTCCGTAACCTCTGCGGTCTCTCCCAGGTAGACCGGATACTGCCAGGCGTCACGGACAGATATGTTTTCCCTGATATAGTCCATGCACTCCCTGTATTCTGCTGTCTGCATACCCACCTCCGGCTTCTCCACGCTGAAGATCAGGTCAAAGCAGGAAAGCCAGGTGGAACGTTTACTGATCATGGCGCGAAAGGTCATGCCCGTGCCCTCCGCGATCAGCACGGCAGTAAAAAGCATGGCAATGGTGGCCATGACCACACCCATGGTGGCCAGCTTTGCGGAGAGCGCCCGAAACACCAGAAGGTTCTGTCCCTGGTACTTCTTCTCGTTATGTCTCTCAAACCAGGCGGGAACCCCGGAAGAAAAGCTGGCGAAAAAGCCATACAGGAAGGCAATGATACAGCCCGCGCCAAGGATGCCGAAAAGCAGGTTCCCTGCCAGGATCATCACCGTACCTGCCACACCCAGTACGATGGACACGGCGAAGGTCCGTTTCCGGCTGCTGCCCTTCTGAATGACCGCCTCCTCATTCTGCCTTTCAAAGTAGATCAGGTCATAGATCTTCATGGTCCGGATCTTCCTGCGGCTCCTAAGCTGCACGGACAGATAGATCAGCACGAAATAAACCAGGGTCAGTCCCACGGTCTTCAGGGAAAAGGAAAATGCAAAATGATACCCGATGCCGAACATGGCCAGGATAATCGCCCGCAGTATCTGGAAAATCAGATTGCCCAGAACCATTCCCAGCATCATGGCCAAAGCGCCCACTGTCACATTCTCCAGAAAGAACAGCCGGGCCACCTGTTCCTGCTCCAGCCCGATCAGGAGATAGGTGCCCAGTTCCCGGCTCCGCCTGGTGAGCATGAATTTCGCAGTGTAGGACACCAGCCAGCTGATCACGCATACCACCACAATACTTGCCAATAGGATCGTCAGTGTCATGGAGTCCAGCCTTTTCGAAAGGGTCTGGATCTCCTCGGAAAAGATCAGCCCGTTAAAGGCATACATCAGCGCCGTCACCATGATCATGGTGACAAAGTAAACCAGATAATCCCTGGCCTGCCTGCAGGCATTCCGTCTGGAAAGCTTAGATAACGTCACTGACATCACCCCCTAACAGAGCCAGCACATCCAGGATCTCATGGTAAAAGACTGACCGGGAGCGCTCTCCCCGAAGCAATTCATGAAAGATGCGTCCGTCCTTCAGGAACAGGATCCGTCCGGCATAGCTTGCGCTGTAGGCATCATGGGTCACCATCAGGATCGTGGCGCCTGTGCCCCGGTTCATCCGGGTCATAATCTCCAGAAGGTTTTTAGACGCCCTGGAGTCCAGCGCCCCCGTGGGCTCATCCGCCAGGAGCAGGGATTGTCCCGCCACAATGGCCCTGGCGCAGGCTGCCCTCTGCTTCTGTCCGCCGGAAATCTGATAGGGGAACTTACCCAGGATCTCCGTAATATCCAGCTTCTGTGCCACCTTCCCCACCTGCTCCTTCACGGTCCGGGGATTGCTGTGGTTCAGGGACAGCGCCAGGCCGATATTTTCCTCCACGGTCAGGGTATCCAGCAGGTTAAAATCCTGAAACACAAATCCCAGTCTTTCCCGGCGAAACTGCGCCAATTTTGCAGCGGACAGTTCCGCAATGCTCTCGCCGTCCAGCAGGACATCCCCGGCGCTCACCGCATCAATGGTGGAAATGCAGTTCAGCAGCGTGGTCTTCCCACTGCCCGACGCTCCCATAATGGCCATAAAATCCCCGTCCTCCACAGTAAAGCTGACACGGTCCAGGGCTTTGGTGACATTGTTTTTGCTTCCGTAATACTTTTCGATATTTTTTACCTCTAACACTTCTCTGCCTCCTACTCATTCCCCCGTCAACGTAAGAATACCCCAAAAAAAGGAAGCCTTGTATTGATCTGACATGGATTTATCTTACAGTTTTGTAAGGGAAGGAATCAACGTTTCCCCGGATTTTCTGCCGGAAAGGTCAGCGTCACCACCGTGCCCTCCCCCTCCTTCGATGCGATCTGCAGCCCTATTTCCAGGCAATCCGCCAGCCTGCGGCAAAGGTACAGCCCTATCCCTGTGGAACCCCCGCGGGCACGGCCATTGCTGCCTGTGAAGCCTCTGTCAAAAACCCTGGGAAGTTCATGGGCCGGAATCCCTATCCCATTGTCACGCACCACCAGCTGAACCTGCTTTCCCAGCTGCTTGGCCTGCAATTCTATCACAGGCGCATTCGCCCGCTGCCCTGACGGCAGTCCGGTCTCCGGCATTTTCCCCGGCTGATTGGCCGGCGTACTTTCCGGCAGCTTTGCCGACAGTTCAATTACTGGCGCATTCTCCCCGGCGCTGCCCACGGACTCCTCCCGCCGGTAGCGCGCCCCATTCTGCAGCAGCTGACCCAGAATAAACACTGCCCATTTATCGTCTGTGTAGACCACCGATTCCATACTCTCCCCAATGTCACCTGTAGATATGCAGGCTGTTCCCTGAATGTCCACCCTGATCCCGCTCCGGATCAGCAGAGCCCGGTGACGTTCCACAGCTTCCTCCACCATTTCCGAAAGCCGGATCCGCCGGATCATAAAATCTTTCTCCGGACTCTCCGCCCTTGCATAGAACAGCGCCCGCTCCACATGGGATTCGATCTGTGCCAGTTCGGCGGAAAGCTTCCGGCGCGTCACGGGATCCGCATGATGGCAGATCAACCCTGCCGCCGCAATGGGAGTCTTGATCTCATGGACCCAGCTTTCCACATACTCCCTGTATTCCTGCTGGGCTGCCCGGGCGTCGGAGACCGCGCCGATCATGGCCCGCCCTGCTTTCCGGAACAGTTCCAGCAGCCTGCGTTCATAGATGCTGCCGCCCCGGGAAATGCATTCGGCAAATAAATATTTCTCGTCCAGTCCATCCATAATATTTTCCAATTCCCGCAGACGGGCGCGGCATTTGATATACCCCGTCACCATGACGCAGAGAAATGCCAGCAGCCAGAAAATGACAAGCAGCAGGATCATCCCGCTCCCTGTTCCCGTCATCCCCAGAAACCCTGCCGCCGCTGCGGCAAAGACCGCCTGGAGGACGATCACCCCCAGACGGTCAGACAAATATTCCCTCATACTCATAACTGATACCCCATTCCCCTGCGCGTCCTGATCAGGTCAGGCTGTCCAAGCTCCGCCAGCTTTCCCCGAAGCCGCGTCACATTGACGCTCAACGTATTATCGTCAATATAAATCTTATTGTCCCATAATGTCTCGATCAGATCCATACGGGATACGATCTCTCCCCGATGCTCCATAAGACAGGCCAGGATCTGAAGTTCATTACGGGTCAGTTCCGCCGTCTTCTTCCCCACAGATACGGTTCCCTTCGTCAGGTTAAGCCTCAGCCCCGCAGCTTCCAGGGTATCCGTCTCTTTAGGCGCCCCGCCCCTGCGGAGGACAGCCTTGATCCTTGCCAGCAGCACAGGAATAGAATAGGGCTTTGTAATATAGTCATCCCCGCCCAGGCTGAGCGCCCTCACCTCGTCCATGCCGCCGTCCCGCCCGGTGACGAAAATAATCGGCACAGGCAGCGTCTTTCTCAGGCTTGCACACCAGGAAAACCCATCCTTCCCTGGCAGCCCCACGTCCAGCAGAATGAGATCGGGGGCACACTCCGCAGCCTGTCCCGCAATATCCGTAAACTCAGTCACGGGCACAGGACAATACCCCTCATTAGCCAGCAGAAGCGCCAGTTCCTCCCGGACAGCAACCTCATCCTCTACAATCATGATTTTCTGCATTGATAAGCCTCCCTACCGTTCCGAAACCATAAACCATGTTTCAAGTATATTCCCCCACGCATTTTCAAATCAACTGTCTTTTATTGTATCAAGCCGCTTACGCGGCGACAAGTTCTAAATTATTTTCAGCGGAAAACTTTGCTCGCGGAAATAAAATGATTCCAATTACGTCCGACTGTGTTATACTAACAAAGAGGGGATCAATGCAGTTGTCTGCTGCAAAAGAAAGGAAAATGATCATTCTATGGAAAACACAGAGAAAACAGAATTATTTGAAAACATGCCTATTGCGAAAGCAGTGATGACGCTTGCCATCCCCACCATCCTCAGTTCCCTGGTCATGGTCATCTACAATCTGGCGGATACTTACTTCGTTGGGATCCTGAATGATCCCATACAGAACGCCGCCGTAACCCTGGCCGCACCGGTGCTGCTGGCCTTTAACGCCGTCAACAATCTCTTCGGCGTGGGCTCCTCCAGCATGATGAGCAGGGGGCTTGGCGCCAAGGATTATGATACGGTCTACCGCAGTTCCGCCCTGGGATTCTATTGTGCGCTGATCTGCGGGCTGCTTTTTTCCGCCTTTTATACGTTCTTTCACACTCCCCTGCTCTCCATGCTGGGAGCGGACAGCGAAACCGTCTTCGCCACAGGCGATTACCTGAAATGGACAGTCAGCTTCGGGGCTGCCCCGGCGATCCTGAATGTGGTCATGGCCTATCTGGTGCGGGCGGAAGGTTCCTCCCTGCACGCCAGCCTGGGCACCATGAGCGGCTGTCTGCTGAATATCATTTTAGACCCTATTTTCATCCTGCCCTGGGGACTTGACATGGGCGCCGCAGGAGCCGGGCTTGCCACCTTCCTGTCCAACTGCGTTGCCTGCATTTATTTCTTTATCCTGCTGTTTGCAAAACGGGGACGGACCTATGTGTGCATCAAACCCTCCATGTTCCGCTTCAAAAGGCCGATTGTGCTGGGTATCTTTGCGGTGGGAATTCCCGCCTCCATCCAGAACCTGCTGAATGTGACGGGAATGACCGTGCTGAACAATTTTACTGCCTCCTACGGCGCAGACGCCGTGGCCGCCATGGGTATCTCCCAGAAGATCAATATGGTGCCCATGCAGGTCGCCTTAGGCTTTTCCCAGGGCATAATGCCCTTGATCAGCTATAATTACGCCAGTGGCAATGTGAAACGAATGAAAAAGTCATTGACCTTTACCATGAAGATCACTCTCTCCTCCATGGCTGCCGTTTCCCTGGTGTATTATCTTGGGGCGGAATTCCTGATCACGCTTTTCATGAAAAATCAGTCCATTGTGACATATGGAACCAGATTCCTCCGGGGACTGTGCCTGGGAATGCCTTTCCTGTGTATGGATTTCCTTGCCGTGGGCGTATTCCAGGCCTGTGGTCTGGGACGGAAATCGCTGGTCTTCGCCATCCTGCGCAAGATCGTCCTGGAGATTCCGGCGCTGTTCCTTTTAAATTATCTCTTCCCACTGTACGGACTGGCATATGCGCAGCTGACCGCGGAACTGGTTCTTGCCACCGCAGCGGTGATCGTTCTGGTCAGGCTATTCCGGAAGCTGCAGCGGGAGCGGGAAAAAGGTTCCAGGGAAGCGTAGTGGGCTACCTTGCCCCACCCAATCGCCGGTCAGTTCATGGTCTCTGTTCTTTTCCGGCAAAGTTTCACCTCTTGCCAAGACACGGATAATATCATCCAGCAGACCAATGTCCAGATTGCGCTTGACTGCCAGTTTATAATCTTTTTTGAATTTTGTGGTCCAGACGATATCGCGCTTCATCTTTTCAGTTCCCGGAGGGCTTCCTCAACATCAGTATAACGCTTCACGCCTGGATCATGTGCAATACGCTTCGCTTCCAGCATAGCCGCAATCGTTTCCCTGTTGGACTGCTCAAGCTTCACTTCAAAGGGAAAAACACCGGCACGAAGGGACTGGCGCAAAAATACATTGATAGCGGTAGTAAGATTCATTCCTAATAACTGTACAGGTTCTCGCACTGCTTTTTAATGTCACTATCCATGCGAACGCTTAAATTTGTTGTGTTTGCCATAACCTCAACCCCTTTTGCAATTCATTGCACTTATAGTATATGCGATTTGCAATGCAAAATCAATTCAATAGACAAAAAATCATATCCTTTTCCAGACACATCTTTACTTCTTAATTCTGCCACCGGATCTGCTCCCCGTGCACAGGAGCGTAACGCACCAGATTGATATCATCCAAATTTTCCCTGTGGAGATTCACCGCCGAGATCTGGTGATTGTCATAAGTAGTATAATAATAGATCCCCTTGTCCGCATTGCAGCAGCAGGTGAAAATGGTGATCTCACATTTATCGTCATTCAACACACAGCATCCCCTCTGCTGGTCCACGGAACCAAGGATGTGGAAAAACTGGCTCACGCTCTCATCTTCCGAATCCCCGGAAACGGAATTCAGTTTCACAAAAGCCGCCCGGACAAAACGGGACTGGGAGGACAGGTCACCCGGAAGCCCCATGGCGCCCATGCCTCTGCTGTAAGCGGACAGCTGCAGCTTATCACAGAAATGATTCTGGGGCTCCCGGGCGGACAGGCTCATATAGTTGTTCAGCTGGAACATCTGCTCATCAAAGGGCGGATTATTTGTCAATATGCCCACCGGATTGTCATATATCCTTACGCCGTCCCTGACGGATTCCACGGTGACAGCCCCCTCACGGTCCGCTATGATCCAGTGCAGCTGCGCCAGGGGCAGTTTCTCATTAAAGCACTCATTGGTAAGGTTGATCTTCTCCAGCAGCGCCTTTGCCTCTTTTACAGAAGCACACTGCCCAAGAATCCAGGGGATAAATTCAAACTGCGCCAGATTGTCTTTATCAGGCATGGGATTTTTGTAGTCAGCGTTTCCTACAAAATTCAAACCTGCCATCCCCAATCCCTTTTCATTGACTGCCTCATAATAAAGCGGACATTCCTCCTCCACATGCGCCATGCCGATCATGGCGTAATGCTTTGCCATAATACCCATATTGCGGAAACGGAAAGGATAATTCCGTGGGGTGATCGTAATCTCGTCCCCATAAGAGAACTCATAATCCAGTGTCCTGCCAAAATAGAAATCCTTCGTCTGATATGTCGCTGCCGTACACATAGCTATGCCTCCATTTCTTTGTTCTTCTATTAAGTATGACACGAAATGAAGAATATATCACCTCTATTGTGGAAGATATCTCTGATACAGTTCTACATGGTCTCTGATGCAAAACCATTTGTCGCTGGCGCCTGCCGTCACGCAGACATATTCCCTTCCGTTATGATCCGCCGCGAGGCTTGCCGCGCAGTGTTTTGACTGATCCACATAACCGGTCTTGGCGCACAGCACCTCTCCATGGGTATCCCTGTCCTCGATTCTCCGCAGGAACCAGTTGGAAATATCGATTCCCTTCGGATGTTCCGCCGTGTGCGCAGTAACATAATGATGTTCCGAAAGCACCTGGCGGCAGAGTTCATTGTCAGCGGCTTCCTTCAATATCACCGCCATATCATAGGGCGTGCTGTAGTGATCCTCGTCATACAGACCAATGCAGTTGGTAAAATGGCTGGTTTCCGACAGGCCAAGTTCCTCCAGCTTCGCATTCATCATATCCACAAAGGCCTCCTGGGAGCCTGCCACATAGAACGCCAACCCAAGGGCCGCATCCGCGCCGGAGGGCAGAACCGTACCGTAGAACAGATCTTTCAGGGGGATCTCCTCCCCCACCTCAAACCCTATATTACTACAGTCATTCACGAAACAATAATCTGTGATGGCAATGGTCATTGTAAAGGTATCCTCCAGATCCGTTATGTGCTCCGCCGCCACCAGTACCGTCAATATCTTCGTCATGGAAGCGGGATTAATCCGGCTCCACCCGCCCTTCTGCGCCAGCACTTCCCCGCTCTCCACATCAATGATAATGCCGTATTCGCTGAAGATATTGTCACCGAAACCGGCCGTATTTTCCGTGGTATGTGCCTCAAATACATGCCTTGGCGCCTCTGTCAGCGCAGTGCCGATGTCATACGCCGGATCAGGCCGTGCCGCACCTGCGGCCATGGGGGTTCCCTGCTGCATAGCCACTGCCACGGCCCTATGCAGCATCTGTAAGGATGTCTGCCCCTCTCCATCGCCTCCCGGAGCCTCCCCCTGTCCTGCCAGCGCTCCCGCAGGATTTTCTTTCCCGTCCGCCTGATTCTCTTTGGGGCGCACTGCCTGAGTGATGCCGACCACCAGAAGAATGATGCACAATGCCGCCGCAACAGCCGCGGCCGGCACACCGTACCGGAACAGCATTTCCCGCCGGTGCTTCTCCCGCTTCATTTGTTCGATCCTCTGTCTGCGCCGCCGCTGTCTTTCTTCCTCCCTTCTTTTTTCCTCAAGCCACTCTTCTTCCGTCCATCCCTCTTCCCGCCAGTCCTCATTCTGCCAGTCCTCATCCGGCAGGTTCCCATTCTGCCGGTCCACATCCGGCCGGTCCACATTCTGCCGGTCCACATTCCACCGGTCCACATCCGACCGGTTCCCATTCTGCCGGTCCACATCCGGCCGGTTCCTATTCTGCTGTACCATGCTCTGTCAATCTATCCCCTTTTGTGCACTATGGATGCATCTGATCCAAAACGGCTGTAAACTGCTCACACCGCAGGTCAAACTGTCCGTAAAAATCCTGCTCACTGTCATACTGCGTCAGATAAAAGGTCTGCAGAAGCGCCATATTGATCTGTTTTGCCGGCGTTTCCTCTCCGCAGCCCCCAGCCAATGCCCCCAGATCATTTAAAAGATAATGCCAGCGACAGATAAATGCATGGTTCATTTCCTGCTGCGGCGTGTCAATCCACTTACTGACCTTCACTTTGGACCGGTTCTTCATCGGGCATTCATGAATCTGGAGTATATATTTGTAATCGCCACACTCATAATATCTGCCCAGAGGAAACAGCCTGCATATTGACGGCCTGAATGCATGGATGCCGCATCGTCCCTGCTCATCAAGAAAAGCGCACGTCTCCCCCTGTCCTGTCATCCGTAAATTAGGCAGAATACAGCCGTCCACAACATTTAATTCCACCAGATCGGAAGAGCACACGTCTGAACTCCAGTCACAGTTCAGGAT
>CANDMD010000073.1 GCA_947385725.1 uncultured Lachnospiraceae bacterium | reverse complement strand
GGATTTCCTCAACGTGGAAGTGATAAATGTCAGCGAGCCGGGTGAAGAGAATCTTGCAACGACAAATGCAGGAAAATACGGATATTACGGCTCTTATGTGGATGAGGCGGATATCGACCTCAGCCAGATGGCGATAGCAGAACTGAATTATAATAAAATGTATGCTTACAGCGGTGTATCCGAGAGCATGGAGCATCCTGCGGTCATCTGTCCCATCGATGACGGCGCGGTGTCTCTGCTCTATTTCTCGCTGGGGGAAAAGGAGCTGCAAAAGCTGGAGTATTACAGGATCCAGAATCTTTATCAGGAGCTTATGTATTATTCTAACAGTTATCAGAACATCGGCGGAAACTCAGACCTGGAATATGTGGGGCAGCGGGCCTTGTCCTTTATTGACAGCCTCAATACGGATGTGAATTTTTCCTGGCTGAAAGTGCTGATCCTTGTCTATGTGGCACTGGTGGGTCCGGTGCTGTATCTGATCCTGCGCAAGTGTAAAAGGAGCGAATGGTACTGGGTGGGCGCGCCTGCCCTTGGCATCCTCTTTGTCGCAGGCGTCTTTTTATCCGGACGGGGGCTGAGCGTAAAGGATACAAGGGTCTATTCCGTCACGGTGCAGCAGGCGGAAGGCAACCAGGCGGACACCTATCTGCTGGCGTATCATTCCGGAGTGAAGCCCTGGGAAGTACATTTACAGGACGGCTATGAAGTGGCGGGACCGGGGTTCCAGGGTTATCACTATTACAGCAATGGCACAGCTGCCATCAATGACTATCACTATATTGTTGGCAATGGCAGCGAGGGGCTGTCCGTTGGATTGAAGCCCCGGGAGAACTTTGAGAACGGATTCCTCTATGCGGGGAAGAAAACGGAAAGTGTGGGAGCCTTTACCGGTGCGGATCTGAAAGGAATCAGTATTGGAAATGCGGAGGGCACGGTCACAAACGACACGGGCCATGACCTGGCATATATGGCGGTGTATTCTTATAGTTATATTATGGTGTTCCCGGATGTGAAGGCGGGGGAGACCCTTGATCTCAAGCAGGCAGTCAGGGACAACAGATGTATCTTTGAGGGATCTGCGAACTATTTTGGTGATCTGCTGTATGATATGGTGGGGATATACGGAGCCCGCGTGGAATATGATCAGGCTGAGATGGCGGCGCTGCTCATTGGACTGGGCGTTGCACAGGAATATAATCCTCAGCCTGGGACGCTGATTGTGGCGGGTGTGGTGAAAAATTACGATAAGGCTGTGGCAGATAAATGCAGTGAGATCGCTTACGGCTGCTTCTATTCCTATATGAAGACAGGAACCGGAACCACAGGTGACGCGGGGCAGACAGAAGCAGGGGGTGGACATAATGCTGCGTATTGAACATTTATATAAGAATTACGGCAAATTTCGGGCGGTCAACAATCTGACGCTTCACATCCCCCAGGGTGACCTGTTCGGTTTTGTGGGTCCAAACGGCGCAGGCAAGACAACCACGATCCGCATGGCGTGCGGGCTGATGCTGCCCACTGCCGGAAACATCACCATAAACGGTGTGGATGCGGTGGCCCATCAGAAGGAAATCAAAAAGCAGATTGGCTATGTGCCGGATTTCTTTGGGGTATATGATAATTTGAAAGTAAAGGAATACATGGATTTCTATGGTTCCATGTATCGCATGGGCACAAAGGAGATCCGAAAGATTTCCGATGACCTTCTGGAACTGGTGAATCTTTCGGACAAGAAAGAGGTCTTTGTGGACACCCTTTCCCGCGGCATGAAGCAGCGTCTCTGTGTGGCAAGGGCGCTGATACACAATCCGGCGCTGCTGGTTCTGGACGAGCCAAACTCCGGACTGGATCCCAGGGCCAGGGTGGAGATGAAAGAACTCCTGCTGAACCTGAAGAGCATGGGGAAGACCATTGTGATCAGTTCCCATATTCTGTCCGAACTTTCGGAAATGTGTAACAGCATCGGTATTATGGATCATGGGAACCTGGTGGCGGCAGGGCTGATCGAGGATGTCATGGACAGTGTATTTGGAAGTAATCAGCTGATTATCACGCTGGAGGGAGGCCAGGAGACGGCGGTACGCATTGCCAATGAGCATGTGGGTGCGAAAGTGACTTCCGTAGGAGAGCAGGAGATCAAACTGACTCATTCCATGACGAAGCCGGAGATCGCGAAGATGATCGGCGAAATGATAGCCCATGACGTGGTGGTGACAGGCTTCCATAAGCAGGAGGGCAGCCTGGAAACCCTGTTCATGCGTGTCACGGAAAACGAGGAACAGAAAGGGGGACAGGGCAATGCAGCTGAATCCAATCATTAAGAGGGATGTGAGAGTGCAGTCCCGCAGCATGAAGATCTGCTGGGGGGTGTTTGCCTATGAATTGATACTGGCGCTGGTCTTTTTCCTGGCAATGATAATCATTAAGGAGGAGAATCAGTATTCCACCGGTAATATTTACAGTGCCCTGATATGGCTGTACCCTGTCCTTGCGGTGACGCAGCTTGTTATTCTGGCTTTGATCGTCCCGGTGCGGACGGCCTCCGCCATATCGGGGGAAAAAGAGCGTCAGACCTTTGATATCATGATGACTACCAGCATGACGCCTTTTTCCATAATTATGGGGAAGGTGATGACGGCGATCATACAGAGTATGTTTTTTGTCGTTGCCAGCATGCCCATCATGGCGCTTTCCTTTGTGGTGGGAGGGATGTCATGGAGTTATCTGTTCTGGTTTTTTGCAGTGGCTCTTCTGATGTCGTTTTTTGCCGCCAGCATTGGGATCCTGTGTTCATCCCTCTGTAAGAGGAGCGTCAGCGCGGTGATCATGGCCTACGGATTTTATCTTATCTTTTTCGTGGCGACGGCGCTGCCTATTATGCTGGCAGAGTATGTGTCCTATTCCTCATCGTATTATTTCGATATGTCTTATGCATCCGGCAGTGTCCTTTACAGCTATACGGAGAACTTCTACCTGTTTTTATTACTGAATCCGGTTATGTATCTGGTAGAATTTTTCGTCCGGATCATGTCAGGGGAGTCCCTGATGAATGGAATTCCACATACTACAAGCATAACGCAGACCAGGGGGCCGATTAATCTGATTGCCTCAGGGAACCGGTGGCTGATCGTGTCCACGGTACTGTTTCTTGCGGTTTCCTTCCTGTTTCTCTGGCTGGCGGCGAGACGGATCAATCCCATTAAGCGGAAAGCAAAGAGGCAGGCCATGCAGCGGATAGCACAGACGGCGGAATTTGCCGTGCAGCAGACGGCCCGGCAGCAGTCACCACAGCGGTCATCTCAGGAAATACAGTCAGAAAAGGCAGAAACGGGCGTGGAAGAGAAAACCGGACAACAGGAGCAGGCAAAATAAGCTGTGCCGAAATTACAACATAAGTTTTATGGCATAAAATGTAACTGGCTGAGACGGTGGTATCACAGGGAAATGTAAATGGTGGAATATGGATAACAGAGAATACCTGATACAGCAGATCAAAATATGTAAGAGAAAAATGAATGCGGCAAAGGTCATTGACTTCGGGATTCTCTTTGCCGCCGCAGGCGGTATCCTGGGAATGGTCTGCGAACTTGCGTCCCTGGTCCGGCAGTTCTATTATGTGCATCTGGCGGCGGGACTGTGCTTTGGAGCGGGACTTCTGGCAGGGATTGGCTATGCCTTGTACAGAAGGGCGGGCATGAAGGCGGCGGCGGGACGGCTGGACTCCTTCGGACTGAAGGAGCGTATGATCACAGCCTATGAGCAGAGGGACAGTGAAAAGGAATTTGCCCTGCTTCAGAGACAGGATGCCCTGACACATTATAATGAGATGCGCGGACAGATCAGGATACCGTTGGGACCGGATCCGGGGCATGTCCTGGCGCTGGTATTGTCGGTGGCGGTGGTGATCGGTCTGGCGTTTATCCCTTCCACGGTGCGGAATCAGGCGCAGCTTCGCCATCAGGTGCAGAACCAGGCAAAAGAGGAGCAGGAGGAACTGGAGAAACTGGTGGATGCCCTGGAGGGTGTGGATATGGACAGCCTGACGGAGGAACAGAGAGCCCGGCTTCAGGAGATGGCGGAAGCCATGAAGCTGTCTCAGGAGGAACTGGCAAGGGCAGATTCCTGGGAGAGCCTTGCCTCCGCCATGGAGAGACTGGACTATAAGTATGGCCAGACGGCTCAGAGCCTGGAAAACATTGCCGGCCAGCTGAGTGATCCCGGCGCGGCGGGGATCGCCGGTGCGGAGGCATTGGCAAAGGCAATGGCGAACCAGAACGGGCAGCAGGTGGCATCAGGGACTCCCGGTGCAGGCTCCGGGGGAGAGAACGGGAACGGATCAAACGGTGTCGGAGACGGCTCCGGTCAGGGTGACGGTGGTCAGGGAGATGACAGTGGGCAGAACGGCTCTGGCAGTAACGGGCAGAATAATGGAAACAGCAATGGCCAGGGTAACGGAAACGGACAGAATAATGGAAGCGGCAATGGACAGGGCAATGGAAACGGCAGCGGTCAGGGAAGCGGAAACGGCCAGGGAACCGGCAGTGGCAACGGCGGAAGTGGAAGCGGTAATGGTGGAAGCGGCCGCGGAACCGGAAGCAGCGACGCAGCCCACGATTATGTCAGCATTCCCAATGCAATCGCCAATGATCCTTCCCTGACGGGAAATAAGAACGGGGATCAGGACTCGGATTATTTCCGGCAGCAGAACGGTCTTTCCTGGGAGGGTGCCCATGTGGACTATAACTCCGTGATCGGTGAATATACAGACAGCGCCTATGAGGGTATTGCCAATGGCAGGTATCCCAGCGGCATGGAATCGGTGATACGGGATTACTTTGAAAACCTGAATAAGTAGCGGAAGATCAGGGAGCATTGTTTCAGACAGAAAACAGCTTTCAGCTAAGGAGGATACAATGTCAGAAATCGAATTATATCAACAAAAAATCCTGGAATGTGAGCAGGAGATCGGCAAGGGCATCATCGGCCAGAGGGAGATCATCCGCCAGGTGATGCTGGCCCTGCTCTCCGGCGGGAATGTGCTGCTGGAGGGCATGCCGGGACTGGGCAAGACCATGCTGGTACGCACCATCGGTCAGGTATTCCTGCTGTCTTTTAAGCGGATTCAGTTTACGCCGGATCTGATGCCCAGTGATGTGACGGGAACAAACATCATGGTGAAGGACGAGGGAAGGAGCAGTTTCCGGTTCGAGAAAGGTCCCATCTTTGCCAATCTGGTGCTCGCGGACGAGATCAACCGTGCCACGCCCAAGACCCAGTCCGCCCTGCTGGAAGCCATGCAGGAGCACACCGTCACGGTGGGAAATGAGAGCCATATCCTGGAGGAGCCTTTTCTGGTGCTTGCCACCCAGAACCCCATTGAGCAGGAGGGGACGTATCCTCTGCCGGAGGCGCAGCTGGACCGTTTTCTGTTTAAGATACTGGTGAAATTTCCCAGCAGGGAGGAACTGCGGGGGATCGTGGAACTGACGGAGGGACAGGAGCCGCCGGAAATGCACAGCATCCTGAACGGGGAAGAACTGTTAAAGGCGCGGAAGCTGATCGCACAGATCCCCATTGCGGACGCGGTCATGAATTATATACTGGAGCTCGTGATGGCAACCCATGAGGAGAATCCCTATATCAGGGAGGGCGCCAGTCCCCGCGCGGCTCAGGCCATGATCCGTGCGTCCAGGGCCAGGGCTTTTATGGAGGGGCGTCTGAATGTGTCCTTTGAGGATGTACAGAGTGTAGCGTATCCGGTGCTGCGGCACCGCGTGCTCTTGAACTTTGATGCCATTTCAGAGGGGATTGCGGAGGATGATGTGATACGGCAGATCATAGAGTCAAAGGAAAAGAATTTATATGCTTGATTCAAAATGTTATGACACACTATCCCGGCTGCAGCTGCGGATGTCCCACAAGAGCAGCCTGAATATGTCCGGCAACCGCAGGTCGGTGCAGAAGGGAATCTCCGCGGAATTTTCCGATTTCCGGGAGTATATGCCGGGGGACGACCTGCGCCGCATGGATTGGAATGTCTATGCCAGGCTGGACAAGTTATACATCCGCCAGTATATGGAGGAGAAGGAGGCTGTGGTCTCTGTCCTGATTGACACCAGCGCGTCCATGGATTACGGCGCGCGAAGCAAGGCGGACCTGGCAAGAGACCTGGCGGCGGCAGTAAGCTTTCTGGCGCTCAATAATATGGACAGGCTTCTGCTCTACGATATGAAGGATATGGGAAAGGCACTTTCCGTAAGCGGAGGGAAAAATTCCCTTGCAAAAGTGCTTCACTGGCTGGAAAAGCTTACCTTTGCCGGGGAGGCCGACATGCTTTCCGCGGTGAAGAAAATGCAGCGGAGAGGACCCGGCGTGACGGTGCTGATCAGCGACTTCCTGCACCCCGGTATGATGGAGGAGGACAATGCGGGCTATGAGAAACTGCTGCAATATCTGGATTACTGTAAACAGCGCCCGGTGATCCTGCATACGCTGGCAGAGGAGGAGCTCCGGATCACATTGGAGGGGACGCTCAACCTGATCGACTCCGAAACGGAATCGAAACTGCGGCTGACGGTGGATGCCAGATCCATCGATCATTACGAGCAGGAACTGAAACGGCTCACGGAACGCATGAAAAAGGGCTGTTCTTCGGGGCGGGGCGCCTATGTGGTCTGCGATACGGGAAGGGACAGGAATCAGCTTATATTCCAGGATTTAAGGGTGATTTATGATATTTGAAAGCTTGTGGCCTCTGGCGCTGCTTCTGTCAGTTCCGGTGGTGATCATTCTATATCTGTTAAAACCGAAGGGGAAGGATTACAGGATTTCCTCAAACTTATTGTGGGAAAAATTATTTCGAAATCAGCAGTCTAAAACGTTTCTGGAAAAATTTGTCCATAATATTCTGATGTATCTCCAGATCCTGATCCTGCTGCTGCTTGTGCTGGCATTGATGTCACCGTACATACACAGGGAGGGCAGGAGTGAGGGAAATGTGATACTGGTGCTTGACACCAGCGCCAGTATGCAGCATGACGCGGGAAGCGGCATGACGCGTATGGAGGAGGCCCTGGAGCAGATCAGGGCTTTGATCACAGTCTCGGAGGAGACGGCTTTTTCCGTTGTCACCAATGACTGCATGGGAACCGAACTGCTGGCAGTGGGGGTAAAGGACAAGGGCAGTCTTTTTTCTGTGCTGGATCAGATAGAATGCTGTGACGGACCGGGCAATCTGCCGGATGCCGAGAGAGTGGTGGAAACCCTCCGGGGCGCCGGCGCAGAGCCCGGGGAGGAAGCGTCAGGCTGTTCGGTGATCGTGTTCACGGACGGCAGCGGGGCGGAGGACGCCATGGGCTTCTCCCGATATTTTGACGCCCAGGTGCTTGTGATGGGACACGCGGTGAGCAATGTGTCCAACAATTTCCTTTCCTATGTGGAGCGGGGGACACAGTCCGCCGGGGCAGGGGATGATGCATCCGGGGTGAATGCCGATGAGGCGGAAGTTTCCGGTTCCGCTATCCCTGGCATAACCTGTGCCTCCAGCATTACAAACTACAGCAATACGGAAGCCTCCATGGAAGTCAGTCTTTATCAGGGCGATAAACTGCTGGAGGTCAAACAGCTGACACTGCCCCCGGGAGAGACTACCCTGTGTTATTTTGAACCCTTCGAATGGCAGGGCGAGTCCCTGCGCAGTGAGATTGGTTCCGTGCGATTTGCGGGCAGCGGGGACACGGATTCCCTGAGAAATGATAATATAGCCTATGCAATCCCTGCCCGGGAGAGCCGGATGGACGCGGTGCTGGTGGGGAACGGAAATACTTATATTGAAAAGGCTTATCAGGCAGCGACCGGAATGAGCCTGACCAGGGTGGACAGCGAAAGCGCTCTTTCGGAGGAATCACAGACTGTCCGTATTTATGATGCGGGAACGACAGGCGGTTCAGTGGGAAGCGAAAGCGGCCAGGCAGGAGCCCGTGGCGGTTCTGCGGGAGGCGAAAGCGGCCAGGCAGGAGCCGGGGGCGGTTCAGTGGAAGACAAAAGCGGTATCACAGGAGTCCGTGGCAGTCTGCCGGAAGCAGGAAGCAGCCTGATCTTCCGAGATGGAAGAGATGTGACCGGAGCTGTGGAGCGGGTGATGCTTACGGTGACAGACTGTGACCTGACAGCAGGGCTTTCCTCTTTCCTGATCGGCGTCAATGAGACCAATGTGTACGAGGTGCCCTCCTGGGGTACGGGATTTTTGTGGGCGGGCGAACAGTGTGCAGGCTATTATGGTGAGCATGACGGCATCAAGGAAGTGGTAGCGGGCTTTGATATCCGTGAATCGGATTTTCCCCTGAAAGCGGAGTTTCCTGTATTCATTGCCAACGCCCTCCGTTTCCTGGGTGACAACTCGCTTCTGGCTGACAATCTTTATGAGGCGGGAGAGACGGTGCTATTCCATCCCCAGGCGGATATTGACATGAGCACATTGACGGCGGATACGAGGAAAGCGGGACTGTATCAGGCTGCCGCCGGGGAACGCACGGAACAGTATGTGGTGCGATTTGCCACAGGACAGGAATCGGACGGCCGCCCGGAGGCGGAGGGAACCGTCGGTCAGGAGGCGTACAGTGACCAGCTTGTGAAAAAGCAGCTTCGCAATGTGGTGCTGGTGATCGCCCTGATACTGATGGTGGTGGAATGGATCCTGTATGTGCGTCAGATGCGTTATCGCGGGAAATTTTACCTGGTGGTGCGGGGGGCAGGGGTGCTCCTGCTTCTGTTGGCGCTGTTCGGCTTTTCCGTAAATAAGCGCAGCGGGGTCAACACCACGGTATTCCTGGTGGATATCTCCAACAGTAATGCGCAGAATCTTTCGGAAATGGAAGCCTATCTGGATGATGCCCTGAAGGAGATGCCACGGAACAACCAGTATGGTATCGTCACTTTTGGGAAAAATTCCCTGGTGGAACAGTTTCTGACGCGGGAGGATCATTTCTCACAGATCATGTCCCTGCCGGATCAGACGGCCACCAACTTCGAGGATGCCATGTCACGGGCGCTTGCCATGATCCCGGCCAATGGAGCTGGGCGGGTGGTCTTCTTGACGGACGGGAAGGAGACTAAGGGAAGTCTTACAGGCGCTGCCTCCGCATTGGTTTCCAGACAGATAGAGCTGCTGGCGCTGGTCTATGATACGGAACAGGGGCAGGATGCCTATGTGGAAAATGTGGAATTGCCGAGTTATCTGTATCAGGGAGACTCCTATTCCATGACCGTGACGGTGGAGAGCAATTATGAGACCGATGCCCAGATCCAGGTTTGGATGGGCACCATGCAGACGGCGGGCTATGACGTGCACCTGAGCCGGGGCAGGAACCAGTTCCGGTTTCAGCAGAAGGTCACGGGCGAGAGTGTGGAAAGCTTTGAGGTCAGGGTAGTGGCAGCGGGAGATACCTGCGGGGAGAATGACAGCTTCCACGCTTATTCCGTGGTGGATTCCGTGCCCAAGGTGCTTCTGGTGTCAGGATTGCGGGAGGACAGCAGCCAGTATGAGAATCTGCTCCGCAATGCAGGCAGCAATTACAATGTGGTATCCGCTATCAATGCCCCGGATACCCTGGAGGAGCTGCTGGAATATAAGAGCGTTCTGCTGGAGAACGTATATCTGTCGGATCTGCCCCGGGGCTTCCTGGACAATATAGAGACCTATGTGAAGGATTACGGCTGCGGCCTGGTCTGCATGGGAGGCGAGGACAGCTATGCCCTGGGCGGCTACAGGGAAACGGTGCTGGAGACAGTGCTGCCGGTGGACATGGAGCTGCGGGGGGTGAATGAGATCCCCTCCATGGCCATGATCATGGTCATTGACCACTCGGGCAGTATGGGGGCGGCCACGGGAACGGGTGCCACCAGTCTGGATCTGGCCATCACCGCCGCGGAGACTGCGGTGGATCAGATGCGCAGTGCGGATTACGTGGGTGTGATCACCTTTGACGATACCTTCAGCTGGGTGGTGGAACCCGTCCAGGCTTCCGATAAGGAGAACATTAAAACGCAGATAGAAGCCATCGCGGAGGGCGGAGGAACTACCATAAAGCCTGCCCTGTGGGCGGCATTGAACGGGGTGACGGAATGTGATGTGAGTATCCGGCATGTGATCCTTCTGACCGACGGACAGGGGGAAACCACCAGCTTCGGCGATGTCATAGCGGGATATGACCAGGCAGGCGTGACACTGTCAACGGTGGCTGTGGGG
Organism: uncultured Lachnospiraceae bacterium; assembly: GCA_947385725.1. Taxonomy (GTDB): domain Bacteria; phylum Bacillota; class Clostridia; order Lachnospirales; family Lachnospiraceae; genus Acetatifactor. The sequence goes on along the minus strand of CANDMD010000073.1, from coordinate 5,357 downwards.
CAGGGGTCGGATACAAGGCTGCTGAAGCAGCTGGCGGATAAATGCGGAGGGCGCTATTATTATTCGGATATCGCTGAGGAAATTCCCAAAATTTTCGCCCAGGAGGTATTTTTAAGCGGGGATACTTATCTCCAGAACGGTACTTTCGGGCTGTCGGTGAACAGCGGCAATGAGATCACAAGGGGACTTTTTGAGGAGGGCTGGCCGCTCCTTTACGGCTATGTCTGCGCCACGCCGAAGGGCGCCTCCAGTGTGCTGATCGCCTCCGAGAAGGATGATCCGATACTTACGGTGATGCAGTATGGCCTGGGCCATACGGTTGCCTGGAACACGGATGTGACCAATCAGTGGACCGCGGGCTATGCAGGGGAAAATGATTATGTGCAGCTCTGGAAGCGGATCATTGATTACAGTGTGGGCAATGCCGCCATAGGTGAGGACGCAGTGGATGTGGTGACTGTGGGCGGGTATACCAATATCGTCTATGATGCGTTGGATTTCAGCGAACAGACGAAGGTGGAGGCGGTATACACCGATCCCCAGGGCAACACTCAGACAGCGCCTCTGCATGCCACGGCGCCGGGAAGCTACGAGGCAAAGCTGGATACGGATATCACGGGAATCTATAGCCTGAGCGTGCGGCGGCTGGATGACGGGAATATTACTAATGCCGTGACCACGGCCATGGCAGTGCAGTACTCGGACGAATATAAATTTGATGTGGGGACAGGGGCATTTACCGACTTTGTGGAGCGGTATGGTAAGATGCTTACCCCGGAGGAGGATTTCTGGCAGCAAAGGAGGGGCAATTCCAGAGAGCGGTATGAACTGACCAAATGGCTGATCCTTCTGCTGATTCTGTGGTTTGTCATGGATATCGCGTTTCGCAGATTCCATTTCCTGCCCCGGGATACGAAGCTGTACCGTATGGCAGCACTGCGTCTGAGACAGCGCAGGCAGGGAAGTACCGGGACGGGAACGGAGCACAGGGCGACAGGCGGCGCTTTGGAGACGAATTTTCCGGCGGGCAAGGGTGCTTCCATAAATACCGGCGGATTCACCGGAACAGATGCTTCCGCTGAAACAAAGAATCAGAAGAAAAAGAAAAAACCGGAAAAGAAGCAGGAGCCGCAGGCATTAGATACCTCTGCCTTATTGAAGAAAAAAGACCAGCGGAATCAGTAAAGCCCATTGAGACCGGATAATTGCGTGACATTTCAGCCCCGAAAATGTATATTTCAGAAACCTTCGGTTGAGAAAGGAGAAAATAGAGATAAAATAAAAGAAAAGAAAAACTGAGTCATATCATCACCAAAGTGCGGGAAGGAGAGTGGTTGGAATGTCAGTTTTACGTGCCTGTAACATAACCAGACGATTTAAGGGGCTTACTGCGCTGGATGACGTGAGCATGGAACTGGAGCCCGGCAGGATCTATGGGTTTGTGGGCAACAACGGGGCGGGCAAGACCACATTCATGCGGATCCTGTGCGGCCTGATCCAGCCGGATGAAGGGACGCTGGAATTGTTTGGCTGCATTGGAAAAGATCTACAGGAAGCCAGGGAGAAGGTGGGTGCATTGATCGAACAGCCCATAGGCTACCCGGAGATGTCCGCACGACAGAACCTGCGGGCACTGTCCCTGCTTTGCAGAAATGCAAGCTTCCGCCAGGCGGATGAGTTGATTGAGATGGTGGGACTGGGCAGGGCGGCCAAGAAGGCGCTGAAGGATTACTCCACCGGGATGCGGCAGCGGTACGGGCTTGCCGCCGCCATGCTGGGAATGCCGGAACTGCTGGTGCTGGATGAACCCCTGAGCGGCATCGACGTGGAAGGGATGGACGAGATCACGGACCTGCTCAAAAAGGTGGTCGCCGGACGGGGGGTGACGGTGCTGCTCAGCAGCCACCAGCTGGCACGGCTGGAGCAGATTGCCACCGATTACATTTTTATTGATGACGGTAAGGTGATCAGAAAGGCGGATGCGGATACCATAAAGAAAGAGACAGCGGACAGGGGAAGCATGGAAGACTATTTCCGCAGATTGACAGGGGGTGCGCGCTTTGATTAAGGTGTTCAGGTCGGAACTGTATGCCATGGTACACAGCCGCGTGGCATGGGTATTCATGGCACTTATGATGCTGCTTTCCATGGCAGCCGTTTCCGTCGGTGCAAAATACCACCATCCGGCGGAGAGGGTCTATTTTGTGACCGGTGCAAGGGACACGGAACTGGAGCGCAGCCTGGAACAGGCCATGGGGCCGGACTGGGGGCAGTTCGCGGGGTACAATGAAAGAACCGGAGAGTACCAGATGAACCTGGACAAGTACAAACTGATGAAGGACCTGGGCCAGGGTTCCTATCTGTTTGGACGCAGTGATTTCCTGCACTGCTATGAGATCTACCCGGAGCGCTATCCCCTGGAGACACAGGATCTTTTTGAGGGATGGGCGGTCACCGGCATTTTCTCGGATCTGGGCGGCTCGATCTATTTCTGGATGTTCTTTGCGGCTTTCTTCTTTGGGCGTGCCCATACAAGGCGTGGTTATGCGGCAGGTATCCTCTGCGGGGCGAAGCGGAGGGATCTGGTTCTGGGGCGGATCCTGGTGTATGTGCTGGTGGGTGCGCTGCTGAGCGTCCTCCAGACATTTCTGTCCTTTGTCCTGTTTGCACCCCGCGTACATGAAGTGTACGGAACTGCGGTCATGGCACGGGGATTTGCGGCACGGCTTGCCACAGACCTGTTTTTCTGCGGTCTGGTGATGGTGTTCTCGGTGTTGATCTGCAGGCCGGTTCTTTCCTTTGTTGCAAGTTTCGGTGTTGTAGTGTTATTCTTTTCCAACCGCGCGGTCATCCAGCTGCCGGTATTTCAATTGTATGAGAAAGCGCTTGACTGCATTGTGACGGGGGAAGGCTTTGGGTCGGCCTGTCTTCCGCTGGTGGCATGGATGGCGGCTGTCTTTGCTGTCACAGGTATCGCTTCGGTACTGTATATTGGCCGGGCGGAATTGAAATGAGGCGCATATGAGAGGGATAAAGAATGTATTTTACTGTGTGACACATAGCCCCGTTGTCCTGGGCAGTATGGCTGCGGTGCTTTTTACCGTTGCCTTGTTTCTTGGGCTTGGACACCACGGCACACAGGGCAGGGGGCTTCTGTATGATTCCCGGGGCACTGTGCTGTGTGCCTTTGCCATAGCGGCGGCCGTGGTGGTGTATGAGGGGGAAAACAGGATTCCGACGGCAGCAGTCTCCCGGGGAAACGGCCGGGCAACATTCTACTTGTCGAGGATCCTGGCCTGCCATCTGCTCACGGCCTGCGTATATGGGTTATCTGTCTGTGGGGCGGCAGGCTGGCTGAAACGCCCGTTGACGAAGGACTTCTTCATTGGATTGGCGGCGACCCTGCCGTTCTGTCTTGCCACGACAGCGCTGATCCTGCTGCTTGCCACGGTGCTGCGTTCCATGATGGCGTTTATTACCATGGCGGTGCTTTTCGCGTTTGTCCTATGGAACGGGCTGGGGACGGACGTGGAATGGTTCTGTTCCCTGTTCCCCCCGTATTTACAGATGCGGGAAAGCCGCACGGCAGTGCAGTATGCCGTGTGCGCCGCATGGGTGCTGGGAGCGCTGCTGACCGGTCTGGTCATGGAAAAGCGCCGGGAATTGAAGTAAGATCTGACGGTGGGGAAGGATTGAAATATATTCAACCCCGCCCAACTATTTTTTGTCAGCCCTTTCCTTTCCCTGAAATTCTTTTTCTAGGTGACAATGTTCCTTCGTTGACACCAGTTGATCGCTTTCAAAGTCGAGTTCAATAATGTATGGCATCCAATCTATAATGCGCAGGAAGTCTTTGCACCCAAATTCTGGATGATAATAATTCAAAATGGTGCTGAGAGCCGTTCCGTGGGTCGCGATAACAATTCGCTTCCCCCTGTTTTTCACCAGTATTTCTGTAAGTGCCTCCATATTCCTCCGTTGCACCATGTTGAGTGACTCGCCGTGTTCTTCGCAGTAATCATGGTCTGTCCAACGTTTTTCAAACATACCATGTTGATTGCCATTGATCCCCTTTTTTCTTTCCCGCAGCCTTTCGTCTGTGATAATATCCTTATTATGAAAAGCGGCGGCTGCCGCAATGGTATCGTAGCTTCTTTTGTAAGGGCTGCTGTAAAATACATCAATTTCCTTATCTTTCATAAATTCCGTCACCATCTGGGCATCCTTTCTGCCTTCGGCTGTCAGGGGCCTGGTTCGGTCATCCTCCCACATATGTTCCGGCTGCGCGTGGCGTACAAAATATATTTTTGTGAGTTGTGCTGTAAACTGCATACACTTTTTTTCCCCTGCTGTTAAGCCTAAGGCATTAACTTACATATAGTATATTAGATATAGGTGATACAAGATAGAGAGAAAATCGATACTGCTCTGAATTAATCAGGTAAATATTCTTCATATTCATCGATGATTTCAGACGTAGCACAGGCTGTTATTTTTCCATTGACGATAGAACTGAGAATTTTCCTGGGGAATCCACCAAAAACACACCTGAGATTAAAACATTTGTATCTACTACAATTCTCATATTCTTTTTTTCCTTCTTGAAGATTTAATGATATTATTAATGTCATTTTCGGCATAGCCGACGGAAGCTGCCCACTCCTGTGCTTCATCTAACGATGATTCAAATTCTTCTGCAGAAGGAATCTTTAACGTCTTGAGCATAATAACATCTCCAGAAGTATATGCTACCAGCTTATCTCCAGCATCAATTGACAAGCGTTCACAAATACTTACGGGAAGAGAAATCTGCCCTTTGGAAGAAACGGTTAATATCTGTGTATTCATTTAATGATGCTCCTTTCAGGTAAGAAATCTTTACCTATATTATGCCATGTTATAGCTCCGTATACAAGAAAAAATATTGCTCACCGGTTGGAGGCTGTCAGTGTGACAGCCTCTTTTTGTATTGGGAAAATTTTGCTATAAACTTTTCAATCTTAATCTGATCCATGACCGTTCCGTACATCCTTGCTTTCTGAAATCAGAATACAATGAATGACTGCATAATCACACCCATACACCGTAGAGAATTGCAGGTCATCTGCACTCTACGGAGCGCAGGACTGCATTTCCCGCAAATGTGGGGTTGTAGAGCCGATTATAGCATCGGGGTACGGCCATGGCAATTAGTTGAAAAATTTCGATCAATATATCTGATATGGAAGAAAAAGGTAACAGTTCAGCCCCGATCGTGCCAGGCGGCTTGCCTTTGTGGACTTCTAGCTAAAGTGACGGCGGTGCCATGCTGTCCTGTCCTATGCGGACGGGGCAACGCGGATCTGAACTAACTGCCA
>CANDMD010000072.1 GCA_947385725.1 uncultured Lachnospiraceae bacterium | reverse complement strand
GAGAATCAAAAGATGGGGATTATCTGGTCTTAGGTCTGTTTATCTGGAATTATACAGAGGGGGAAGATGGGGAGAGGATATATACACATGCAAATTTTGCCTCACGGTATGCGGTAAACCGAATTACGAAAGAAATAATCCGGGAACGTGGTGAAGATGAAAATGGTGACACGATCTATGATTCCAGATATGATAAATATTTTTTGGCGGATGAATTGGTTTATAAGGATTTTTATGAGTAAAACCAGGTATTTACTTATCTGTATAGACGGATAACAAGGAGGGGTTATATGGGGAGAAAAAGAACTGCAGTTATAATCAGTATGCTGACAGCATCCTTGGTTTTGGGTTGTCTGATATATGCAGGTGTACAGAAAGCAAAAAGGATTACTGTGGATGAAAGTGTCCGGCTTCTTCTGGAATACATCTACGATGCGGATTATCTTCCATTGTGCACAAGATACAATGCAGAGGAGGATGAACCGTTGATGACAGCTTACAATGCAGAGTGGGTGAGGTATCCCGTATATGAATTTGAGATTCCCAATGATACGCTTCCAATACGGCGGCAGGTAGCCTGCATAGGAGAGACGAGAGACGGGGAATGGCTGTTTTTTGGTGTCTGTCTGTGGAAATATAGCACAGAAGGGGAAGAGCGTAAGTATATGATGCCCAAATATGATTCCAGATACGCGGTGAACCGGTTTACGAAGGAGATCGTTCAGGAGCGGTATAAAAGTAATAGATGGTGGATATATAATGAGGATTATGAACAGATTGCAGAGAAGCCACTGGTTTATAAGGATTTTTACGAATAGAACATGTCTTATTAGAAAAGTGTTGTTCTGTTATGGGGGTGAGGTTCAGATGTCGGGAAAAATACCGTGATATATAGTGAATAAGCTGATATATGCTACAATGGCAGTCATGGCGGTTATGTGGGAGGATTCATTATAATATAAAGATGGGAAAACAGATATCGGAAACTCATAAGAAGAACTTAATAATAGCAGCCATAATTTTGATTAGCATGGGTATTGTAATGATAGGTTTGATGCGTGCTACTTTGAGCGGGCGTGACCTGATGCAGAAATATGATGTGTATCAGTCAGGAAATTATGTAGTAGTGGAATGTAAGGAGACTTCAAGGCTATTTTGTGTTAAAGAACGGATATATTATTCTGACTTTATCAAAGACGCATATCTGTGTACAAAAGAAAGAGAAAAAGCAAGGAGTGAAGAGGAGGCTTTCCTGTATGTAGATCTGGGTGTATTAGGGGCTGGTGGGCAGATCCGTTTCAAAATCTCCGGCATGATGCAGAAGTATCAAATGAGTATATACCGGACGGGTTAGTAAATGAATTACGAATACTGTCAGTTATATTATTTTTACGATGGATATCCCCAAGAGACTGTACGTCTTACCCCGGAAAATAACCAGATTAATATCATGGTCAGGAAACGGTTTGTTAATGATTTTATCAATATATCGGAAGGAAATCGTTAGAAGATAGTGATAATAATCAGAGGTCTGATCGCGATTTATTTGTTTATGGCTAGGTGGGGGGGGGGGAGAGATTCGGAAGAACGGTGTAGGTATGCCTTAGAAATATATGATGACAGGGAGAATCTTTATTATGATGAATAGAGTTGGGAAAAATATCTTAATTATCATCCTGATGGCACTGACTTTTGTATTGGGTGTTCAATATGCTTCAAACCGTAAAAAGACAGGGGTAGATATGGGCGAAAATGATTGCGAAATTGTTACGTTTGAAGAATTGTCAGCAACGATAAGTTCTGAAAGTCAGCAGATAACCCCGACGGGAAACAGTTATTTTGATGAGGCGGAGACCTACAAGGGGATATTGGCGGAATATGAACTTGCACAGCAGTCCACAGATGAACTTTATATACCTGAACGATGGAAGTATGTTGACCAGCAAATGTTTTATGTGGCAAAAGAAGATCCGCTATATTATAGTCTTGCAGATCTGTCAGGTAACGGTCATCCGGAATTGATCATAGGGACAATCATGACAGAATCTGAAACCCCGGCTCATGCCCATATTGTGTCGTTTTCGGCAGCGCCGCTTCCGGTAGGAGCCGCAGACTATTATCTGTGGTACATTTATTCTTATGATGAGGAGGAGGGAATTGATTATATAGAACGCGGAGGAAATATGATTTCAATATATGAAGGCGGTATTATCGAAATATCAAGATCAAACTATTCCTATTATTATCAGTATCAGAGAGATTCCGGGGAGCTGGAATTTCTGGATTATTTTAAAGTAAAGGCTGAAATACAGGATGACGAAGTGAAGTCAAGATCATACTACAGGAGTGCGCAGGACGACAGCCGCAATGATGAAATATCAGAGAACGAATACTGGGAATATATGGAACAATATACATCCAGACCGATGGAGCTGGAATGGGAGCTGGTAAAAGGGTTTTCGGAAGAGTCCGCAACGGGTGGAAACAGATATTTCGATGAGCTGGAAGCTTACAGGAATATATTAGCAGAATACGAATCTGCACAAAAAAGCACAGATAAAATATATAGTTTACATAATGGGGAGAATGTCAGTGACCTGCTGCTTCATATTTCGAAGGAAAAGACACTGTATTATAGTCTGGCGGATTTAACGGGCGATGACCATATGGAACTGATTGTGGGGGCGGTGATGGAGGAATTGCCGGAAGCAGATAACCCGCTGCATATTACGCCAAGGTTATCAGAGCGTCCGGCAGGGACAAAATACTATGATCCATGGGTTATCTATTCATATAATGAAGCGGATGGTATCGTGATGAGCTGTGAGCGTGGAGCATATGGGATAATGCTGTATGAAGAAGGTATCGTCGAGATGTCAAGGGCGTGGCATACCTATTATTACCAATATCAAAAGGATTCCGGAGAATTAAGGTTTTTGGATCATTTTCAGATAAATCCTGAAATACAGGACAGCACAGTATTATCAAGGATATATTACAGGATATCGCAGGACGACAGCCGAAGTGACGAAATATCAGAGAACGAATACTGGGATTATATCAGACAATATACGTCCAAACCGATGGAGCTGGAATGGATGCCGGTAGGAGCAGACTGATAGAGGAGTAATGCACAGATATAAGGAGGGACGCATATGCGGCGCACAGAGGAAATGGCAGCTTACCTGCAGGACTACCGCGCGGAGCGGACAGCAACAAAAAGGGCGGAGCTGGAGAAAAATTACACAGGGATGCTCCCCGCGCTCGGGGAAAAGACAGACCTTCTGGTCAGGACACAGGCAGCATATCAGGAGACGGGCAGGCAGGGACAGCTCCGGTATCTCGCCTTTTTGCGCCTGAGATCAGGCGGATATACACAGAGCTATGAGACAGCGCTGGCGATGACGGATAAGAGGCTTTATCTGGATAAGTGCATGGACTGTGTGTACTGGAAGCCGGACATCGTATATGAGGGGCTCGCAGGGGATCTGGAGAAAGCGGGGTACTTACTGGGCAGGGAATTTATACGGCTGGAAAAGTATGAAATATTTTACATACAGCAGAGATTACTGTCTGACGACTGGGAGCTGCTCTGTGCATTCCTTCCCCGGCTGGTACAGGGGATTGCGGACAGGATCACGGGCAGCTCCCTGCTGCTGGAGGATGAGCTGGAAGTGCTGTGCGGCGGCTATATGGAAAAAATGCAGACAGTCTGCAGGATTAACACAGGAGGAGAGAGAAATGGGAAGCAGGAAAAGTTCGTTTCATATGGGCGATGAGTTTAACGGAAAGGGGGACAAGGTTTACCTGCGTGCGTCCTCGTACAGGACATATGAACCACTTTCACAGGAAAATGTACGGCTGACGCCTGATTTCAGCCAGTGTGTGCCCAGGGCGCTGGGGGCAGTGCCGCTCATGGGAGGCGCCGGAGGGGGAGGTGCGGGGGCGCAGGCAAAAGCAGCCGGTGCACTGGCGGCAGCGGGACAGATCACAGTGCGGCGGGGAAGCGGGGAGGGGGAATACCTGACCGGCTTCAGGATCAGCAGGAAGCGGCTCACCAACGGGGCGTACCTGCATCAGAATAAACAAAAGAAAGATAAAGGAGCGGAGTTACAGATATGAGTAATCTGATCAGATGCCAGAACGGCCACATGTTTTCCAGCAGGCGATACGGGACGATATGCCCGTACTGCAATATCGAGACGGCGACACGGGAAAAGAAGGACACCGGACAGACGGACACACAGATCGAGGAGGCCCTGTTCCTGAAGGAAGAGAATCCCGTGTGCGGCTGGGTGGTCTGCGTGGCGGGCCCCCGGAAGGGAAAGGACTACCGGGTGATGGCGGGCAAGAACTTTGTCGGCAGGGCGGACGACATGGACATCCAGATCCTGGGGGACAACAGGATCTCCCGGCGCAACCACTGTGTGATCGTCTATGACGAGAAGCAGGGAAAGACGGTGATGCTGCCCGGGGACAGCAATGGCATCGTGTACCTGAACGGCGAGGCCGTGTACACGCCCACGCAGCTGCAGGAGTATGACGTGATCGAGATGGGGGAGAGCCAGTTCCTGTTCATGCCCTTCTGCGGCGAGCATTTCAAATGGGAGTAGGGGGTGCGGGGATGGCAGAGGTGAGAGAGATCACGATACTGATAGTCTACCTGTTCATCCTGGCGCTGTCGGCGGCGCGCCTGCTGCCCTCCGGTGCGGGAAAGGGGCGCGTCATGCGCCGGTTCCGCGTCGGCCGGGCGATGACCATAGGGACCAGGCAGGTGCAGGAGGACAGCTACGGGATCTGCCAGGGGCCGGACGCCTTCATGGCAGTGCTCGCGGACGGGATGGGCAGGGACTACGGCGGGAAGGTGTCGTCGAGGATCGCGGTGGAGACGGTGAAGGACATGTTCTCCTGCTACCAGTCCTCCGAGAACCCTGCCTATTTCTTCCGAAGGGCATTCCATGCGGCGAATGCCGCGATCCTGGGGGAGCTGGATGACGGCAGGGGCGGCGCCAGCGTCGGCGCGGTGCTCATCAGGGACGGCTTCCTGTACTATGCGGTGGCCGGAAATGTGAAGGTCGCAGTCTGCCGCGGGGGCGAGCTGGTGCAGCTCTCCACGGGACATACGGTCGGCATGCTCGCAGAGGGCAGGTTCATGGAAGGCTCCATCACGAGGCAGCAGGCGCTGGAGCTGCTCGAGGATAAGAGGCTCTATAATTACGTGGGGCAGGACGGATTCGAGGAGATCGAGTTCTTTGACACGCCGGTGCGTCTGAAGGAGCGTGACACAGTGGTACTCATGAGTGACGGGCTGTATGAGGGCGTGGACTGGAAGACCATAGAGGAGCTGCTGGCGGGGCGCGGGAAATGCCAGCAGAAGGCATACGACATCATAGAGGCGGCCAACACGGGGATACAGAAGGAGAAGGATAATGCCAGCATCGTGCTGGTCGAGGGATTCTTATGAGGAAATATAACAGCAGCATTAAGACAGCCTTCATATCGGAGGCAGGGAACCAGCTGAGGAACAACGACTATTTCGGCTTCGTGGAGCTGGATAAGTTTGCATGCTATGTCATCGCGGACGGCATCACCAGCATGGGCGGTGCGGAGAGCGCGAAGGCGGCGATCAGCGCGGCGGTCGACGCCTTCCAGAGGGAGCCGGGCATCAGCAGGAGGAAGCTGAAAGGGTACCTGCGGTGCGCCAACAGGGAGCTCCTGCAGGGGAAAAGCTATGAGAAGCAGAAGGCGTCGGTCACTGTAGTGGTCTCCGATTATGTGAAGTTCCGCTACGGCCAGGCGGGGAACACGCGCCTGCGGCTGTATCGTGACGGGCGGTGCGTGCAGGCAAGCCGGGACATGTCGCTGAGCCAGGACCTGGCGGACGGCGGACAGCTCATGCAGGACAGGGTCGCCCGCCACGAGGAGCGCAACAACCTGACCGCCTGGCTCGGCAGTGAGCATTTCAGACCTTTCATATCAAAGAAGAAAAAGCTGTGCGCCGGGGACATCATCACCCTGTACACACGGGGGATATGGGAGAATGTGGACGAGGGGGAGCTCGCGGACGTGTTCGCGGAAGCGGGGAACGAGCCCATGGAGGAGTGTGACAAGGTGGAAGACCTGCTGCTCTCCCGCCAGCCCGCCGACCTGGACAACTATACGTTCGCGGCAGTCTATATCGAGAAGGTCTTCACGGATCCCAACCGGAAGAAACGGATCAAAAAAGTGATCGCGGTATCCGTAACGGCAGCCGTGATCGCGGCGGTTGCGGCGCTCGTCATCTGGCTGTGGCACAGGGACCGGATACAGAAGCGGGCGGACATGGAACAGTATGCCGCCAATGCGGCGCAGTACACGGATGCCGGCAATTTCCCCCGCGCGAAGGAGGAGTACGGGAAGGCGCTGGAACAGGCGCGGAAACTGAGGGACGCGGAAGCCGTGGACAGATATACAGCCCACCTGATGGCGGCGGAGGCGGTCATCAGCGCGGACGACCTCTACAGCGGGGCGGATTATGCAGGGGCGAAAGAGGCATACATCAGGGCGGCGGAGCAGGCGCGGCAGGCGGACAACGCGGGGCTTTCGTACATCGACGGGAAACTGCAGCAGATCGGGGAGTACGAGCAGGTCTTTGACAGCATGGAGCTGGGCGACAGTCTCTTTGACCAGGACAATTACGAGCAGGCGGAGCAGAAGTACCTGGAGGCGAAGGCGAAGGCAGCCGCGATCTATTACAGCGACGGGAAACAGCAGGCGATGGACGCGCTGGAGAGGCTGTATGAGGAGTGGAGCGCCGTGAAGGAGGAAGAGGCGCAGCAGCAGAAGGAGCGCGAGCTGGAGAATGAGGAACAGGCCGCGGCGCTCGCGGCGGAGCAGGCTGCAGCCGCGGAGCTTGTCAGGCAGGGTGAGGAAGCCTTCTCGGAGGGCGATTATGACGGCGCGAACGTGTTCTACCTGATCGCCGTCGAGAAGTACGCGGCGCTGGAGGACACTGCCCAGATTGAGTTCCTGAATAGGAAGATCGCGGCGCTGAAAGAGAAGCAGGAGGAGACCGCGGCGCGGGCGGAGGAGGCGAAGGCGCTGGAGGACCTGGCGCGCCAGCTCGAGGAACTGAACGATTACACACAGGCGAGGATACATTACCAGTACGCGAAGGCTGCCTACCTGGAGATCGGGAAGGACAACAGGGCGGACGAGATCCAGGGAAAGATCGACCTCATGGACGCCAAGGAGGCGCAGCAGGAGAAGGAGCACCAGCAGGAAAAAGAGGAACAGGAGGCAGCGGAGAAGGCTGCGGAAAAGGCAGCGGCGGCAGAGAAGGAAGAGCAGGAGAAAAAAGAAAAGGAAGAGCAGGAGAAAAAGGAGAAGGAAGAGCAGGAGAAAAAAGAGAAGGAAGAGCAGGAGAAAAACCAGCAGCAGGAGGAAGAAGGGGAAAACAGATGACAGAAGAGAGAGAGTTTGATTACAGGGATTACATACAGCGCCGCCTGAGGGAGATCGACGACCTTGACGAGCGCAGGTACGCGAAGGGGCTGCTGCTCGACAGCCTCGGGGAGATGTTTGCGTGGACGGAGGCGAAATACAAAGCCCTGGAACAGCGCATCAGGGACGAGCTGGACAGCCCGTGGGAGCGCTTCGACATCGCCATGACGGCTGTCAGCAGGGCGGACTATGATCCGGTCAATGATTTCTGGCATCCTGTCTGCGCGGAGGACCTCGGACCGGATGCGGGGCGGGAGCGCGTGACAGTGTACCTTATGGCGGACGACGCCGGATGCCGGAGATTCCTGCGGCAGGGCATCGTGGAGGCGGAGGACGCTGTGACGGGCGCACCGCTCCGGTTCCGGATTGAGAGGCCCGGGCGCTACCGCGCCTGCATGGAGAGGACATATGCCCTGTTCGCAGCCAACCATATCCCGTGGCGGACGGTGCACCTGGGGCACCTGGAGCGCATCTTTGACCTGGTGCCGGAGGGGGACGTCCCGCCCGGCGCGCAGCCCGTGTTCCAGTGGGGGGACTGGGAGCGGCAGGTGGCGGAGGACGGCGTACCGCTCTGGAACATGCAGAGAAAGACACTGCAGTCGCAGGAATTCAGGCGTCCGTGTCTGGACGATGTGGTCTATGAGCAGGTCTATTACCTCGGGGACGCGGGAGATGCGGGTGACGGGTGTCTCGTGGATGCGGGTGAGGACATCCTGTCGGTCCGTTATGAGAGAAACAGGGTGGTCCTGAAGACGGCGCGGAAGACGCCCGGCGACGTATCGGTCTGCAGGCTGCACCAGGGGGATGCGGCGGGTTCATACGGGTACAGTTACCCGGTGCTGTCAAACCACAGGAAGGACAGTTTTGCGGCACGCTATATCGGGCAGGCAGGAAACTTCATACAGACGCCCGGGGAGCTGATGAGGAAGGCTGAGGAACTGTCGGGCAGCTTCCGGATCAGGGTTTCAGGGTATGAGATCCTGGACAGCGCAGGGCGGGACCTGTCCGGCGGGAATCTGCTGGAAGGGGACATGAACAGCTTCACAGGGACACAGATATTCGCAGGGGACCAGAGAAGCCTGATGGTATTCCGTTTCCGGAAGGACGGGGAGACGCCGCATGATTACCTGTATGAGTCCCAGATACGGTACATCCTGTCGCAGCTGCAGATGGAATTTCCGGAGTACAGGTGCGTGGGGGTGGCTGAATGAACCATGCATGGGAGGCAGTGCTGCTGGCGGAGCACAACAACAGGGACCGTGACAGCCTGCGGTTTGTGGAGGCTGACGGGGCGAGCCCGTATATAGAGGTATCCGTGACAGACTTAAATGCCGGGGAGCCGGAAGGGGACAGGGTGGAGATCAACCCCCTCTACCGCCTCGGGGACGTATTCGGGAGGCTGTTTGACAGGAATACGGACCAGATGGCGCAGACGAGGGCGCTTTTTTTCGATGTATGCATGCACTACATCGTGCAGCTCGACCTGCGGGAAGGTCTGTCGCGGGAGGACTACCACTGCAGCCTGCTGTCGGATGATATCCGGTCAGGGCGGTACGGCAGGAGTGCAGGGGAGCGCTTTGCGCTGTTCGGGAGACAGGAACAGAAACAGATCGTGAGGGAGTACCTGCATCTCCTGAGGACGGGCAACTATCAGGAAGCGTTCCGGAAAGCGGTGACGGGGCTGTACACGGGCGCGCTGGTCTACGAGAACAATGAGACAGCGCATGAGCTGCTTGTGTACCTCGGGACGGCGGACACGGACACACAGCGGGAGCGCGCGGCATTCCTGAGGGACATGTTCCTGCCTGTGCAGGAGACCGTGCACTTCTTTTATGAAAACCACTTCGGGATCATCGGCGTGGACGAGACGATGGTGGTGGACGAGATGGTGATATTTTAGCGAAGAGTGATGCAGCAGAATAATAGTTTATAGGACGAGGAGGATAAAGGATGGATTTTAAAACAGACAGAGTTTTTATGGATATGGCTCAGGGAGTTAAGAATGCTGTGACGAAGGTACGACTGAAAAGTCAGCTCGTTGAGGATACTGCAGAACGGTACGGATTGTCTATAAATGATAATGTTGAAGAGTTGATGAGGGAATGTTATAAAAAGGAGCTGAGTAAAGAATATCTGGTACATGGCGCAATTTTAACATGTACGAATTGTACAAACAAAGATGTGACAGTTTGCGTTGATGGTAAAAATTTTGTTTACCATGCAAAAAAAAATAGCGATATTAGGGCAGAATACATTAATGAGTACGATGAACAAAAAGTATACGGAAAATTGGAAGTAGAGGAAAATTTTGACGCAAGTGTGGAAGGGCGAGCATATGCAACGACACAAGATTGTGTTGTCAATAAAAATATTCCTTATTTTGGTAATTGTCTAAGCAATCCATATAGTATAGAGGAAAAGCTTGTTTTTCGAAATAATCATTTAGAAGGAAAAGAGAATAAATCTGCATGTGCAGAAGGCAGTTGCAAATATTTAATGAAATTAAACGAAGGGTGGGAAAATTATGACATCGATGTAGACTTTTTTTCATTTGTTGATGATGAATGTGGGAGAGTATCAGGAATTACTATGACATCAATGCTATTTTGCAGACATGGTGGTTTCATTT
Source organism: uncultured Lachnospiraceae bacterium (assembly GCA_947385725.1). Taxonomy (GTDB): domain Bacteria; phylum Bacillota; class Clostridia; order Lachnospirales; family Lachnospiraceae; genus Acetatifactor. Next base: position 5,673 of record CANDMD010000072.1, on the reverse strand, counting down.
ATCCTGTAACTTCTGGTCAAAGGATAGAGGAAATTGTACAATATGTAACCGCTGAACAATTGAATGATTTGCAATGGGTTAATGTTACTCCTTGGATGGTGGCAGAATTAAACAGGGTATTATGTAAATATGACATAACTACAACTGAAAGGATTCGTCATTTTTTGGCTCAATGTATGAAAGAAACTAATAAAGGTAGCTGGCTGCGAGAAGGAGAATATAAACAGTGGAACAGCCAGCAGGAATACGAAGATTATTTTAATAATAATACAAAATATAAATATTTGTATAGAGGTGCTGGATATATACAAATGACGTGGGATTATTCATATCTTGCATTTGCAACTTATATGATAAAGCAAGAAAGTGGTATATCAGAAATTGTATGGAAATCTCCAGCCAATGAAGCGGAAGGATTTGAAGAAAGATATAAAATCGCTGTAGAAAAAGCAGAAGCAGCAGGCATGAATGTCGACTCATTTAAGAAAATAGTAAGCGAAGGGGCAGATTATGTTGCGGAGGAATTTGCGTGGGAAGCGGCGGGATATGACTGGTATGTTAAAGGACTTAATTCGATAGTAGATGGCTTGGTTCCAGGAAAAAAAGGGGAAGCCGATGCAGTTACATCTGTGGTTAATCGATATACCCCGCAGGATTCTTATGCGGACAGACGAGATTATTATGAGGAAACTATAGAAGTAATCAAATAAAGTGATGATAAGTATAATTTACTAAAACAGATATATTATAAATGTATTGTCTGATATAGGACGGAGTTGGCAATGAAAAGAAGGCTTGTATTGTTGATTATTTGCGGGCATATGTGTTTAACGGCTTGTGGTGGGCAGATTTTTGATCAGGCCGCACAAAACAAAATTGGAAAAGAAGAAAATGATAATAAGACAAAAAGTGTCAGTGATAATTGTAAAGGAATTAAAACTGGAATTGTAAATGTAGAGACGGAAAGTGTGATAATTGGAGGGCATAAAATTGAAATAAAAAAAGAGGTAATTGAAATTGATAGAGATTCTGACAGGCGGCATATTGAATATCCGTATCTGGACAGTGATAATGATATCGCACAACTAATTAATGAACAGATATATGATTTAATAGAAAGAGAATGTTTACAGGACAGTGAATATGTAATACGTGAAGAGATTACATATGAAGCTATTGATAGTGATGACCGGATTCTCAGTATCCATTTCACAGGATACAGGAGTGTGGCAGCTTCTTATGCTGAGTTTGATATGGCACTGAATTTTGAATTGGATACTGGAGAAATTCTTACATTACAAAGTTTTTATACTCTGTCAGAGATCAGTCAGTTGGTAGATGAGGCAATAGCAGAGAAAAAAATGTCAGTTGTAAATATTCCTTTAAAGGAAACTGAAATGCAGGATTATTTGAATCAGTATTTTAAGAAAGTATTTTCTAATGATTTTTATATTAAAAGAAGTGATAATTTCTTTGTTAAAAGTGGCAATTTGTATTTTATAGCAGAAAGCTATCCATCTCTACGTGGATATACTTATGTAGAGTGGAAAGATGGACAGAAGTTACTAAAGTTTTGAGTGAATATAGTGGATGAATAAATACGAGGACGGATTATGGGCGGATATATCTTAAACAGGGAAGGAATCAGTAAGGAACGGGAGAAAAAGCTGTACAGGACCGGGGAGCTGGAACTGATGACCACGCACCAGCTGCGGGAGATCTGCAGGCGTGAGAAGATCATACAGGGTATTTTAAATCCCCTGGACAAGGAGGAGCTGGTCAGTGTGATCATGCGCTACCGCGGAGCGGGGGAACACCGGCTGATACGGAAGGAGTCGGAGGAGGGTACACGCGCGTTGGAGCGGCTGTTCGCGGAGCGGAGGATTGTGCCGGTGCAGGACAGGGCGCTGCACATCACGTCCGGACTCATTGTGTACGAGGGGCTGTCCATGGGCGTGGACGACAGGGTGATGGTGCCGTACCGCAGTGAGCTGGAGAACACCAATGCGCTCCTTGTCAGCGGCGGGAAGGAGGTCTGCGGCATCTTCCACCTGCGGGGAAAGAACGGGGATAAGGAACACCTGTATGTGGTGAAGGAGGAAGGGATGCCGTGCAGGGAGGCAGAGCTCAGGGAGTATGACTTGTACTGTTTCCAGCAGCAGGACTCGGACAGGATATCAGCCCTGTATTGCGGAACGGGTGCGGACATGCCGGAGCGGATTCAGGCATACAGGATTCCGCTCACGGACGTGGAGGTCCGCAGTCCGGTGGAGCTGCGGATGCCGCTTGCCATCGATTTCGGATCCGCCGGCACCACGGCCGGCATCTGTCTGGAGCCGCGGTATCTCGAGGAGACCAGGGGAGTTCCCTTTGCAGAAGGCTTTGAGAAGGACACGGTCCGCCATGTCACGTTTGCCGGCGGGAGCTGTCTGATGCCTACCATTGCCGCCGTGTCTGCGGTGCGGGACGGGAAGCCCCGCCTTGTGTTCGGGCAGGAGGCGGCGGACCTGGCCGGCTCCTGCTATGTGGATGAGGGGTTCAGCGTCTTTTATGACATGAAGCGCTGGATCAGCAATCCTGACAGGGAGGAGGAGATCACGGACAGGGAGGGCAGGCGGACATTCCTGGCGAGACGGGAGATCATCAAAGCATTCTTCCTGCATGTCATCAGGACCGCGGAAAACCAGTTCAAATGCAGGGTGCGCCAGATCCATGTATCCTGTCCGGTCAGGCAGAAGTATCTGTTCCGGAAGCTGTTTCACAGAATCCTGCCGGAGTATATGCCGCAGGACGGGGAGCTGCTTGACGAGGGTATGGCAGTCCTGTACAATACCATCTCCGGCATGATGGAGTCCGGAAAGCTGGAGGAGGACGCGGAGTACCGGGCGCTGGTCATAGACTGCGGCGGCGGTACGACAGACCTGTGCGCATGCCGCTTCAGCTACCGCGATGACAGGGTGGCATACCATATCCGCATCGGGACGGCCTATGAGAACGGGGACACGGATTTCGGAGGGGACAACATTACATACCGCATCATGCAGTACATCAAGATTTGCCTGGCGGAAAGACTCGGGTTCCGGCTGCCGGTGTCCGCGGAGGAAATCCTGCGGGGGCTTGATGTGGACACGTTCCGTTTTGTGGACGACAGCGGGACGTCAGGATTATACAGGGGGCTGGAGGAAGCCTATGAGGCGGCCGGACAGTATCTTCCCACCAGGTTTAAGGAGTACGGGACGGGGAGCAGGGAGGACTATTTCCGGGTAAAAAATAATTTCTACCACCTCTTTTACCTGGCGGAGGAGGTCAAAAAGCACTTTTACGGGGACGCCGGAATCCTGCGGGTGGGGATTTCCTCCCGCGTGCACGGGGACAGCTCCATTCCATGGGTGCAGGCGGACAAATGGAAACTGTCCGTGCGGGAAAACGGCGCATTCAGGGTGGTAAAGGAGTTTCCGGAGATCATCATGAACCTGTACGAGACCAGCCTGGTCATAAGGGGGGACATCTACGGCATTATCCGTAAGTTTATGGAGCCGCTGTACAAAGAGGACAGAATCAGGGATTTTTCATTCCTGAGACTGACAGGCCAGTCCTGCAAGATCGATCTCTTCAAGGAAGCGCTGAAGGAATTCATACCGGGACGGATGATACAGTTCCGGCGCGGCGGAAGGGGAACAGCAGGGGATACGGATCTGAAGATGAGCTGTGTGGACGGCGCACTAAAGTATATCCGGGACAGAAGGCTGGGATATGCACAGGTGGAACTGTATTCCGACAAACCGGTGCTTCCCTATACGGTCAGCGCCCACACCCACAACGGAAAGGAAGTGGAGCTGGTGAACGGATTCCTGCGTGAGGAGGAAACACGGTATGTGTCAAGAAACCTGGAAGACCTGACACTATACCTGTACCTGAGGGACACGGAAGGACGGGAGCGGTACCGGTTCTGTCTTGAATGCGATCCGAAACGTTTCCGGGAAGTGACTTATGAGGATATCCACAAGGAGCACGGGACGCATATCGCACAGAAGGAGACGGACAGCATCGCGGACGGTGAGATACGATTTTTCGTGTGGAAGCGCTGCGCGGACTGGGGCTTTGTGGTCGTGCCGGTGTACAGGAAGTACGGGCGCCTGTACCTGGGGGACGGCCGGTTCTGTCCGTTCGAGCATGAAGAATGGACACAGAATCTTTACGACGGCATGAGATAAAAAAGGACAAAGGAGCGGCATATGATGGAACACATATATCCGGCGTTTGAGCGCGGAAGAATCATGAAGAAGGAGCTGCTGTGGGCGCTCAGGGATTACTCCTATAGTACCCTGCAGACCAGATACAGGGACCATGCGGACGGCATCATCACGGGATGCAGGGTGCGCGCGGAGGGGGACATGCTCTGCATCGGGCAGGGAATGATCAAGTGTGCGGATTTTATCTTCCTGATCACGGGGGAGGAGCGGATACCGTATGCGCCGACAGGGGAGTACGAGAGCCTCCGGTTCCGGCTGGCGGGGAAGGAGGAGCTGCCGGACTATACCCGTTACCGGACGGAGTTTGTGCTGGACGGACACCTGGAGCGAGGGGCGAATGAGATCGAACTGTGCCGGTTTAAGCTGAAAGAGGGCGCCAGGCTGCGCACGGAGTACAAGGACTTTTACGATATACAGACGGAGTATGACACCGTAAACCTGGCGCACGCCACCTGGTCTGCAGTAGGGCGGAACACCCTGTCTAAGGAAGTGACGGACTATTTTGCGCGAAAGGTGCTGGAGTGCGGGAAGGCGGCGGACGCAGATGTCCAGTTTGCATATTTTCTCCTGCAGGGGCAGGAGGCGGCGGACTACTATATACTGACGGACTACATCCGCAGGAGGACAGGCGGGGATGCAGGGGACGGACAGATGGATACCGTGACCGCTTTCCATAAGCTCGAGAAGATACTGGACGGGATACGCAAAGGCTCCGGCGCATACAGGCAGAACCGGGCAGACGGGGAACGAAGGATGATCGTGTGGGATTGATTTTTTGTTGCAGGGTTGATTGGAAATATGTATGGAGTGGAAGGAGTTTGGGATAAGGCAAAAAATGCTGATCAAATTGGTCAGGTTCCATCAATCTGTCAACGAGATGTGGCAGCCAAAGCTGCATATGAAGAGTTTATGGGTATGAAAGAATAGGGAGTTTGGGGGCATGTATGGAAAATAAAAGATTTAGAAGATGTATTCTATTATTTATTTTAATCTTAGCTGTCGGGATGGCGGCAAATATAATTCCGCATAATGACATGTCATTTCCAATGTCAACGAAACAGAAAGATATTGAAGAACTGGTTCTACGCCAGGCAACACAGGTAGAGATTGCGGGAGCTGGCGGGCATCAGGGATTGAAAAGGCTGTATATCTATGGTGCTGCTGAGGACCTCGATCTGTCTCCTGTTGGTAATCTGACAGAACTGGAGGAATTATCATTAAATACATATGGCAGGGAGATTGATACAGAGCCGTTAGGAGAACTGACACAGTTAGGTTATCTCTCGATGGAGGGTTCCTGGAATGACCTTTCCTTTGTTTCCGGGTTATCCGGTTTGAGGGAAATAATGGTTCAGAGAAGCGAAGTAAAAGATTTGTCCATCTTTGCAGATCTGACACGATTAAGAAAACTATATATCGA
>CANDMD010000071.1 GCA_947385725.1 uncultured Lachnospiraceae bacterium | reverse complement strand
CACCTTGTCAAAGTAGCCCTTTTCAAAAGCGGTGTCAAAGGCCTTGAGACCGTCTGTAAAGAGTCCGAAGGTGCAGCAGATGAACACTCTCCTGGCATTCATTGCCTTCAGCTGCCTGGCCGTGTCCAGCATGCTTCCGCCGGAGGAGATCATGTCGTCAATGATGATGATATCCTTACCGTCAACATTGTCTCCCAGAAATTCATGGGCCACAATGGGATTCTTTCCGTTTACTATGGTGGAGTAGTCCCGCCGTTTGTAGAACATTCCGGTATCGACTCCCAGGGCGGTGGCAAAGTAGATGGCCCGGTCCAGGGCGCCTTCGTCGGGGCTGATCACAATGAGATGCTCCTTGTCCACGATCAGGTCGTCCTCATAGTTGAGCAGCGACTTGATGAACTGGTAGGGTGGCGTAAAATTGTCAAAACCGTTCAGAGGGGCAGCGTTCTGTACCCTGGGGTCGTGGGCGTCGAAGGTAATGAAATTATTGACACCCATGTCCCGGAGCTCCTCCAGCGCGTAGGCACAGTCCAGGGATTCCCTGCCGTTTCTCTTGTCCTGTCTGCCCTCGTAGAGGAAGGGCATGATCACGTTGATGCGGTGGGCCTTGCCGTTGCACGCGGAAATGACACGTTTTAGATCCTGATAGTGGTCGTCGGGGGACATATGGTTGGTGTAGCCGTTCATTTCATAGGTGATGCTGTGGTTGCAGACGTCCACTAACAAAAAGAGATCCTTACCGCGGATGGATTCGCCGAATACGGCCTTGGCCTCACCGGTTCCGAAACGCGGGATGGAGAAGTCCGCCAGATAATTGCTTTCGCTGTACCCGTGAAAAGCGGGGTCTTTTTTTACTTTATCGTTATGGATATTCTTGCGGAATTCAACCATGTAGCTGTTGATCCTGCGCCCCATATGCTCTGCGGAGGGCAGGGCGGCAATTTTCAGGGGAGCCACAGGCATAGAGTTTTCCAGTTCACGTAAATTAGGCATAGTAACCTCCAGGTGTAATAAATAGATATGTGTTTCATGGTTGGATCGTTATATTTATTTTATAACATTATGCTAGTGACACGTCAAGAAATTTATGGTTAAATTATAGGGGGTGGCACGAGGGACGGAGCCCGGGCGGCCGGATTGTTTTCTGCGGCGGCTCGATGGGCGTTCCGATGAGCCTCATGCACGGCGAGGCTCGCCAGAGGGGCTCCCCTCGCCGGAGTCTCCTCTCCACATCTCGCTCACGTCGCAGAAAACAATCCGGCCGCCCGGGCTCCTGTATCTTGCGGATGATGGAGAAAGGTAAGAAGCGGCGGATCAGGATGAGATAGAGGATCAGGGTGGAGCGGCGGATCAGGATGAAATGGCGGAATAGGATGGAATGGAGTTTGGGATGAAGAAGGGGCATGTGGTTCAGAGGGTTCTCCCCGGCAGTATCGCGGAGGAGATGGGGATAGAGGCAGGCGACAGGCTGATCGCCATCGACAATACGGAAATAGAGGATATCTTTGATTATCAGTTTCTGGTACAGGACACTTATGTGGAAGTGCTGGTGGAAAAGCCGGACGGGGAACAGTGGCTTCTGGAGGTGGATAAGGAATCTGACGAGGATCTGGGGCTTGAGTTTGGAAATGGCCTGATGGATGAATACCGCCATTGCCACAACAAGTGTGTGTTCTGCTTTATCGACCAGATGCCGCCGGGAATGCGGGATACCCTGTATTTTAAGGATGACGATTCCAGGCTTTCGTTTTTACAGGGAAATTATGTTACATTGACAAATATGTCCGAGCATGATATTGACAGAATATGCCGTTATCATCTGTCCCCCATCAATATTTCGTTCCAGACCATGAACCCTGAACTGCGCTGTAAGATGCTGAATAACCGCTTCGCGGGGGAAGCGCTGAAAAAGGCGGACAGGCTGAAAGAGGCCGGCATCCGTATGAACGGCCAGATCGTCCTCTGCAAGGGGCTCAACGATGGGAAGGAACTGGAGTACAGTATCAGGGAGCTGATGAAGTACATGCCGGAACTGGAAAGTGTGTCCGTTGTGCCGGTGGGACTGTCAAAGTACCGGGAGGGACTTTACCCGCTGGAGCCTTTTACCAAAGAGGATGCGAAAGATGTGATCGAACTGATTGAAAGATATCAGAAGGAATGCTATGATAAATACAGGATCCATTTTGTCCATGCCAGCGATGAGTGGTATATCCTGGCTGACATGGAAATGCCGGAGGAGGAGCGGTATGACGGATATCTCCAGCTGGAAAACGGCGTGGGAATGTTACGGCTTCTCATGAATGAGTTTACGGATGCCATGGAACAGCGCAGGGAGGCGGAAGGATTTCCCAATTCCGTGCCCCGGGGGGAGATGGCGATCGCCACAGGGCTGCTGGCCTATCCTTATATCAGGAGGATGGCGGAACGGATGGAGGAGACGTATCCCAATATCAGGATGCACGTATATCCTATCACAAATTATTTTTTCGGGGAGAAGATCACTGTGTCGGGACTGATCACCGGCCAGGATCTGGTGGCGCAGTTAAAGGGAAAACGGCTGGGAGACAGGCTGCTTCTGCCGGAGAACATCCTGCGCAGCGGGGAAGATGTCTTTCTGGATGACCTGCATGTTTCGGATGTGGAAAAAACTTTACAAGTACCGGTCAATATTGTAAAATCAAGCGGATATGATTTTGTGGATGCAGTGTTGAACAGGCGTATTTTGGATCAAACAGGAGGACAGGATGGCAAATAAGAAAAACAGGCCCATTGTGGCGGTGGTAGGAAGACCCAATGTGGGGAAATCCACTTTGTTCAATGCGCTTGCAGGAGAGAATATTTCAATTGTGAAGGACACACCGGGTATCACCCGGGACCGTATCTATGCGGATGTATCCTGGCTGGACAAGGACTTTACCCTGATCGACACCGGAGGAATCGAGCCGGACAGCAAGGATATCATTTTATCCCAGATGCGCGCCCAGGCGCAGATCGCCATTGACACGGCGGATGTGATCCTCTTTCTGGTGGATGTGAAGCAGGGGCTGGTGGACGCGGATTCCAAGGTGGCCGATATGCTGCGCCGCTCCCACAAGCCTGTGGTGCTGGTGGTCAATAAGGTGGACAGCTTTGACAAATATATGGCGGATGTCTATGAGTTTTATAACCTTGGCATCGGGGATCCGCATCCGATTTCCGCGGTGAACCGGATGGGACTGGGAGACATGCTGGATGAAGTGATCTCCTATTTCAAGGATGTGGAGGCCGATGAGGAAGAGGATGACCGCCCCAGGGTGGCTATTGTGGGAAAACCCAATGTGGGGAAATCTTCCCTGATCAACAGGCTTCTGGGCGAGAACCGCCTGATCGTGTCGGATATCGCGGGAACCACCAGGGACGCGGTGGACACGGAAATCACCTACAACGGCAGGGAATATGTGTTCATTGATACGGCAGGACTGCGCCGCAAGAATAAGGTGAAGGAAGACCTGGAACGGTATATGATCATCCGTACGGTCAGCGCGGTGGAACGGGCGGAAGTGGTGGTGCTGGTGATCGACGCGGTGGAGGGTGTCACGGAGCAGGATGCCAAGATCGCGGGGATCGCCCATGACAGGGGCAAGGCGGTGATCATCGCCGTGAATAAGTGGGATGCGGTGGAGAAGGATGACAAGACCATTTACCGTTTTACCGAAAAGGTGAGAACAGTCCTCTCCTATATGCCATATGCGGAGATCCTGTTTGTGTCGGCACAGACGGGACAGCGTCTGCCCAAGCTTTTCGAGACCATTGACATGGTCAGCGAAAATCATGCCATGCGGGTGGCCACAGGAGTATTGAATGAGATCATGGCGGAGGCGGTGATGATGCAGCAGCCTCCCTCCGACAAGGGGAAGCGTCTGCGGCTTTATTATATCACACAGGTGTCCGTAAAGCCCCCAACCTTCGTCATCTTTGTGAATGACAGGGAACTGATGCATTTTTCCTATACAAGATATATTGAGAACCAGATCAGGGAAACCTTTGGCTTCAAAGGAACGCCCCTCAGGTTCATTATCAGGGAACGAAAGGAAAAGGAACAGTGATGGAAAGAATCATTTGTCTGTTAATCGGGTATGTGTTTGGATTGTTCCAGACAGCGTATTTTTACGGGAAATTGCATGGCATCGACATCAGGCAGCACGGCAGCGGCAATGCGGGGACCACGAATACCCTGCGCGTGCTGGGCACCAGGGCTGGGCTGATAGTGCTGGCAGGAGACTGTCTGAAATGTATGGCTGCGATCTGGGTGATAAGGCTGATTTTCGGCGGATCCCATCCCGATACCATCTATCTGCTCAGCCTCTATGCGGCGGCGGGGGCCATCCTGGGGCATAATTATCCTTTTTATATGGGCTTTAAAGGAGGAAAGGGCATTGCGGCGACGGCGGGGCTGATCCTCGCTTTTCATCCCTATTTCATTGTGATGGGCGTGGTGATCTTTTTCGGGATCTTTTTCACCACTCATTATGTGTCCCTGGGATCCCTGCTGGTGTACCTGGGGTTGATCATTGAGATGGTGGTCTGTGGGCAGATGGGGCTGTTTGCAGGGATGTCCCAGGCACAGCTTTATGAGATGTATGGGCTGACCCTTGCGATGGCGGCGCTGGCTTACTGGAAGCACCGGGAAAACATTGTGCGGCTGCTCCATGGGAACGAGAGGAAAACCTACCTGACGAAGAAGAATAAGGTGGATGTGGAAGAGGCTGTGGATCATGATAAGAATGCGGGTAAATAAGGGAAACGCTGATTAAAGCGTTTCCCACGCCGGATTTGCGCTGCGAAGCAGCATAAACCATTGTAAATCCGTGCGCATCCGCCGGAGACACTAAGGAAACGATGATTTAATCAGCGTTTCCTTAGTAGAGCAGTTCAGTGAGTGGAATGCGGGGAGGAGAAAACGTGATGTATGAAATTCGTAAAATTAAGGAAAATGAAGTGAAAGAAGCCCTGGACTTGGCAATGGAGGTGTTCTTACAGTTTGAGGCGCCGGATTATAAGCCCGAGGGGGTTGAGACCTTCCGGAAAGTAGTGCAGAATGAGGAATATATTGCAAAATGCGGACAGGGAATCTGTCCCATATACGCGGCGTTTGACGGGGGAAAGATCATTGGCATCATGGGGATGCGTGCAAACAGGACGCATATCAATCTGGTGTTTACTAAGAAAGAATACCATCGACAGGGTGTTGCAACTTCCATCTTCCGGTATCTTTTGGAAGATCTCAGGAAGGAGAATCCGGAACTGAAGGAGATCACCCTGAATTCCTCGCCATACGGCAGACCCTTTTATCTTCATATCGGGTTTGAACCGCTGTCAGAAGAACAGGAACAGGACGGTATCCGGTTCACACCCATGAAATATACGGTCGGGTCATCGGCTGAGCTCGCTGTTTGACTAAGGAAGCGCTGATTCCATCATCGCTTCCCTATAAATTTCTGAAAAGGAATCTATATAAAATGAGACGATGCGTATCGGTACAGCATTGCGGCGGCAGCGCTGGCTGACGGTGCTGTGTGTCAGCGGCGCATGTTCGGCAGGGGCCGAAGCAGAGTGCAGACCAGCGCTTTGACGATGCAGGCAGCGGGCGCAGAATACGCAGGAATTCATACAATATTGTGCTTATGCACGGAAAAGAGGGAATATGGCAAAGATAACGATTCTTGGGGGAGGAAGCTGGGGCATTGCCATCGCGGCGCTTCTGCATAAGAACGGGCATGAGATCACGGTCTGGTCCGCATTGGAGGCGGAAGTGGAGATGCTCAGGGAGAAGCATGAGCATAAAATGCTTCCCGGCGTAAAGCTGCCGGAGGATATGTTTTTCACCGCGGATGACAAGGAGGCGGTGGAGGGCAGGGATCTGCTGGTAATGGCAGTGGCCAGCGCTTATACCAGAACTACGGCGCACCGCCTCAGCAGCCTGGTGGTGCAGGATCAAAAGATTTTGAATGTGGCAAAGGGAATCGAGGAGCATACCCTGATGACATTGTCGGAGATTATCGAGCAGGAGATTCCCCAGGCCGATGTGGCTGTGATGTCAGGGCCTTCCCACGCGGAGGAAGTGGGAAGGGGAATCCCCACCACCATTGTGGTGGGCGCAAGGTCCAAAGCCACGGCGGAGTATATCCAGAATCTGTTTATGAACGAAGTGTTCCGTGTCTATATCAGCCCGGATGTGTTGGGAATGGAGCTGGGCGGTTCCCTGAAGAATGTGGTGGCTCTGGCGGCAGGCATTGCGGACGGCCTTGGCTACGGGGACAATACCAAGGCGGCGTTGATTACCAGGGGCATCGCGGAGATCGCAAGACTGGGGATCGCCATGGGCGGGAAATTTGAAACCTTCTGCGGCTTGACGGGAATCGGCGACCTGATTGTGACCTGTGCCAGCATGCACTCCAGAAACCGCCGGGCGGGCATACTCATTGGTCAGGGCAAGTCCTACGAGGAGGCCATGGCGGAGGTACAGATGGTGGTGGAAGGCGTGTATTCCGCCAAAGCCGCCATGGAATTGGCGGAGAAATACCAGATACAGATGCCTATTATCGAGCAGGTGAACAAGGTGCTGTTTGAGGGCACCAGCGCGGCCCAGGCAGTGAAGGAACTGATGCTTCGGGACAAGAAGGTGGAAGTGCTGGATATTCCATGGGAAAATTGAAATGTGATATAAGCGGTTAGAAAGGATGAACGGCATCCGTTGGACGATTTTGGAGTGCCTGGGGCGATGGTACATTTCATTGAGGGATTCAGTCCTCAATATGAGCCGTTCCTTGTGGATTCCATCAGGCGCTGTCCGTCCATGCACACTCTCTGGATGTTGAATCGGTGCATAAACGCGGAGCATCATAAAGATGAATATATGGGTATTCTGGCGGAGGTTGCAGGCCGGGAGGATGTGGATAAGGCGATCAGGGATTCTGCAGCGGGGAAATTATGGTTCGCCCCGCTTTGTACTATGGCGCCCTTGTCTGGTTTGCACGGATCATTGAGTGGGAATTCCCGGGATTAAGCGTCAGGGACTGTCTGGAAAACCTTTACCGCGCACAGGAACTTTTGGAGAGGGACGGCGTCATAGAAGGGAAGATCCACCGCTTCCTTCTGGTTGCGGAAAAGCCGGAAAAAATCTGAACACAAAATGTTCACAAAAAAAGTCCGCGGGTTTTATTGACAAATATTAAACTGGGTGTTATAACACAAATAGAACAAGGGAACAGGAAGGAACAGAACAGCATCGGCGGAAGCGTATGTTCCGGTATCTTTCCAGATATCTCCAGGTTCGGGTAGTATATTCATATTAGAAAAGGAGAGATGACTTATGATGACACCCAGTATTTTCGGAGAAAACCTATTTGATGGCTTTTTTGACGGCTTGCTCGATTTCCCTGTGTTTGATGACAAGGCAATGCAGAAGGCACAGAGAAAACTGTATGGACGCCATGCGGCGAACATGATGAAAACAGATGTGCGGGAGCATGAAGACCATTACGAGGTGGATATCGATCTGCCCGGTTTTAAGAAGGAGGAGCTTTCCCTGGAACTTAAGGACGGCTATCTGGTGATCAGCGCGGCGAAAGGGCTTGACAAGGATGAGAAGGAAGAAAAATCCGGCAAGTTCGTACGCCGGGAACGTTATGCGGGCAGTATGTGCAGATCTTTCTATGTGGGAGAGGATGTGAAGCAGGAAGATATCCAGGCGAGATATGAAGGCGGGGTATTGAAGCTGAGCGTTCCAAAGGTGGAAGAGAAAAAGCCTGAGATAGCGGAAAAGAAGTATATTGCAATTGAGGGATGAGGAAAATCCTACGGAAATTACCGACATATGATCCGGGGGACGATACAGTGTCAAACTGATCGCCCCCGGATTTTTTGTGACCTTTTTGATTCTTATGCATCTAATTATTGTAAAATGAAACGGCCGTTTCGTGAAAATGGGCACATAGTCCATTATCAAATCATAAGGAACATGAAAAAAATGAACAAAGAACAGTTTACGGCACAGGTGCTCGATGCTGAAAAGAGCCTGTATCACATAGCGAGGTCCTATTTAAATAATGAGGAAGACTGCGCTGACGCGATGCAAAATGCAATATTACATGCTTTTGAGAAATTGCACACCTTACGGAATGAGATGTATTTCAGGACATGGCTGACCAGAATACTGATCAATGAATGTAAACAGATCATTCGTTCCAGAAAGGAGCAGATTTCTTATGAGGATTACTATGACGACGTGCGGGCAGTGACGGAGCAGGAAGATTATTCGGAAGTGTTTGAAGCGGTCATGGGTCTGGAAAAAAATTACAGGGCTCCCTTTATATTGTTTTATGTGGAGGGGTTTTCCATGAAAGAAATCTGCCAGATTTTAAAGCTGTCACAGAGTACGGTAAAAATGAGGCTGTACCGGGGCAGGAAGCTTTTAAAGGCAAAATTAGAGGAGGTGTATGGATATGCAAAACAATGAATGGAACGAAGCGTTTCCGGAGGTGCCGGAGCATGTGCATCAGGTTGTGTTAAGTACTCTTGCCGGACTGGATGACGGAAAGGTCAAAAAGGTGAGAAAAATGAAAAAGGGTAAAATGATTATCTTAGCGGCGGCAATGGTAGCCGTACTGGGAATGACTGTTAGTGCATCGGAGATCTTCAAATGGAACCAGAAAGCCGGGGAAGTTTTTGGGGCAGATGATGAGCAGCAGACAGCGCTGGTAATGGGGGACATTGCCCGGGAGGAATATCAGACCATATCAGACAATGGGCTTACCATACGGTCGATACAGACCATACAGGATAACAACTGCTTTTATGCGCTTTTTGAGATAACAGCAGAGGATGAGTCGGTGAGGATCACCCCTGACTGTAGTATGGACTTCCTTACTGACCGTCAGGAAGAAGATAATCTTTTCAGCATGTTAAGCTGGGGTTTTGTGGACGAGAGCCGTCAGGCTGTCTCCAACAGCAGATATTTTGAAATGATAGGAACGAAAATGAATCCCGGAAAGGAAGACCTGGATTTGATCATCCAGTTCACCTCACTGAATGCGCCAGGGGAGAAAGCAATGGAAGGGGAGGAGCTTTTGAAAGGAAACTGGGAGTTTGCACTCAATCTGCACGCTGCGGAGCCGGTCTGTTATGAGCTTAACAGAGAATATCAGATTGCGGGCTGTCCGGTCACGGTCAACAGGGTTGAACTTACGCCTATCAGTATAAAACTGGTCTGCGACGGGGAAGATGCCAGACAGCTGGAGGAGATGGAAGGGATCAGTCTGGAACAGGCGGATAGTCTCAGGGCTTTATTCGTCAACGGCATCCGGTATCAGGACGGCACGGTTATGGAAGAAATGGGATATCAGGAGCTTGAGGCCGGATACTCAGAGGGGAATTATACAAAGACCGCAAGGCTTTCCAGTGTCATCGATGTGGAAAAGGTCAGCGCGCTCCTGGTGGGTGATAACATGGATGAGATAAGCATCCGGTAGACGTAGCGAGACGTAACCCTGAACCGTAATCTGTGGAAATCCGGCTTGGAATATGCTATACTATAAAGGCAGTGGCGGCTTGGCTGACAGCTGGAATATAGATGACGGGAGGGAAATGCCATGAGAATGTACGACATCATTATGAAAAAGAGAAACGGCGGTGAACTGTCAAAGGAGGAGATTGATTTCTTTATAGAGGGATACACCAGAGGCGAGATACCTGATTATCAGGTATCCGCCCTGATGATGGCGGTCTATTTCCGAAAGATGACGGAGGGCGAGACCCTGGCGCTGACCCTGGCGATGGCCCACAGCGGGGACATGCTGGATCTCTCACAGATTGGCGGCATCAAGGTGGATAAGCACAGCACCGGTGGCGTGGGGGATAAGACTTCCCTGGCGCTGACGCCTATGGTGGCGGCCTGCGGGATTCCAGTGGCGAAGATGAGCGGGCGGGGACTGGGTCATACGGGGGGCACCATTGACAAGCTGGAAAGCTTTCCCGGCTTTACCACCGCGCTGACCACAGAGCAGTTTATCCGGAATGTGAACCGCATCGGTATCGCCATTATGGGACAGACGGCAGATCTGGCGCCTGCGGATAAGAAGCTGTACGCCCTGCGGGATGTGACGGCCACGGTGGACGACATGTCCCTCATTGCCAGTTCCATTATGAGTAAGAAGCTGGCGGCCGGAGCGGATGCAATTGTGCTGGACGTCAAGACGGGAAGCGGCGCATTTATGAAGGAGGAAGGGAACGCGAGGGCTCTGGCGGAGGAGATGGTCAGGCTGGGGAATCATGCGGGGCGCAGGACTATCGCCGTGATCTCGGATATGGATCAGCCTCTCGGCTTTGCGGTGGGCAACGCCCTGGAAGTGGAGGAGGCCATTGAGACCTTGAGGGGAAACGGGCCTGCGGATTTCCTGGAGTTGTGTATGACGCTGGGCAGCCAGATGCTGATCGCCGGCGGAAAGGCGGCGGACAGGTCGTCTGCCCTTGCAAAGCTGCAGGCAGTCATAGAGAATGGAAGCGCACTGGATAAGCTGGCGGAATTTGTGGAAGCCCAGGGAGGGGATCCGAAAGCGGTCTACGACACGGGACTTCTGCCTAAGGCCTCTGTCGTTCATGAGATCAAGTCTCCTGTAGAAGGGTATATCAGCCATATCGCCTGTGACGAAGTGGGGATCTGTTCCCTGATCCTCGGTGGCGGCAGGGAGACAAAGGAGAGTGTGATCGATCTGTCCGTTGGCATTGTGCTGCGGAAGAAGGTGGGGGATTTCGTGAAAGAGGGAGAAACCCTTGCGGTGATCCATGCCAACCGGCAGGAGAAGCTGGAGGAAGCGCAGAGACGCTATCTGTCAGCCTGTACCATCACTTCTGAAAAACCGGAGGTAAGACCTTTTATCAAAGGAATTATAGCATAGCTTTGCACTTCCCATAATATAATGGGAACATGAGAAATAGTAAAAACAACAAAAACCTACAGCCGAAAAAGGAAATGATCCTGGATTCCCTGAAGCTGCCCAAGGATATCTGCATGGGGGCAATGCGTGTCACAATGACCGGAAACAGGGAGGCGTGGATTGAAAACTATCGTGGTATTCTGGAGTACACGGGGCAGATGATCCTGCTGCAGGGGAAGACCTGCCAGGTCTGCTTCGAGGGGACAGGGCTCTGCATAGACTATTATACCAATGAAGATATGAAGATCAGCGGGTGTATCTCCTGTGTCCGCTATATCTGAAAGGGAAGCGAGGGAATGCCATGATAGAGTTTTTAAAGTATATCCGGGGATATCTGCGGATACGTGTATGGGGATTTTCGCCGGAGCGGTTTATGAATCTGTGCAGCAACAAGGATATCCTTTTGTGGGACATTGTGCGGGATGGGGAAGTCTATTACATGAATATCACCCTGAAGGGATTTTACAGGCTTCGTCCCATTGCAAAGAAGACTGGAACAAGGGTAGCCATATTGCAGCGATATGGACTGCCTTTTTTTCTGCCCAGGCTTTTGAGGAGGAAGGTCTTTCTGGCGGGGCTGTTTCTGACCGTGGCCTTCTGGATCTGGTCGTCCACCCATATCTGGGATATCGAGCTGGAGGGCAACTATCAGATCACCCAGGATGTGTTCAACGATTTCCTGAGGGAAAACCAGGTATCGGAGGGAATGCGGAAGGAACTGCTGGATATTGAAACGCTGGAAAAGGAGATACGCAGGCAGTTCCCCCAGGTGACCTGGGCTTCCGCAAAGCTGGAGGGAACGCGGCTGCGGATTTCCATCAAGGAAAACGACGCCCCCATCATCACGGATACCAGGGAACGGCCGGCCGGAGCCGATCTGACGTCCCAGTACGCGGGAACCGTGGTTTCCGTTATGGTGCGCAGCGGCGTTCCCGCTGTGGCGGCGGGGGATGTGGTGGAGGCGGGAACGGTGCTGGTGGAGGGCAGGGTGCCGGTCTACAATGATGACAGCACGGTGCGGGAATATATCTATGTGGACGCGGACGCGGATGTGGTCCTGGAGCATACGCTGCAGTTTACGGATTCACTGCCTCTGGATTACATAGAAAAAGAGTATACCGGCAGGGAAGAGCAGAGATACTATCTCAGGGTCGGGGAAAAGGAGTGGAAGCTGCCGGAAGACAGGCCGTTCCTGGTCTATGACAGCGTGATCAGGGAGAGCCGCACCCTGCTGTTCCAGAAGCTGTCGATCCCTGTCTTCCTGGGCAGCTGCACCCACAGGGAATATCAGAATGTGGAGTATGAATACACGCTGGATGAGGCAAAAATACTGTTAAATCAAAAAATTTCCGAATATATTGAAAGTTTAGAGGAAAAAGGGGTACAAATTATTGAAAAAGATGTTAAAATAGATAGAAATGGAGATTCATGGGTTGTGATCGGGGAGTTCCTGGTGCAGGAGCCGGTGGGAGTCAGGACTGCCATCGACAGGACGGAGGGAGCAGAAACGGAACAGCCGGAACAGACCCAATGAGAAATAAGGGGTCTGGAAGGATTTCCTGAGGAACTGTCAAGAAAACGAAAGATCTGGGTGGGGAAAGTTATGAATGATTCATTTACAATGCAGCTGGAGATGTCCTCCCAGCAGATGCAGAATATATTTGGAATGCAGGATGCTTATGTCAAAAAGATCGAGCGGGATTTCAATGTGGAGGTCGTGAACCGGAACGGCAGCGTGGTTGTCACAGGGCAGGAGGCAATGGTAAAAAAGGCGGCTTCGGTGCTGGAGCAGCTTGCCGTTCTCTCTGACAGAGGAAATGAAATTGAGGAGCAGAGCGTGGATTATGCGATTACAATGGGTATGGAAGAACAGGAAAAAGTGATCACGGAAATAGACGGCGACTGTATCTGTCACACGGTAAACGGCAAACCGATTAAGCCGAAGACGCTGGGGCAGAAGGCGTATGTGGATGCCATCCGGAAAAACATGATCGTATTTGCTTTAGGACCGGCGGGCACGGGTAAAACCTATCTTGCCATGGCCATGGCGGTCATGGCATTTAAAAACGAGGAGGTGGGCAGGATCATCCTTACCAGGCCCGCCATAGAGGCCGGGGAAAAGCTGGGTTTCCTGCCCGGCGACCTGCAAAGCAAGGTGGATCCTTACCTGAGGCCGCTGTACGACGCGCTGTACCAGATCATGGGCGCGGAGAACTTTGCGAAAAACATGGAGAAGGGCCTGATCGAGGTGGCGCCCCTGGCATACATGAGGGGGCGCACCCTGGACAATGCCTTCATCATTCTGGACGAGGCGCAGAATACCACACCGGCGCAGATGAAGATGTTTCTGACCAGGATCGGGTTTGGCTCCAAGGTCATTGTCACCGGGGACGCCTCCCAGAAGGATCTGCCATCGGGGACAAAATCCGGTCTGGACGTGGCAGCAAGGGTGCTGGCAAGGATCGACGACATTGCCTTCTGCCAGCTGACGAACAAGGACGTGGTGCGCCATCCCCTGGTACAGAAGATCGTAAAGGCTTATGATGACTATGAGATGAAGGAGAAACACAGAAGCAGACAAAAATATGGAAAGAAATAGGCGAAATAAAACGATATTGCTAATATTGACGGAGCTGGGGATCATGGCGCTTGGGGGCGGCTGCGTCCTGCTGATCGGACTGATACGGCATACGGAGCCGGACAGGCTTCTCTCCAATCTGGTCATGACGGTGGCAGGGCTTGCAGTGATCGGGTTCCAGCTGCGCCAGGAGTATGTCAAGGGGAAACTGGATTACAATAACGAGAAGTATCCTTTCCGGTTCTGGCTTTGTGTCTGTATCGGGCTGGCGATAGCGTTTGCCTGTGTGTTTCTGCCTGCGGCGGGCTGGCCCTTTCTCACCATCTTTGTGATGCTGGCGCTGTTCAGCAATCTGGGCACGGGAATCCTGGCGTCTTCCGTCTTGCTGATGATCCCTGTGATCATCAGCGGCGTCTCCATGAATTATTTTGTGATGTATCTGATCAGCGGATGCTTTGCGGCTGCTCTTTTTCAGCATCTGGAGATAGACTTTACGATAGGGCTTCCCCTTACCATGTCCATTCTCTGTCTTCTGGTCTGCGAGACCGCCAATGTGATACTGCTTGCCAATGCCAGACCGGAGCTTGAGGTGTTTCTGGTGCCGGCAGCCAATATCATAGTCAACAGCATTATGCTTGTGGGCGGGCTGAGACTGTTTTCCTCCATGGTGATCTATCAGTACAGGGTGAATTATCTGGAGATCAATGACACGGAGAATCCCACCCTTGTGAAATTCAAGGAAGAGTCCAGGGAGGATTATTTTATCAGCATCCACGCGGCTCATTTCTGTGACCTGATCTGCAAGGCGATAGGCATGGATGAAAATATGTTAAAGTGCGCGGCGCTTTACCACAGAATGGGGGACGAGCTGCCTAAAGTGATGGTGAGGAAGCATTTTCCGCCGAAGCTGAAAGAGATCCTGATGGAATACGGCACGGAAAAGCCGCCGAAGAATAAGGAGACAGCGATCCTGGCATGCTCGGACAAGGTGGTCTCCTCCATCACCCGCATGCTGCGTGAAAACGGGGACAAGCCCATAGATTATACGGCGTTTATCGATGATATGTTTAAAAAGCTGGTAAACGAAGGGTATTTCTGGCAGTGTGATCTCTCCATGAAGGAATATAAGGCCATGCATAAGATATTCAGGGAGGAGAAGCTGTATTATGACTTTTTGCGTTGAGAATGAGACCTGTACAGAGTTCCCTTTTGACGTGGAAACCGTGGGAAAGCTTGTATGTGAGGCGGCCCTTGCGTCGGAAGGCTGCCCTTTCGAGGCACAGGTGAACCTGGTCCTTACGGACAATGCGGGGATCAGGGAATTGAACAGGCAATGCCGCGGGATTGACAGGGAGACGGATGTCCTTTCTTTTCCCAGCCTGGAGTTCGGACAGGAAGGTGTATTTGAAATCCCTGAGGGGGCGGAGGCTGACTGCTTTGATCCCGATACGGGGGAGCTGGTGCTGGGGGATATCATGATCTCCGTGGATAAGGTGCGGGAGCAGGCGGAAAGCTATGGTCATAGCACAAAGAGGGAATTTGCGTTTCTGGTGGCGCACAGTATGCTGCATTTGTGCGGCTACGATCACATGGAGCCGGAGGAAGCGGAAGTTATGGAGCAGAAGCAGGAGGAACTGCTGACGGGGTTGGGGATTACCAGGGGCTGACTTTGGAAAAGCTTACCCATGCACAATGCACAGACTGCGCGTGGGCGCCTGCACACAGGGCGTGATCTGCGAATTGCTGCATGAGCGGAGCTGTTACAGATTTTGAGGGACATCAAATGAATTCACATGAGATAAAGAGACGGAAGATACAGGGGGCGGCTCATATCATTTCCCTGGTCACGATCCTGATTATCGGCAGGAAGACAGGGGATAACGGTGTGACATATATTGCGGCGGCGGTGCTGGCGGTTGCTTTCCTATGGTCGCTGTACAGCGGTTACACGGCGGATGTCCTGGGCAAGCTTCTCAGGGTCCGCATTGCCAAGGGACAGTACAGGAGCGCGGCGAAAATGCGCCGCAATATCATGATATTTCAGCTGGCCGCAGGGCTGGCGGGTACGGTTGTGCTTTTTTGGGGGGCGGGGTTTATCGCGAGAAAGCTATTTCATGTGCAGTACAGCGCATATCTGATCATGCTTTTGTGCCCGGCCCTGTTTCTGCGGGGCATCTCCGCTGTTCTTATGGGGTTTTGCCAGGGGGAGAGTTCGGAACTGCCCACGGCGGCAGCCTGTGTTCTCCGCCAGG